>JBKJMH010000187.1:0-7684 GCA_046596625.1 Vicinamibacterales bacterium | reverse complement strand
TCGGCGATCGGCGTGATGCCGGCGATCGGCTCCTTCGAGAAGCTGCCGAGGGCGTACGACACGGCGCCAATGAGTTTGCCGTCGATGTAGACGGGCGACCCGCTCATGCCCGCGATGACGCCGGTGTTGGCCAACGGTCCGCCTTCGAGCCTGGCGAGAATGAGGTTTCGCTGCGTGCCTATGACGTTCTCGATGACGCCGATGATGTTGGCCCGGAACTCCTGGACCTGCGTGCCATCGAACACGGTGCGGCCGATGCCGACCATGCCCGGACGGATGTCGGCGACGTCCATCTGAGGGGTGGCCGCCCGCAGAGCTGACAGAGCGAGAAGTGACAGGCTGACAGCAAGAGCGAGGCGTTGGACTTTCATGGGAATCAATTTCGGTTATAGGGGAGAAGTGCTTACTGGTCAAGGAGAAATGGGCTTTTCCAATTGACACCGCAGACGGCCATCTGTTAACGTCCAGACTCTCGTGACTGGTCACGCACCTCTTCATTTCGCCCAGCCTTCCACCCCGGCATCCGTGTGCCTCGCGGCGTGGTGGTATTGGTGCACGTCCGAAGAGGCAATCGCTCTGGCCTGACCTGCCATCGCGCGACGACTTGACTGCCTCTTCAGCCACCGGTTGAAGAGGCTTTTTTTTTGGACCTTGTGACTACGACCCCACTTCTCTGCGTCACCATCACCGCGCCGACGACCGCCGAACTCCGTCGGCAGCGCGATCTGGTCATCGACGCCGACCTCGTCGAGCTCAGGCTCGACAGCGTCAGCGACCCGGACGTCGCGGCGGCCCTCGAGGGGCGCCGCCTGCCGGTCATCGTCACCTGCCGGGCGAAATGGGAGGGCGGTGGCTTCACGGGGTCGGAGGACGAGCGGCGGGCCATCCTCAGGCAGGCGCTCGAACTCGGTGCCGAATTCGTCGACGTCGAGTGGCGCGCGAACTTTTCCGACCTCCTCGCCGACTACGGCCGGCGCATCGTCATCTCGGCGCACGACTTCGACGGCGTTCCCGCCGACCTCGCCGGGCAGGCCAGAGCGATGCGGGCGACGGGCGCGGCGATCGTGAAGATCGCGGTCAAGGCGAGCCGGCTTGCCGACTGCATCACGCTGCTGGACCTGAGCCGCACGTTCGGCGCCGATGAGCGGGCGGTGCTCATCGCGATGGGTGATGCCGGTGTCGCGACGCGCATCCTGGCGCAGCGGTTCGGCTCGGCATGGACCTACGCGGGCGGCGTGCGCGATGTGGGGCAGCTGAGTGCCAGCCGCCTGATCGAGCAGTTTCGCTACCGCTCGATCAGCGCGGACACGGACATCTACGGTCTGGTCGGCCTGCCGGTGTCGCATTCGGTGTCGCCGGCCGTGCACAACGCCGCCTTCACCGCTTCCGGCATCAATGCGGTTTACCTGCCGTTGCCGGCCGCGGACACCGACGACTTCATCGGGTTTGCGCGGGCGTTCGGGCTGAAGGGCGCGAGCGTCACCATCCCCTACAAGGTGTCGCTCTTCGACCGCGTGCAGGAGGTCGACGAACTGGCGCGCACCGTCGGGGCGCTCAACACGCTCCGCATGACGGGCGACCACTGGGCAGCGCGCAACACCGACGTCTCCGGGTTCCTTCAGCCGCTGCGCGAACGGAGCGTGCCGCTGGCCGGACGGCGAGCCTCGATCCTTGGCGCGGGCGGCTCGGCGCGGGCCGTCGCGGTGGCGCTTGCCGGCGCGGGTGCGCGCGTCACGGTGCATGCACGCGACGCGAAGAAGGCGGAGGCGGTGGCATTGCTGGTGTCGGCCGCGGTCGGGCCGTTCGTGCCCGCCACCAACTCGTGGGATCTGCTCGTGAACTGCACGCCGGTCGGCATGCACCCGCGGATGGACCAGAGTCCGCTGCCGGCGTCGGCGCTCCAGTCGCGCGGCGTGGTGTACGACCTCATCTACAACCCGGTCACGACACGGTTGCTGCGCGATGCGGCCACGGCCGGAGCCGACACGATCGGCGGGCTCGACATGCTCGTCGGTCAGGCCCAGGAACAGTTCGAGTGGTGGACCGGCGTGAAGCCGCCTGCTGGTGTGATGCGCGCCGCCGCCGTGAAGCGGCTTTCGGAGTTCAAGGCAGATGAGAATCACCTCGTTTGAGGAGTTCACGGAACTCGCCCGCCGCGGTACGTTCGTCCCGGTCTGCAAGGAGATCGTGGCCGATCTGTTGACGCCGGTGTCGGCGTTCCTGAAGATCGCGGAAGACGCCGACTACGCCTTCCTGCTCGAGAGCGTGGAGGGCGGCGAGCACGTCGGCCGTTACTCGTTCCTCGGCAAGGACCCGTTCCTCATCCTCCGCGCTGCGGACGGCACGACGACGATCGAGCGTGCCGGCGAGGTGACGCAGAGCGACGCGCCCTTCATCAACACGCTGCGGACGCTGATGGCCGACTACCAGTCGCCGTTCGTGTCCGACTTGCCGCGCTTCACGGGCGGGGCGGTCGGCTACTTCGGCTACGGTGCGTCGACCTGGTTCGAGCCGGTGCTCGGCCACCTCGGTGACGGAGTTGACGGCGCCGACGATGCCGGCTTCATGCTGTTCGATACCGTGCTGGCGTTCGATCACGTCCAGCACCGGATCCTCATCATCGCCAACGCGCGCATCACCGCCGACGACGACCTCGAAGCGCTCTACCAATTCGCGGTGGCCAAGATCGGGTTCCTCGAGCGGGAACTCGAGCGCAACCTGTCGGTGACGAAGAAGTCGCACGGCGACGAACTGCAGTTCACCTCGAACTTCACGCGTGAGGCGTTCGAGACGCAGGTGCGCACAGCGAAGGAGCACATCGCCGCCGGTGACATCTACCAGGTCGTGCTCTCGCAACGCTTCCAGGCCGAGGTCGGCGCCGACCCGTTCACCGTCTACCGGGCACTGCGCCACGTGAACCCGTCGCCCTACATGTACTTCATCCGCATGGCCGGCGTGTCGGTGGTCGGTTCATCGCCGGAGATGCTTGTGCGCGTCGAGGGCTCGCGCGTCGAGACCCATCCCATTGCCGGCACTCGCCGCCGCGGCAAGACCGCCGAGGAGGACCTGCGGCTGGCTGAGGAGTTGAAGCGCAACGAGAAGGAGCGCGCCGAGCATGTGATGCTGGTCGACCTCGGCCGCAACGACGTCGGCCGGGTATGCGACTTCGGGTCGGTCCGGGTGCCGCAGTTCATGGGGCTCGAACGCTTCTCCCACGTCATGCATCTGACCTCGGTGGTGGAAGGGCGCCTGTCGAGCGAGTGCGATCGGCTCGATGCCCTCGTGTCGTGCTTCCCGGCTGGCACCGTATCCGGCGCACCCAAGGTGCGCGCGATGCAGATCATCCACGACCTCGAGCCGTCGGGACGCGGGCTGTATGCCGGCGCCGTGGGCTACCTCGACTTCGCCGGCAACCTCGACTTCTGCATCGCCATCCGGACCATCATCATGTCCGAGGGCAAGGCCTACGTGCAGGCGGGAGCCGGCATCGTGATGGACTCCAACCCGACCGCGGAGTACGAGGAGACGCGCGACAAGGCGCGGGCGCTCCTCACCGCGCTCCAACTCGCGCAGGCAGGTCTGTGATGGTGTTTGTGCTCGATAACTACGACTCGTTCACCTACAACCTCGTGCAGTATCTCGGCGAACTCGGCGCCGCGGTCACGGTGCGCCGCAACGACGAGGTGACGGTGGCCGACATCAAGGCGATGACGCCCGACTGCATCGTGCTGTCGCCGGGACCTGGCCGGCCGGAAGACGCTGGCATCATGCTGGAGGTCATTCGCGAACTCGGCCCGACGACGCCGACCTTTGGCGTCTGCCTTGGTCACCAGGCGATTGGCGCGGTGTTCGGCGGGTCGGTCGTGCGGGCCACCGCGCCGATGCACGGCAAGACGTCCGCCATCGAACACAACGGACGCGGCGTCTTCACCGGGCTGGCGTCGCCGTTCGAGGCTTCGCGCTATCACTCGCTGGTGGTGGCCGAGAAAGACTTTCCGGCCGACCTCGAGGTGACCGCGCGCACGCAGGGCGACGGCGTCATCATGGGGTTGCGACACCGGACGCTGCCGATTCACGGCGTCCAGTTCCATCCCGAGTCGATTCTCACGAGTGAAGGGCGCCACATCCTGCGCAACTTCCTGGAAGGCCGGCTCGACTGATGTTCCCCGCACTCATCGAGAAGCTGATCCGGCGCGAAGACCTGACGAGCGCGGAGGCCTCGGCCGCCATGGCCGAGGTCATGGCCGGGCGGGCGGGGGAGGCGCACATCGCCGGCTTTCTGATCGGCCTGGCGATGAAGGGGGAGCGTCCGGCGGAGATCGTCGGACTGGCGCGCACCATGCGGGCGCATGCCGTGCCGCTGTCGCGTTCATTCCCGGTCGTGTTCGACACCTGCGGCACCGGCGGTGATCGGTCGGGCACCTTCAACATCTCTACCTGTGCCGCGATCGTGCTGGCCGCCTGCGGCGTGCAGACGGCCAAGCATGGCAACCGGTCGGTGTCGAGCCTGTCCGGCAGCGCCGACGTCTTCGAAGTGCTTGGTGTGAATGTCGGTGCGGCGCCAGCCGTGGTCGAGCGCTGCCTGGCCGAGGCACACATCGGCTTCTTCTTCGCACCGACGTTCCATCCGTCCATGCGCCACGCTGGGCCGACGCGCCGAGCGCTGGGCGTCCGTACCGCGTTCAACCTGCTCGGGCCGCTCACCAACCCCGCCGGCGCCACGCGCCAGATCGTCGGCGTGCCGCGATCGGAGTTCACCGAACTGCTGGCGCGCTCGCTCATGCTGCTCGGCTCGGAACGGGCGTGGGTGGTGCACGGCGCCGACGGCATCGACGAGATCTCCACCACCGGCTACACCAAGATCTCCGAGTGCCGCGACGGAGCGGTGAAGACCTTCTACCTGCACCCCGGCGACGTCGGCCTGCACAAGGCGGCACCGGGTGCACTCATGGGCGGATCGGCGACCGAGAACGCGGCCATCATCACGAGCGTGCTCGACGGTGTGCTGGGAGCCGCGCGCGACGTGGTGCTGCTGAACACCGGCGCGGCCCTGTTCGTGGCTGGCCGGGCCGAGTCGATTCGCGACGGCATGCACCAGGCCGGACGTGCGATCGATGGCGGCGATGCGAAAGCCACGCTGGCGCGGCTCGTCTCGTTATCGCAGGCAGACGAGGCCGGAGCCGCATCATGAGCGACGTGCAGACGCCCGTCGCCGATCTGCTCGGCACCATCGTCGCGGCGACCAAAACGTTGACGGCGGCACGCGCCGCGCGAGAACCGCAGGCGGCACTGGAACGGCGCGCGGCGGCGCGCATGCCGCGTCCGGGCGTCTTCACCGCGGCGCTGTCGCGCACCGACCGCTGGAACGTCATCGCCGAGTGCAAGCGGCGTTCGCCCTCGCGAGGGGTCCTGCGTGCGGACTACGACCCGGTAGCGATCGCGACGGGCTACGCGGCGGCTGGTGCCGCGGCCATCTCGGTGCTGACCGAGCCGACGTTCTTCGACGGCTCCCCGGCGCACGTCGAGGCCGTACGCGCGGCCGTGGCCACGCCGTTGTTACGCAAGGACTTCATCGTCTCGGAATACCAGTTGCTCGAGGCGCGGGCGATGGGCGCGGATGCGGCGCTGCTGATCGTGGCGGCCCTCACGCCGGCCGAACTGCAGCGGCTGGCCGCCTTCGCTGCCGAGCTCGGCCTCGACACCCTCATCGAAGTGCACGCGGCGGACGAACTGCGCGTGGCCATCGATTCGGGTGCGCGCATCATCGGCGTGAACAACCGCAACCTGCGCACGCTGGTCGTCGACGTGCACGCGTCCGAGACGCTGGTGTCGATGATGCCGACGGGCGTGACCGCCGTGAGCGAGAGTGGACTGAAGACCTCGGCGGATCTGTTGCGGCTCTCCGGGCTCGGCTACGGCGCGTTCCTCATCGGCGAACGCTTCATGTCGTCGCCCGACCCCGGCGCGTCGCTGGCGCAGTTGCTGGGCGGCGCCTGATGCTCGTGAAGATCTGCGGCATCACGCGGGCCGAGGATGCCGCCGTTGCTGTGGCGCACGGGGCGACGGCCATCGGCTTCATCTTCTGGCCGGCGAGCCGGCGATACGTCGAGCCGGAACAGGCGCGCGTCATCGTGCGGACGCTGCCGCCGTTCGTCACGCCGGTCGGCGTGTTCGTCAACGAGTCAGCCGCCAGCATGAACGCGGTGGCGGCACAGGTGGGGCTCGGCGCGGTGCAGTTGCACGGCGACGAAACGCCAGACCTGCTCGGCGAACTGGCCGTGCCGGTGGTGAAAGCGGTGGGGCGGATCGACGAGACGACGGCCACGCTGTGGCCGTCGCGCGTGCGCCTGCTGGTGGACGCTGACGATCAGGTCAACCGTGGCGGCACCGGCGTGAGGGCGGACTGGGTCGCCGCGGCCGTACTGGCACGGCAGCGTCCGATCGTGCTGGCCGGCGGCATCACGCCGGCGAATGTGGCCGAGGCGGTGACGACCGTGCGGCCGTTTGGAATCGACGTCTCGTCGGGCGTCGAGGACGCGCCCGGCATCAAGAACCCGGAGAAGCTCCGGGCGCTGTTCGAGGCGCTTCGCGGCGTGGCGCGAAGCTGAACATCTGGAACGCGCGCGGACGGCCGTGCGCAGTGAGGAACGATGCAGACTCCTGTGCGCCGCGACCCTGATGATCGCGGCTATTTCGGACCCTTCGGCGGCAAATACGTGCCGGAGACGCTCGTCGAGCCGATCGAGGAACTCCAGCGTGCCTACTATGAGGTGCGCGACGACCTGACGTTCCAGAGTGAACTGGCGCGCTTGCTGAAGCACTACGTAGGCCGGCCCACACCGGTCTACGAGACGCAGCGTCTGTCGGCCGCCTCTGGCGGCGCGCGCATCTTCCTCAAGCGCGAAGACCTCACCCACACCGGCGCGCACAAGATCAACAACGCGCTCGGCCAGGCGCTGCTCGCCGTGCGCATGGGCAAGAAGCGGATTGTGGCCGAGACCGGCGCCGGGCAGCACGGCGTGGCCACGGCCACCGCCTGCGCCCTCCTCGGTCTCGAGTGTCACGTCTACATGGGCGTGGACGACATGGCCCGGCAGGCGTTGAACGTGGTCCGCATGCGCATGCTCGGCGCCGAGGTGATCGGCGTCGATGCCGGCAGCCGGACGCTGAAGGACGCCATCAACGAGGCGATGCGCGACTGGGTCACCAACGTCACCAATACCTACTACCTGCTCGGCTCGGCGCTTGGGCCGCACCCGTATCCGCTGATGGTGCGCGATTTCCAGAAAGTGATCGGACGGGAGGCACGCCAGCAGATCCTCGAGCAGACCGGTCGCCTGCCTGAGGCAGTGGTGGCGTGTGTCGGTGGCGGTAGCAACGCCATGGGCATCTTCGACGCGTTCGTCGCCGACGCCGGCGTGCGCCTGATCGGCGTCGAGGCCGGCGGCGAGCAGATCGAGAAGGGCCGGCACGCGGCCCGCTTCGCCGGCGGCAGCATGGGCGTCCTCCAGGGCACGCGCACGTTCGTGCTCCAGGACGAGGACGGCAACATCGAGATGACGCACTCGGTGTCGGCCGGGCTCGACTACGCGGCCATCGGCCCCGAGCACGCGTACCTGCGGCACATCGGACGCGCCGAATACGCCCACATCAGCGACGCGGAAGCGATCGAGGGGTTCAAGAC
>JBKJMH010000165.1:0-3787 GCA_046596625.1 Vicinamibacterales bacterium | reverse complement strand
ATGGGCGCAAACGATTCAACCGCGCGGTCGGCTCGTGGCGCGCCGTACAGCAGCAGATGTCGGCGTGTCTCGGTGGTGAGCGGATGCAGCAGTTGGGGCAGCTCGTGGACGAGGCCTCGTCGGCGCTGCAGCCGCGCCCGTCGCCCGTCCGGCGGCGCCCCGTGGGCGCGCGACGCACGTAGAACGGCCGTCACGCTGCGGGCGCCGCCCTCGGCATATAATCCCCGCTCCTTTTCATCAGTCAGGAGCGCAGCATGCGTCAGCCACACATCGTCGCCGTTCTCGTTGCAGGGGCCATCGTCGCGTTTGCCGGTGTCCGCCAGGGCGCCGAGGCGCAGGGCCTGCCCAATCCGTATCGCATCGCCGAAGGGTGGGCGCAGTTGCCGAACGGCAAGCCGATGGGCGCCGTCGGCAAGACCGTCGTCGATCCCGATGGCCAGCATGTGTGGGCGGTCGTCCGCTGCGAGCGGCTCGAGGAACAGTCGCGGTTCGGCGACGAGTGCCGCGATTCGAAGACCGACCCCATTGTCCAGTTCGGCCCCGACGGAAAGGTGACGAAGACCTTCGGTGGTGGCCTGTTCATCTGGCCGCACGGGCTCGATGTCGACAAGGACGGCAACGTGTGGGTCACCGACGCCGTGGCCACCAACCGCATCCCCAAAGGTGACGCGCGGGGCCACATCGTCGTGAAGTTCAGCCCGCAGGGGAACGTGTTGCTGACGCTGGGCACGCCCGGGCAGGAGGGGAGCGCGCCGAACCAGTTCACGTCGCCCAGTGACGTCGTCGTGTCGCCGGGCGGCGACGTGTTCATCGCTGATGGCCACGGCGAGAATGGCAACAACCGCATCGTGAAGCTCTCGAAAGAGGGACGGTTCGTGAAGGCGTGGGGCAAGACTGGCTACGCGCCGGGCGAATTCCGCTCCATCCACGCGATTGCGATGGACTCGCGCGGCCGGGTGTTCGTCGGCGACCGGGGCAACAACCGCATCCAGCTCTTCGACCAGGAAGGCACGTCGCTCTCGACGCCCTGGACGCAGTTCGGCAAGCCGAGCGGTATCGCCTTCGACAACAAGGATCAGATCTACGTGGCCGATTCCGAGTCGGACGACGTGCAGAACCCCGGGTGGGAAGAGGGGATTCGCATCGGCGACGCGAAGAGCGGCTGGGTGCACTGGTTCATCCAGTTCCCGTGGGGCGACCCGCGCACCACCGTCGGCAACGGTGCCGAGTTCGTCGCCGTCGACCGTGACGGCAATATCTACGGCGGCGAGCCCGCACCGAAGCGCTTGCAGAAGTACGTCCGCGTTCGGCCTTGACCACCGTGTCCCGATTCACGACTGCCCGTCACCAATCCGGATCCGGGCGGCGTGCGTAAAGTCTGCAGGGACAGGACCTCGCGGTGAATTGGTAAGATACCTCGGCACGACGTCGGCGGCCGTTGCCGCCGCCTCCTGCCAGGAGCCCGATGCTGTCACTTCTACTGGCCATGGCCAGCACGATGCGCACGACGACCGACGATCACCACGCACTCGAGCGCATGAAGCGCGGCGACGAGGGTGGACTGTCCGAGCTGTACGATCGACACGGCCGTTTTGTCTATGCCCTCGCGCTGCGCATTGTGCGCGACCGGGGCGATGCGGAGGACCTGACGCAGGACGTGTTCGTGCAGGCGTGGACACGCGCCGATCGCTTCGATGCCGAGCGCGGCCAGGTGGTGGCGTGGCTGATGAACATGGCGAGGACCCGCGCCATCGACCTGATCCGGCGCCGCCGCGTGCGGCCGCAGCCGGCTGACGATGACGGGCCGATGGATACCACCGATATGGCGCCGGGACAGGATATACAGCTCGACTGGTCCAGGCGGGCCGAAGCCGTGCAGCAGGCCATGTCGTCGTTGCCGTTGCTGCAGCGCCTGGCGGTGGAACTCGCCTTCTTCGAGGGCTTTACGCACGCCGAGATCGCGGAGCACCTGGAGGTGCCGCTCGGCACCATCAAGACGCGGGTGCGTCAGGGATTGCTGAAGCTGCGCGACAGCCTTGCGGGAGCGGCCTCATGAGCGCTGAACACGATCGCCTCGGCGACGACTCCGGCCTCTACGTTCTCGGCGCGCTGGCGCTGGATGACCGGCTGGCGTTCGAGGTGCACCTCGCCACCTGCTCCGAGTGCCAGGCGGAGGTGCGATCGCTCGGCGCGGTAGTGGCAGCCTTGCCGTATGCCGCGACGGACGCGGAGCCACCGTCGCATCTGCGCGACCGTGTGCTGCGCGCGGCGACCGCTACGCGTGAGCCGTCGCACGTGGTGCCCTTCGAGTCGCGGGCTCGAACCGCGGACTCGCGCGGACCGCGCGGCTCCAACCTGTCCGGCTGGCTTGCCGCAGCTGCGAGCCTGCTCGTGGCCGCGGGTGTCGGCATGTATGCGATGACGCTGCGTGCCAGGCTCGACGGCGTACAGGGGCAGCTCGTGAGTGCAGTCGCCCGTCTCCAGGACACTGAACAGCAACTGCAGACAGCGACCAGCGCCACGTCGACGGCGCGGGCCAGCCTGGCGCTGCTGACGGCGCCTGATGCACTCGACCTGCGCCTCAACGGTCAGGCGGTGGCGCCCGCTGCTCGTGGTCGCGCCTTCGTGAGCCGCTCGCGCGGCCTGCTCTTTGCCGCCACCAACCTGCCGCCGCTGCCGAACAACCGCATCTACCAGCTCTGGTTCCTTACTCCTGGAGCGCCGGTCAGCGCTGGCCTCCTGCGTCCCGACGAGCAGGGGAGCGTCACCGTGCGGTTCGACGTTGCGGCCGATGCGCCAGTGCCGACGGGAATGGCCGTGTCGATCGAGCCCGAGGGCGGTCTGCCCGCCCCAACCGGAGAGCTCTACCTCGTCGGGCAATAGCTTCGCGATCCTGATTACAATCCCGGATGCCCTCCGCATCGGGACCGCTGGTGCTTGCCCGCCAGCTCCGCAAGTCCTTCGCGTCGTTCACGGCTGTCGACGGCATCGACTTCGAGGTGCGCCCGGGCGAGGCCTTCGGCTTTCTCGGGCCGAACGGGGCGGGCAAGACGTCCACCATGCGCATGATCGCGTGCGCGTCGCCCGTCACCTCGGGCGACCTCCGCGTGTTCGACTGTGATCCGCGCACCGACGCCAGCGCTATCAAGGCGCGCCTCGGCGTGGTGCCGCAGGCTGATAACCTCGACGCCGAGCTCACGGTGCGCGAGAACCTGCTGATGTACGCGAGCTACTTCGACATCCCGCAGCAGGTGGCGCGTGAGCGGACGGAGGAACTGCTGGCGTTCGTGCAACTGGCCGAACGCGGCGACTCGCAGGTCGAACCGCTGTCGGGCGGCATGAAGCGGCGTCTCACCATCGCGCGCGCACTCGTCAACCAACCGGAGCTGCTCCTGCTCGACGAACCGACCACCGGCCTCGACCCGCAGGCGCGTCATCTCATCTGGGAGCGACTCTATCGCCTGAAGCGCCAGGGCACCACGCTGCTGCTCACGACGCACTACATGGATGAAGCCGAACAGTTGTGCGACCGCCTCCTCGTGATGGACAAGGGGCGCATCGTCGCGGAAGGCTCGCCGCGTGAGCTGATTGCGCGCTACGTCACGCGTGAGGTGCTCGAAGTGCGCATGACCGACGAGGCGCGGGCTGCCAACGCCGACCGGCTGGCGACGATTGCCTCGCACATCGAACAGCTGCCGGAGCGGCTGCAGTTCTATGCCGATGATGGCGAGCAGGTGCTGGAGCAGATTCACCAGATGGGTGTGCCGGTCGAGCGGGCGCTGGTGCG
>JBKJMH010000118.1:0-18189 GCA_046596625.1 Vicinamibacterales bacterium | reverse complement strand
TTTCGCGTGAAGCAGGACATCATCCCTGGCCTCACGATTCCCGTCTGGTTCATCCCCACCGTCACGACGCAGGCGATGAAGGCGCAGACCGGAAATCCCGAGTTCCAGTACGAGATCGCCTGCGCGCAGCTCTGCGGTCTTGGCCATTACCGCATGCGCGGTTTTGTCACCGTCGAGACGGCGGACGAGTTCCAGAAATGGATGGACGAGCGGGTTGCTGAGGCGTCCACATTGGAATCGGACCCCTTCCGGTAGGCTCGCGAGCGCGCCGTCGGTAGGACGGCCAAGGGCTCGCCTCCGCTGAAGCGTCGTCGAGCGCTCCTTACCCGAATATCTTCGGCGTCGGCATCCGCGCGCGTATCCGCTCGAGCTCCTCGACCGTCACTCGGCTGATGCCGTTCTTGCGGCAGGACTCCTCGACGGCCCTCGACACCATGCCGCGGACAAACGCCGGGATCTTCTTCATCCGTGCGGCGGCCGCGTCGTCCCACTCGATGGTCCGCGGCGATTCCGGCCCGTACTCAATCGCCGGAATTCCCTGCGCCTGCGTGACGCCCGCACTCCCGCCGATGCCGACGCCGTCGCCAACGCTACGCGACAGAAGCAGCGGGGATGCGGCCAACGTGCCGGGGACGTGGGTGCAGAGGGGATCCTCCGCCATCACGTCGCCGGTCATCCCGTAGGCGCGGGCGCGACAGCCCCCACACTGTCCGTTCATCTCGCACGCGCCGCATCGCCCGCCGAGCGAGGTGCGGCGGCGAATATCGGCGAACAGAGACGACGAGGTCCAGAGGTCGGTGAGCGTGGACGTGCGAAGACTCCCCGCGAAGACCGGAAGGTACGGACACGGCGTCACATCCCCGTTCGGCCGTATGCCCATGTAATGCGTCCCGGCCGGACATCCGCCCGCCCCGCCGGAGTATGTCCTGATCTGGCTCGGCACCTGATCGGTGTCGGCTCCGGATCTCTCGAGGACGGTCTTGACGTAGTGCGGTGCGCACTTCGCGTTCACAAGCATCCGGCCGTCGTACTTCCTCTGGATGGAGTACAGGGAGGCAAGAACCTCGTCGTACTGAGACGGCGTGATGTCCGACACGAACTGCCCGCGTCCGGTCTGCACCAGGAAGTAAAGGTTCCAGACCTTCGCCGCCAGCCGTTCGTACGCGAAGTCGGCAATCGCCTCGAGCTCGCCGCGGTTATGCGAGCCCACGGTCGTCTGCACGATGAAGGGCAGTCCGGTCCTGTTCAGGATCTCGGCCCCCTGCACCGTATTCCGCCAGGCGCCCCGGACGTTCCTGAAGCGGTCGTGACGATCGGGATCGAGGGCATCAAGCGACAGCGAGAGCCCTCGCGCTCCGGCCTCCGCGAGGCGCCTGGCCAGGTTCTCGGTGACGCTCACGCCGTTGGTGCCGACGACGACCCACAGTCCACGCTCCGCCGCGCGCCTGACGATGTCGAGAATGTCGCGCCGAAGGAGCGGCTCTCCGCCCGTGAGAATCGTGACGCACTCGGGCGCGAAGGCGGCGATTTCTTCGATGATCCGGAAGCATTCCTCGGTGCCGAGCTCGCTCCGATCAGCGAAGTTCTCCGTGCCGACCAGCGGTGTGGGACCGGCGTCGAGATAGCAGTGCTCGCACGCGAGGTTGCAGCGGTAGGTCAGGTTCCAGGAGACCACGTACGGCCGGGCGAAGTTCCCGCTCTGGGCCGCGCCGGAAGGGCTGCCCTGAGCCGCATCGAAGGGGTGCGTGTCCGCGTACGGCATGGTCACATGCCGAAGAAGTCGCGGGCCGAGTCGAGGATCGCCTCATCCACTTCGTGGGTCCCCTTGTCACGGGCGAATTTTTCGATGCCGGTTCTCGCCATCGGGCGCACGAAGGCAGGGATGTTCGCGAGCCGCGCCTCGGCGCCGGACGTCCACCGAACGGGGATCGACTCGCCGATCGGGTCAGCTGGCGCACCGTTCGTTGCCGGCATCATGGCTGCGAACGGGCAGCCGGTAGTCGCCGCAGCGCCGTCGGCGCGAAGGCCGCCGGCCGCACGCGTGTCCGCCTCCGCGGACGTTTCGGCGGGGCCGATCCGGACGCCGAGAGACTGCACGAGCTGTGTCTCGAACGGGTTGGTCAGCATCGCCATCTCGTAGCCGCACTCAGGACACTCGTACGCCACCGAGAGCGAGCCGCGCTCGGGCGGGCTGAGGGCCCGAAGCTTCATCGGGGTGTCGCACGGGACGCAGAGGAACTTCATCGCGATGGCTCCTTGCCGGGCTGCAGCTCGAGCACGTCATGAGCTGACGCCGGTCTTGCGGATTCGAGGGTGTCCAGCAGTTGCTGAGCCACGTGGTCCAGGGCCCGGCCCACGGGCGAGTCTGGCAGTTCGGTGAGAGGGAGTCCCGCATCGCAGAGCCGTGCAAGCTCAGGATCGAACGGCACAGTCCCGAGGCAGGGGATCTCCAGTCCCGGCGGCCTGCCCTGAGCCGGGTCGGCGGTTTGGGATGACGCAAAGAGCGGTTTGATGGCGTTGCAGTCGCGGCAGTAGTAGCCGCTCATGTTCTCGACGTAGCCAAGGAGGCGATTGGCTCCCTTCGAGAGGGCGGCCACCGATCGCGCGACCACGCCTCGCGCCACCTCGGACGGGATCGTCACGAGCAGGAACGAGGTCCGCGGTTCGAGAAAGTCGGCATACTGTACGCTTCGCTCGGCGCCGGGCGGTAGGTCGAACAGCAGCAGATCGAGCGTTCCCCACTCGAAGGATTCGAGGATCTCGCCGAGGAGCGCAAACTCCCTGGTGGCGCGCCAGGTGTGGGATTCGCCGTGCGACGCGCTCTGGAACTCGAGCGATTCCGACTCGGGAATGAGGGAGCCCATAGAGAAGACCCCGATCCCGTTCCGTGTCCGCGGGAGCGCGACCGTACGGCTGCCCGGCACGAACAGCGCGCCCTGAACACCGGCCATGCGCGCCTGTGACGGCCCGTTGAAGTCCGCGTCGAGGATCGCAATCCGGAGCCCCCGTGCTCGCAGCGCGCCCGCGAGGTGCAGCGTCAAGGTGCTTTTGCCGACGCCCCCCTTGCCCGAGCCTATGGCCACCAGATGGCGCACCCCGGCGAGGCTGTCGGTGATGCGGGTCCGCTGCTCGGCTACCTGCTCGAGGACCCTGGACCCTCCGTCGCCGACGATATCGTGATAGCCCTTCATCTTCTACTCAGTCCGAGGGTTGCTAGCTTACACCGTCCGGAGCGACGCGCGTGGCGCCCGCTACTGACGGGGGAACGCCTGGTGCTGGCTGCTCGTTCCTTCTGCAGATCAAGCGGACTGCGCTGTCGCGACATAGCGTACATGCCCGGCGGCGGGGAGGAACCCGAGCGCCTCCACCAGTTCGTTCGGAACCTCCGCGGGGTGGACTTTCGGGAACCGGAGCGTCCTCACCCCCTGCAGGCGGATGCGAGCGAGCAGTTGCGACAGCCGGGCTCCCTCGTCCTCGACGAAGGTGCACAGCGAGAGGATCTCCGCCGTTGCGGAGGTATTGCGGTGGCCCGGCTCGTCGCGCCGGTCCGGGTTGACTCCGGCATCCACGTAGAGGACGTATGCCTCGATTCGCTCCTCGGAGGCCACGGCGAGTCCTCGAATGTCGTCTTTCCGTGCGGTCAGGGTTTCGATTGAACGCTCCCAGCAGACCTGCGGATGCGCCTCGTCCAGGAGGCCGTTGGCGGCGAGATCATCCAGCGTCACCGGAATGACGAAACCGGCGGGGGCCTGCGACGATCGCCCGCCCTGTTCGGACGCGTTGGAGTCGCCCGGGTCCAGGTGCAGGACGTAGTCGGTCAGGAGCGCTTCCTCGACATACCCGCTCGCGCGCAACAGCTCCTGGACAGTGGCGAGCGCTGCGGGAACTTCGGCGACCATTCGAGGAGGACCAAGAATCGCGAGCTTTGATCCGAGCGAGGCGAGCAGGTGCTGGCCATGACCCTGTCGCCGGTGGTCGGGATGAACGGCGATCTTGTGCACGAGAGTACCGGACGGCCGCTTCGCGCCAATCAGGACGCCGACCGGATCGGCGCCCGAGAAGGCCACCATGCAGCTGCTGCACCAGACCTGAAGATCGCGAATCGACCGCTTGAACCCCGCCGCCGTCAGGAACGGCTCATCAGGAAAATGCGGAGACCAGCAGCGGTTCAGCGCATCGACCAGAAGCGCCACATCGTCCGTGCGACAGAAGCGGTAAGCCGACATCCCACACGGATCAGCCCTGGCGAGGAGCAGCCGACAGCGATCGCACTTCGTTGAGATAGCCGCCGTCACCCACAGGCTCTGGCTGACTGGGCGCCGTTGTCGCAGCCGCAGGAACTGCAGACTCCCGAGCCGTGGCGCCGACGCCGGGGTTCTCGCCCGCAGAAGCCGGGCTCGAGTAGGTGGCCATCATCTCGGCCATCATCTTCTTCCCGAACTCGATGCCATCCTCGACGAGCGCAAGGTCGATGGTGACCGCCGCGCGCTCCCGTCCAATCTCCTCGACCCGCTCCTGCGTCTTGTTCCGCATGAAGCCGGCCGGGACCCGGAAGATCCGCTGCACCGCGTCGCTGGTCCAGTCGAAGGTCGAGATCAACGGGTTCTTTCGTTCGTCACGCGCCACGAGCCTGGCCTCGCCTGGTGTGCCTGCGCCTGCCTCCCCCTGCGGTGATGTGCCTTCGGTCGCGCTCGCGCGCGGCATGTCGGCGGAGGAGGTCTTGATGTCGAGCGGCGTTCCGGTTTCCTCCTCGATCACCTGCCGGGCGAAGTCGAGCGTGATCGCGTCGAGCCGCTTCATGCGCGCGCTCTTTTCGACACGCGCCTTGACGCGGCGGCGTAGATAGGCATTCTTCATGGTCCAGAGGCCCTTCCTGGCCTCCTCGGTCCACCGAAGCTTGCGACCGTCGTAGGTGGTTTCCTCCTCGAGCCCGCCCTCGACATCGGCGATCCGCTCGATCATCTCGCGCGAGATCACCTCGAAATCCGTGGCGCCGCAAACCGTGCACTTCACGGCGCCGCTCTGCGTGGCGGTGACGCCGCACGACCGGCACATCGAGATGGGGCCAGCCTTGGCACGTTCGAGAGCCACTGCCTCTGCGAGCGCCTTGGTCGCGGTTGCGGCGCTCTTCGGCATGAACCGATCCATCGCTTCGTCAATCACCGCGCTGGTGACCACCGAATGCCCCTTCTCGAGGGCCAGTCGCAGGACGCCGGTGCGCGCGATGCCCTTGACTTGCTCGGGGACGCGGGTCATCCGCGCCTCGGCTTCGGGTGTCCACCTGACCGTTTCCTCGGCCCGCACATCGATTCGCGGCACTTCGAGGCGCGTGGAGAGCAGGATGTCGCACGGCGCGGTGCGGAGAATGTTCTCCACATTGCTGCCGAGCGCCTTCTCATCTCTCGAACTGTGGACGCCGATCCGCCCCAGTACGAGGAGCCATGGATTGGTCTTGCGCGCGTAGTCGATGATCTTCTGGAAGGGCTTGCCGTCGAGCAGCGTCTTCTTGATCTCGACGCCCATTTCGGTCGCCATCCGTTCGGCCACCTCGAGGTGCGATTGGTAGATCTTCGCGAGCCCGGTGTCGATGATCTCCTCGTGGAGCTGGTTCTGCTCCTCGAAGCGGAAGACCTTCGCCGCCTGCTCGGTGAGGACGTTGACGATGCCGTTGAAGACCGAGTAGTGCAGGTAGGGATCGTAGACGCCGATCGTCTCGACCTTCTTGCCGAACGCGCGGGCCAGGTCGAGGGCGGTCATGAACGCGCCGAAGGACTGCGGGCTTCCGTCGATGCCGACCAGGATCGTGTCCCGCTCGGGCTCGCCCGCCTCGGGCACGTGCTTGACCACCCAGACGTCACGATCGCACTGCCGGGCGACGCGCTCGCACACCGAGCCGATCACGCTGTCCCTGGCGCGCCCGATCCCCAGGGCGCCGATCACCACGAGATCGTGCGCTGATCCGTCCAGATCCTTGAGGATTTCGGCGTGGTGCTTTCCGTCCATCATCCGCGGCTCGAACTCGAGGTTCGACTCTCTGCAGAGGCGTGACATGCCGTCGAGATAGCTGTCTGAAATGAGCTTGAGCCCCATGGTGATGAGGCTGTCGTGAATCTTCCGCTGCCGCTCGAGCTCCACTTCCTCGATGTACTCCTCGGGGAGCGTGTACTCCATCTGTCTGAAGCGGTAATCGTGCAGCTTCGCCGCGTAGACATGACAGCCGACCAGTTTCGCGGAGAACTCCTTGCCCAGCGCGAGGGCGCACGCGACAGCGCGGTTGGAGTGGTCTGAGTTGTCAACGGGAACGTAAATGCTTTTGTACATGGAGTCCTCTGGATAGCCTGCGGACAGCTCACGCGCTGGTGGCTGCTGTTGTTTGCGCTTTCGCGTCTGCGCGCGAGCGCCACCGCATCCAGCCGATGACGATCAGTTCGATGGCGAGAATGAGCAGCGCCGTCTGCACCATCGGGCCGACGGCCGAGGCGACGACTTCTGGCTCCACGTAGAGCGAGAACCACTGCGTCAGACCGCGTCGGTTACCGCGCTCGCGCGAGAACCCGTCCCACACCGAGAAGGCGACCGGCATGAACTCGCCCGGCGAGAACGGGGCGCCCGAGCTTGCGCGAAGCGGCCGTTTGAAGATGGCCGACCATTCTCCGCTGTCGTAGGTTGCGACACCTGTGAGATCGCCCGTGTCGTTGGGTTCGATGGCGCTGCTGCCGCGTCCCGTGAACTGAAGGGGATCGGGCCTGGCCAGATCGAAGTACCACAGATCCACCGGGTTCTGGGCGTCACCGAAAATGAAGTACGGCTTGCGGGCGCCTGTCGGTGTCTGCGACGGAATCTGAACCGCGACTGCGTCGGAGAACTCGGACGGCTGGCCCGCTGACGCGGCTTCCGGCTCCGCAAAGGGGTCGGTTGCGGCCTGCCCGGTTGCGCCCGGGGCGACTTCGGCGTCGCCGAAGACGCTGCCCGACGATCCGCCGTCGCTGCCGGCGGCTTCGCCGGCAGCCGGCTTCTCTTCTTCCTCGATCGGTACTGGCAGCAACGGCCCGTTCTTCCCCGTCTTCTGGGCGCTCATGTCATGCCATCGCACCAGGAGCGCGATCGACTCGCCATCGTAGATGGCCTGAACGGTGACGTCGGTTGCGCGCGGGTTGAACGCACGCCCCGGCTCCATGATCTGCCCTACGATCGGAAATCGCGCCACGGGGGCAGCTGCAAAGCTCGCGGCGCCCTTTGCCAGGTCGATCGCGTCATCGACGTGCTTGGCGACGACGAGGTTCGAATAGCCGGGTCCGGTGCTCCCCGAAAGAGAGACGATGAAGTCGCTGATCGCCCATCGCTGTTCGGGCTGGAGGGCATCGACGAACGCCGGCATGGGCGTGCCGTTGAGCCCCGTGCTCATGGTCCTGAAGATGTCCTCGCGGGACGAACCACCACGGAAGGTCCAACTCTGCGACAGATCTGCCGCGGGCAACGGATGGCCCCAGTCGTCTTTCAAGGTTGGCGCCGAAGGTCCGTCGCCCCGACCGAGCGTGCCGTGACACTTGATGCAGCCGTTGTCCGCGAAGAGTTTCTTCCCGAGTTCGACCGACTGGGTCGTGGCGGTCGGTGGGCTCGGGAGGGACACCGGCTGGGGCACATTCTCCGGCTTCGTGAAGTCGGGGGAGAAGGTGGTGATGAAGTACGCGAGATCCGACGCGTCCCGGTCGGAGAGGGCGGGCCAGGCAGGCATCGAGGAGTACGGCATGCCGCGTTTGAGCACGTTCACGATGTCCTGATGGGTCGGGAGGGCTCCGTTCGGAGTGGTGCGGAGCTTGAACTTGCCCATCGTGAAGTCGCGGGGCCGTGGTGCCAGATGCGGCGTGGCGTAGCCTTCGCCGTTGCCCTGTTCGCCGTGGCACTGCGAGCAGTATTTGAGATAGAGCGCCTTCCCCGATTCACGCTGCGCCTCCGTGCCGACGTCAGGCCCCTGCGCGCGCACCGGCCCGGTCGGTGCGGCACACAACAGCGTCATCAGCAGCGCGAGGCACCCGAACGGGCGGGGACCGATGCGAGAGAGGTTCATTGCGTCTCGATCTCCTCTCTGGCGCGAGGCCTCTGGCCGGTGAAGTCGTACAGAAAGAGGATCACATCCCAGATCTCGTCTTCCTTCAGGAACTTCTCCCAGGCAGGCATTGCCGTCGCCCAGGGCCCGCCTTCCTCGGGAAGCCCGGGGCCTCCCTTCGAGATTCGCCAGAACAGAAACGTCTCCTGAAGTCCTGCAATGGTGCCGCCGCCGAAGTCGGTCGGGGTCGGATCCAACCCGTGCACGAACATGCCGTTGCCGGACAGGGTGTCGCCGTGGCAGAAGACGCAGTTCCGATAGTAGATCTGGCGGCCGCTCTCGACATGCGTGCGGAACTCTGCCGGATTCGACGTCTCCAGATGCCTGAACGGATTCTGGCCGGCGTTGAGATCGACCTTCTTGTCGTGGACGGTGATCTCGGGAGGCGATGCCGGATGGACCGTTCGCGGGAAGAGCGGAGGCTCGAGCGGGACGTTCTTCTGGACGTACACGTTCGCGGCCGCGAGCGCCGGGATGACGACGATCGTGGCGACCAGAGCGGTGGTGTAGCGCTTGTCCGTGATGAACCGGAGGAGGGGGCGGGAGACTTCGTCGCGTCGATCCTGGCTGGACGACATGTACGCCAGGACCGCAACCGTGACGATTCCCATGTAGATCGAGATGACCGACGAGGGAATGGGGGCGCTGAATCCGAACTTTAGCAGGACGTACATCCCTCCCCACCAGGCAGCGGCCCACATCAGCAGATTGGCCCGACTGAATCGAAGGATCCCGAACGCGGCCGCCACCGCCAGGACCACCAGGACGTTCATCGTGTGACTGCTCCTTCGGGAAGTGCGGCAGCCGGATCGGCTTCCGGAGCCGCCCCACCTGGTGCGGTGTAGTAATGGTGGCTCGTCTGCAGCGTCACGGTCGGCTTGCCGCCCAGCGACTGCAGGTACGCGATCACGCAGAGGATCTCCTGGTCCGTGAGGCCGATCGGAGCCTTGTTGATCACGGGCATGCCCGGATTGAATCCAGGCACGATATAGGCCTCAGGTTCGTACATTGCCTGGGCGAGGTACTCCACATCGTTCAGGCCCGGGACACGGGTCTCCGCGCGGAGACCGACCCCCTCCAGGTCGGGGAAGCGAAGCGCCCCTGTTCTGCCCATGGTATGGCAGGTGAAGCACAGACCCTTGGTGTCCATGACCGCGCGGCCAACCGTGACCATGTCGGCCGTCGTCAGGTCATTCCTGATCAGGATCTCCTGAGGAGGCTGCACTTCCTTCTGAGGCACCAACTGGCCGACATACCCGTAGAACGCCGTCGTGACGAGGACGAGCAAGCCGATTCGGACGGTGGGCGGGACCATCATGAGGCGCTCTCGGCTTCACGCACGGCCGCGCCCGGCAGAGGAGCGTGGGCCGGTGCTCTTTTCAGGCTCCCGAAGTCGGGGCGGTCGTGCAGGCTCGTGATCCAGAACACGAAGCCGACCAGCGCGAAGAACGCGAGCACGGTCACCGAGACGACCTGCGTCGCAAAGCCCAGGGTCGGCGTAAAGGCGTCGGGCGAGTTGTCGCGGATGATGCCGTAGACATGCCAGTGCTGGCGGAGCCCGGACCGGACGTAACCCATGAGCCCCATGAGCCAGGTGAAGGTGACGGCGATGAAAATCAGCACGTACTGGGAGATCGCCGGGATCTTTCCCCAGCGCACCTCACCGGTCGTTTTCGGCTTGCGGAACAGGAAGACGTCAATCGCGGTGATGGACACCATCGCGATCAGCACGGCACCGACCTGCGGCACCGACAGGCCAATCCTGACGCTCGCCTCGACGAAGTACCCGTAGACGCCCAGGAAGATGACGACGAATGCCGCGAGGGCGAAGATCGACAACTGCGCCACATGGCCCGTCCTCGCCCATGTGACCGAGGCGATTTTCCCCGTCCGCTGGTACAGGAGGAAGCTCATGAAGGTCGTCAGGATCAGGATGTTCACCGCGGTGTTCTTCGCCGACATGACACCGAGGAAACCCAGAATCGGATGCACCGATCCTCCCATCGCTCGGACCTCGGAGACGGTCGCGATCATCGATCGCGGTGTCGCCCAGACGATGAAGCAGAGCACGATGGCTGCAAGCAGGTACTTGACGAACCGCTGGAACGGCTGCGCGCCCTCGACCCGCCCCATCCCCAGCCAGAGGTAGAAATTGGCTGCAAGGAAGAGGCTGCCGATCAGAATCGCCTGGATGATGAACAGCCACGAGAAGGCCCCACCCATCATCGTGAGCCCGAGCGTCTGCGAGTACGCGTAAATCTCCTTCGCGAGATAGTAGCCCGCAAAGGGGAGCGGGAGGAAGGCGCTGATGGCGACGAAGTTCCCGATGTAGCCCATCCAGTCGTAGTGCGCCCGCTCCTCGTCGGTCTCCGCGCCGAGGAACTTGAATGCCGCGTAGGCGGCGGCGATCGATCCGCCGAACGCGATATTCGCAATGAACCGATGGATGTTGATCGGCATCCACGTGTAGTTGTCGATCGCATCCGTGAGGGAGATGAGCGCCCCGTTACTCGACACCCCGCTCGGCGACATCATAAAGGTGACCCACGCGTTGGCGATCATCATGATGCTCGTGCCGACCACGTTGAGGCCAAGCCCCAGACCCAGATGCACCAGCGGATGGAACTTCCCCCAGCCGTAATAGTAGGTGTAGAGGAAGAAGGCCTCCGCGAAGAAAAGCAGGACGTACGGGAGAAACGTCGGCGAGAAGACGCTCATCAAGTAGTTCGTGAACTTCGGGTAGAGAATGATGAGCATGAACGTCAGGCATGCCCCGAAGGTCGCGGTGAGCGAGAACGAGACGGAGAGGAGCTTCGAGAACTCGTGCGCCAGCCGGTCGTATCGCAAATCTCCGGTCTTGTAACCGATCGCCTCGATGATCAGCGCGAAGATCGGAATGGCCAGCACGAACGCGGCGAACAGCAGGTGCAACTGCGCGACGGCCCAGATAGCGACACGGCTGCCGACCACTGGAAAGGCGCGGTACTCCACCTCTTCGTAGGGCTTCGCATTGGCCTTGTTCTCCGCCTCGGCCTTCTCGGCTGCGAGTCCCTGGACGCGGGGCGTCGCCTCAGCGGTCGCGGACGAGGAGCCGTAGGGCTGCTTGTACTCCTGACTCATCAGGACCGACGTCATCTTCACGACGCCTGCGAACATCGCGAGCACGACGAGGGGCCCCAGAAGCACCAGCAGTCTGCGGTTCTTCATCACGGCGTCTCCCTCACCTGGCGCCCGCGGGCGCCGGAACCCCAGTCGGCGCAGTTGCCGCACTTGCCACGGTTGTCGCGCCTGCCGCCCGCTTGCGCTGCAGCTGTCGCACGTACGCGACGATGGCCCACCTGTCCGAAGGAGGGATCGGCCAGCGATACGCGGGCATCAGCCCCTGGCCATTGGTGATGACGTCGAAGAGCTGCCCGTCTGGGTACTTCAGGAGCTCCTCCTGGTGAAAGCTGGCCGTGGGGACGTTGCCGCGCTGGAACAAGATCCCCTTCCCGTCCCCCCGAGCGTCGTGACACGGCTGGCAGTAGATCACGTACCGCTGGCGACCGCGCTCGACCAGTGCCTCGTCCGCATCGACAGGGATCGTCGCGACGAACAGCCCGTCCGCTCCCTTGCCCGTGAAGAAGGCCGTGTCTTCTTGCAGCCCGCCGATCGGGATCGTTCCCGGAACCGGCTGGCGCATGGACGAGCCGTCGTAGAAGAAGGGGCTGGCCGTCTGGGACAACACCTTCGGCTGGTCGTCCATGCTCGGATTGATATGGATGGGCGGTCGGCTCGACGTGCAGCCCCGCGCGCAGCCTGAGACGGCAACCGCTGAGACGAGCGCGAGCGCACCCAGCACGCTCCGTGTGCGTGCGCTCATGCAACGGGACCTTGGTCCCTTCCTGCGTACCAGGCGGCCGCATCGGTCCGCACCCCGTCCAGGTCCGGATTCTGGTTGCGCACCTTGGCCAGATAGGTTGTCCGCGGCCGGGTGTTCAGCTCTTCGAGCAGCGCGTAGTTACGGGGGTCGGCCTTCGCCTTCACTACGCGGCTCGAGGGGTCGCGCAGATCTCCGAACTCGATGGCCTGGGCCGGGCAGGCCTGCTGGCACGCCGTCTTGACGTCGCCGTCAACCAGCTCGCGTCCGGCCATCCGCGCATCGATCTTCACCGCATTGATTCGTTGCGTGCAGTAGGTGCACTTCTCCATCACGCCCCTCGCCCGTACGGTGACGTCCGGGTTCATCGCGAGCTTGAGGACGTTGGGGGTGTCCTTCGTGAAGTTGAAGAAATTGAAGCGGCGCACCTTATAGGGACAATTGTTCGAGCAGTAGCGGGTCCCGATGCACCGGTTGTAGACCATCACGTTCAGCCCCTCGTCGTTATGAACGGTGGCTGAGACAGGACAGACCTGCTCGCAGGGAGCGTCCTCGCAGTGCATGCAGGGAACAGGCTGGAAGACCACCTCGGGGCTGCCGGCGGGCTCACCCGAGAAGTATCGATCCACTCTGATCCAGTGCATTTCGCGCCCTTTCGCCACCTGGGCCTTGCCGACGACGGGCACGTTGTTCTCGCTCTGGCAGGCGACCATGCACGCGTTGCACCCGATGCACGAGTTCAGGTCGATGGTCATCCCCCACTGGTGGCCCTGATCGTACGTATGCTCCTTGAAGAGGGAGAAGTGATGCGGTTCCTCCTCGAAGACGCCAGGTACCGCTGGAGCGCCTTCACCTGGCGTGGCCCGTGGAGCCTCGTTCACATGCGCGCCGTTGGCCGGCTCTGCCCCGGCCGCCGCCTTCGAGCGAAGCTCGGTCAGCGTCGATTCGCGCACGATTGGCCGCCCCTCCATGCTGCCGTGCTCCTGGGTTGCGGAAAGCGGGTACGTGCGTCCGACCCTCGTGAGTGTGGCGCCGCTGGCGAAGCCGGGTGCCTGGGACCCGCGTAGCGTGAACGTGTCGAACCCGACACCGGACCCGATCCGTCCCGCGCTCGTGCGACCGTAGCCGAGGGTAAGGGCGGCGACTCCGTCCGCCATCCCCGGGACGACCCAGATGGGAAGCTCGAGCGATCGGCCCGCGGACTCCAGACGGACCACATCCCCGCTCGCAAGTCCGAGCGTCTCGGCGGTTGTCGGGCTCACCAGCGCGGGGTTGTCCCATGTGAGCTTGGTGAGGGGATCGGGAAGCTCCTGCAGCCACCCGTCGTTGGCGAAGCGTCCGTCGTGAAGCGAGGGGGATGGAAGAAAGACGACCTCCAGGCTCCCCGACGCGCCCCCGGTGGTAACCCGGACGTTCGAGCGTGCGAGCTCCGCCAGCGGTTCCACCGCGAGATTGGGAACAACTTCCGGGAGCTCACTGCCCTCCATGAGTCCGTTGTGCAGGACGCGGTTCCACTTGCGGTCGAACTCGCCCTCGCCGAGGATCGGCTTCCAGGTCTCCCGCACGATGTCGTAGGCGGGACGTTCCTGGCCTCCGGCCATCAGCCCCAGCACTTCGAGGCACGTGCGTCCACCGAACAGCGGAAGGATCAGCGGCTGGACAATGCTGAGCGTGCCCCCGGCGGCGCGCGCGTCTCCCCACGATTCGAGGTAATGCGCGCGGGGAATATGCCAGGTCGCTTTGGTCGATGTCTCATCGACCGTGTGCCCGAGCACGATTGAGTCAGGGACCTTCGCCATGGCCGCGGCGAAGCCGAGATCGGCGGGTGCATCGAACACCGGATTGCCGCCCAGAACAACCAGCGTCTTGACTGCGCCCCCGTTCATGGCGGAAACAAGCGAGGTCAGAGCGCTCGCGCTCGGCAGCGACGCGTCCTTCGTCTCGTGATAGCTGACCGTTTTTCCCGTGTTGCCGAGAGACGTATTGAGAGCGCAGACCGCGGCGTGGACGGCAGCGGGCTGGCGATCCCCAGCCACGATCAATCCCTTGCCGCGATTCGCCAGAAGGTCACTCGCCAGCACGTCCAGCCAGCGCGGGTCGACACCCGGGACGCTGGCGCCCGCCTGGCTGGCGACTCCGGCCGCGGGCGGCACGAGTCGGGTCGCGAGAGCCTCGAGAAAGGTGGCGATCTGGCGGCTTTCGAGACGGAGCCGATGATCCGCCATTGCGCCCGTCAGCGAAAAGACCGCTTCAACCGCATAGAGACGGTTCATCTCGCCGCCCGAGGCGCCAGCCCGCCGTCCGGCCGCGAAGCCTCGCGTGTGACGGAGCATCTCGGGGTCGGTCAGAAGCGGGTCGGCGTCGAGCGCGAGAATGACTGATGCCTGATCGAACCGGAGCGTGAGGTCGAGGTCGCGCCCCGTGGCGGCCTTCAGGCCCGCCAAACGGTTCTCGTCGCTGACCGCCTCGTAGGTCGCCCAGATCGCTTGTGGATAGCGGATGCGGAACTCCGATGCCAGTCGTGCAAGCGTGGGGGACGAGAAGGACTCCGAGAGGACCGCCAGGCCGGCGCCGCCATCCGCACCATACGCCTGCGCCAGCTGGCCCCAGGCCGCGACGAAGTCGCTCCAGGACTTCGACTCCCCTTTCAGCCTCACTGTCTGCGAACGTTCCGGATCGTACAGCCCGAGCACCGACGCCTGGATCCGTGCGCTCGACGCCCCGAGCGTCGAGGGGTGGGACGGGTTTCCTTCGATCTTGGTCGGTCGGCCCTCATGGCTCTCGACGATGACGCCGTAGGCGCTGCGGCCGAACGGCATTGTCGTGGCGTAGTAGCGGGGGACGCCGGGAACCACGTCCTCGGGCGGGGTGACGTACGGGACGATCTGCTCGACTGGGCGTCGGCACCCTGCGAGCCCCGCGAGCGACAACGATGCGCCGAGGAGCATCATCATGTCG
This sequence comes from Vicinamibacterales bacterium, assembly GCA_046596625.1. Classification (GTDB taxonomy): domain Bacteria; phylum Acidobacteriota; class Vicinamibacteria; order Vicinamibacterales; family CAVVIG01; genus CAVVIG01. The sequence continues at coordinate 3,265 of JBKJMH010000118.1, read as the reverse complement.
CGCCGGGTGACCCCTTCGGGAAGCTCCGAGGCCCCCTCCGGAAATTCCCGCTCGAGAAAGGCGCGGGATTCGGCCCGCATCTCGGGCTGCGGCGGAGTGCGCCAGTACGTGCGCGTCAACGGTGACACCCCGAACAGTCGGTCGGCGGATGCACCGGCCGTTCACGATCGAGCTGGGCGGCGAGCACGCTGGCGTCCCTGGGTGGCGTCCACTTCATGTTGGTGACTTCCGAGACGGGGCGCCTGTTGGGACCGGGATCGCGGTGACAGTCCAGGCACCAGCTCATACTGAGGGGCATCATCTGAGTGACGGTTTCCATCTGGTCGATTCGGCCATGGCAGGAGACACATCCGATTCCGGCCGCGACGTGTACGCGGTGGGTGAAGTGCGCGTAGTCGGGAAGCTTGTGCACGCGGATCCAGCGCATCGGGCGGCCGGTAGCCAGGCTTTCCCGGATTGGTGCGAGCTTCGCGCTGTCTCTCTTCACGGTCTGGTGGCAGTTCATGCACGTCTGGGTCGGCGGCACGTTCGCGACCGCAGAAATTTCAACCGAGGCGTGGCAGTACCGGCAGTCGAGGCCAAGCTCGCCGACGTGAAGTTTGTGGCTGTACGGAACGGGCTGCACCGGACGGTACCCGACGTCGGTGTACCAGGGCGAAAAGAAGTACCAGACGCCCGCGATCGCCAGCGCAGGACCGAGGAGGCCAACGAGGGCCGCCGCGATCGGCAAGTTGTTCCACCACCGGGGGAAAATCTGAGCCAATGAGATTGAGGCAAATTATCCACAATCTCCGGAGATGGTCAAGCGGACAGATCACTTGCTAACAACAGCGGTGTGCCTCGCCTCGGGCTGAGTAGCCGCACGCCGCGCGGATGGCGCCGACGCTCAGTTCGGGCGGGCTGTTCGCCGGAGCCGTAGCCGCTCGAGGACGCGACGTGGGTCCACTGACGGGTGGACGCGCCGCGCAGCGGGGATCTGGAGGTAGAGAATCGCCGCGAGCGCCAACAGTCCGAGGGCAACGGACCCGATCCGCTGGGCGCGCACGATCTCGCAGGAGAGAAAGACGTAGACGGAAAAGCGTGCGCGTTCGTGGCGGCGGAGCATGAGTGTGCCGACGATCGGCGCAATCAGCAAATAGACGAACGCGTCCCACGTGCGCCGGCTGCCGAAATTGAGCCAGTGCCGATCGAGCGTCAGCGCAACGAGATGGGCGGCCGGCGCGACCAGCAGGGCGATCGTGAGGAGCCAGAGGCCGGCGGGCCGCGAGACAGACACGCGATCCGCAGATGGAGAGGCGGCACCACTGCGGAAATCGGCGAGTGGGATGTCGGGGGACATCACGAGTTCGACCGGCGCCACCGGCGGCCTACCCGAAGTGCAGCCACGAGCGCGTCAGGTAGTCGTTCATCGTCAGGGCAAGCAGGATCAGCAGCCAGAAGATGGCGCTGGCAATGACCGCCCACGTGAGCTGGCTGCCGTACTTCACGTGCATGAAGAACAGGACGACCAGCGTGGCCTTGACCACGGCGATCGTCAGCATGATCACGTTGTTCATCGCGCCCAGGTCGATGGTCGCGACCCACCACGTCAGGCCGGTCCCCGCCATCAGGGCGAGGAAGATCAGGTAGTAGGTGCTCTTCGGAACGATGTAATGCGAGGAGTGCTCAGACATGGTCAACGTGGCGCCCAATCAGGTAGAGCAGCGGGAACAGGAAGATCCAGACGATATCCACGAAATGCCAGTACAAGCCGGAGATTTCAATCGGCGTGTAGTACTCGGTCGTAATCGTGCCGTTTTTCACCCAGATGAGCATCCAGGTCATGATTCCGAGCCCCACGATCATGTGGAGCGCATGGAGCCCGGTCAGCACGAAATACAGCGAGAAGAAAATCTGTGCGTTCAGCTGGTATTCCGGTTCGAACCGGAACTCGAGCCCGAGGCCGGGGATGTGCCCTTCGAGGTACTTCTCGTAATACTCGTAGCCCTTGATGCCGAGGAACAGCGAGCCGAGAATCATCGTCACGACGATGAAGAACATGATCTTGGTGCGTTCACCCGTCTGCGCCGCGTGCACCGCCAGCGCCATCGTCAGCGAGCTGAGGATGAGTACCGCTGTGTTGATCGCGCCGGGCAGAATGGCGATCTCGCTGCTCGCCACGGCGAACGCGTCCGGATACCACATCCGGTAGATCATGTAGGCCATCAGCGCGCCGCCGAAGAACAGGATCTCGGTGACGAGGAACACCCACATGCCGAAGATCGAGGCCTCGCTCTGCTGATTGAAGCTCTCGAAGTGGTGCGCGAGATTCGGATTGTGATGCGTGTCGTGGGCGACTGCCGCTCCGTCAGACAACGTGACCCTCCACGGGAGTCGGATACTCGTAGGCGTCCCAGGTGACGACCGGCGTCACCGCGAAATTCTCGGTCGGCGGCGGAGACGTGGTGTTCCACTCGAGCCCCACGGCGCCCCACGGGTTGTCGCCGCTGATCGGTCCGTACTTGAGCGAGTAGGCAAAGTAGAACAGCGGAAGAAGGTACCCGACGGCCAGAATCGACGCGCCGGCTGACGAGAGGACGTTGAGGACCTGGAACTCCTCGGGGTACGCGTGATAGCGGCGCGGCATGCCGAGGTAGCCGACGACGAACTGCGGCAAGAAGGTGAGGTTGAATCCGACGAACACCAGGATGGCGGCGATCCGCGAGAAGAACTCGGAATACATCCGGCCCGTCATCTTCGGCCACCAGAAGTGCAGGCCGCCGAGGTAACCCATGATCGCGCCGCCGACCATGATGTAGTGGAAGTGCGCGACCACGAAGTAGGTGTCGTGCAGGTGGATGTCCATGCCGAGCGTCGCCAGGAACAGCCCGGTCAGGCCGCCGATGGCAAACAGGCCCATGAAGCCGTAGGCGTAAAGCATCGGCGTCTCGAACGAGATGGCGCCCTTGTAGAGCGTCGCGGTCCAGTTGAAGACCTTGACCGCCGATGGAATGGCAACCGAGAAGCTGAGGAACGAGAACACCATCGCCGCGTAGGTCGAAATGCCTGACACAAACATGTGGTGCGCCCACACGATGAAGCCGAACACGGCAATCGCCAGCGACGAGAACGCGACGAAGCTATAGCCGAAGATGGTCTTGCGCGAGAAGGTCGAGATCAGTTCGCTCTGCACGCCGAGGGCGGGCAGGATCATGATGTAAACCGCCGGGTGCGAATAGAACCAGAACAGGTGCTGGAACAGCACCGGGTCGCCGCCACGGGCGGG
>JBKJMH010000237.1:0-3636 GCA_046596625.1 Vicinamibacterales bacterium | reverse complement strand
TCAGGGTCGATCGCCGGCGGCCAGCAATACAACGACGAGGTGAAGAAGATCACCACCCATCGTCGTTATGCCTTCAACAACCCGGTGCGGTTCGTCGGTGAGCCAGTGGCGGCGGTGGCGGCGATCAACCGGCACGTGGCCGAAGAGGCGCTGCGGCTGATCACGGTCGAATATGAGGTGCTGCCGTTCGTGCTCGAGCCCGAGGCGGCGCTGCAGCCCGATGCGCCGAAGATCTGGCCGGAGGGCAACCTCTCGCCGAACGCCCGCAACGAACAGCAGCCGCAGGTGTCGCGCCGCGGCGACGTGAACGCGGCGTTTGCCACGGCCGCCCACGTGTTCGAGGCACGCTACTCGACGTCGTTCGTGCACAACGCGCAGATGGAGCCGCGCTCGTGCGTGGCGCTCTGGGAGGGCGACAAGCTCACGGTGTACACGCCGACCGGCGGCATCGCCAATTGCCGCCACGACATGGCCCGCGACCTCGGCATCCCCGAGGACAAGGTGCGCGTCGTGTGCCAGTACATGGGCGGCAACTTCGGGAACAAGAACCAGAACCAGGACGCCGACCTCATCACCGCGCTGCTGGCGAAGGACGCTGCAGCGCCGGTGAAGCTGGAGCTGTCGCGCAAGGACGACTTCATCGGCGTGCATGGCCGCTGGCCGACGGTGCAGTACTACAAGGTGGCGGTTGACGCCGAGGGACACCTGCAGGCCATCCAACTGCGCGGCTTCAGCGGCATGGGCCCCTATCGGAAGAACACCGGTGCGCAGGCCGGCATCGAACTCTACAAGTGTCCGAACACCGATAGCGTCATCACGCCGGTCTACACCAACCGCACGGTGTCGGCGAACTTCCGCGGTCCCGAGTATCCGCAGGGCTACTTCGGCATCCAGTCGATGATGGACGACGTCGCCTATTCGCTGAAGATGGACCCGGTGGAGTTCGGTGTCCGCAACATGTCGCGGATGTTCCGCGACGAGATCCCGTTCACGAACTTCTCGCTCGAAGAGTGCATCCGCCGCGGTGCCGAGACGTTCGACTGGAAGGCGCGGTGGCGGCCGCAGCCCGGCTCCGACTCGGGACCGATCAAGCGAGGCGCTGGCTTCACCTACATGATGTTCCGGTCCGGTCTTGGCCAGAGCAGTGCGGCCCTGCAGTTGGACGGAACCGGACGGTACACGCTGTTCGTCGGTGTCACCGACGTCGGCGCCGGAGCCAAGACGACGATGGGGCTGATTGCCGCCGAAGCGCTCGGTGTCCCGCTGTCGCAGGTCACGGTCGTCTGGGGCGATACGGACCGCTGTCCGTACTCGGTGGGCGAGTCGGGCAGCCGCACCACGATCATGACCGGGCAGGCGGTGGTGGAAGCGGCGACGAACCTGAAGCAGCAGATCGCCGAGAAGGGGATGCCGGCCGGTTCCCAGACGCTCGTGGCCAACGCCACGCCGAATCCGCGCCTGGAAGGCAAGATTCGTAATGCTTTCGGCGCGCACTTCGTCGAGGCCGAGGTCGACACGGAACTCGGTACGGCGCGCATCACGAAATACGTCGCCGTCCACGACTGCGGCCGCATCATGAACCCGCTCACCGCCACGAGCCAGATCCTCGGGGCGGCCATCATGGGCGTCGGCATGGCGCTGCACGAGAATCTGATCTACGACGCACGCTCGGGCCAACCACTGACGGCCGGCTTCTATTACGACCGTATCCCGACCCATATGGACGCGCCCACCGTCGAGGTGTCGTTCGTGGAGAACGACGATGGCTACGGACCGTACGGAGCCAAGGCGATCGGCGAGTCGGGGATCATCCTGTCGCCAGGTGCCATCAACAACGCCATCTTCAACGCTATCGGCAAGCGATTGAAGGACCTGCCGATCACGCGCGACAAGATTCTGGGAGCGCTGGCATGAAGACCTTCAGCAACAGCAATGCACGCGATCCGCAGCAGGCGGCAACGCTGTCTCGCGACGCACACGCCTCGGGGAAGGCCGCATCGTTCGTCGCGGGTGGCAGCGATCTGCTGGCACTGGTCAAGGAGCGCATTGTCCAGCCCGACGTGCTGATCAACCTGCGCGGCATGCGGGACGCGAGCCAGGTCTCGTCGGCTGGCGGCGCGGTGACGATTGGCGCCGGCGTCACGCTCGACGCCTTGAGCCGGCACGAGGTCATTCGCACGCAGTTCCCGGCGCTGGCCGAGGCGGCCGGCAGTGTGGCCACGCCGCAGATCCGCAACGTCGGCACCATCGGTGGCAACGTGGCGCAGCGGCCGTGGTGCTGGTACTACCGCAACGGCTTTCCCTGCTACAAGAACGGCGGCAACCAGTGCTTCTCGTTCGCTGGGGAGAATCAATTCCACGCCATCTTCGGCGGCGGCCCCAGCTACATCGTCCATCCGTCGGACACCGCGCCGGCGCTGATGGCGCTCGACGCCACCTTCCGGATCGTCGGGCCGTCGGGGGCGCGCACGGTGAGCGCGAAGGACTTCTTCGTGCGGCCGCGGCAGAACGCGGCGCAGGAGAACGTGCTCGGTGCCGACGACGTGCTGGTGTCCGTGCAATTGCCGGCGGCGCTGGCCGGCGCGCGTGGGCGCTATCACAAGGTGCTCGACCGCGAGGCCTGGACGCACGCGGTGGTGAGCGCGGCGGTGGTGCTGAAGATGGACGGTGACGTCTGCCGCTCGGCGCGCGTGGTGCTTGGCGGCGTCGCACCCATTCCGTGGCGGCTGCCCGAAGTGGAAGCGCTGCTGACCGGCCAGCGCGTCACCGACGACCTGGCCATGCGCGCGGGCGCCGCGTCCATTGTTGGCGCGAGGGCGCTCTCGAAGAATGCCTACAAGCTGCCGCTGACGAAGGGCGTCGTGCGCCGCGCGATCATCGAGGCGCGCGGGTAGTGGTGGACGGCCGCCAGAGCCGGAGGGACTTCCTTCGGCTGCGGCCGACCGAGCGCGGCACGGTGCTGGAGGTGTCGTGTCAGACGCTGTTCATGCGCTGTGCCGACGCCACCGTGCCAGGGCCGGCCGACCTCGCGTGGGAGCCGGGCATGGGCGAGCCGCCCGCGGTGCTCGAACGCCCGTCGCTCGACGACCTGGTCGAGTCGTTTCAACGGGATCTGCGCGACGCGCAGGTGCTGCGCTTGCGCGAGCCTGACTGGATGGCAAGCGTGCACGGCGCGGAGCGGTTCAACGCGGCCATCGCCGCGTTCCGCGCGCGCGGCGGCGTCGTCGAGTAAGGTGCCGTAGCCGCACAGTCGAAGCCGCGCACCTTCAGGTGCGCCGAGCCTCAAGGTCGGCAGCTACGTTTACAGTCCTGCCGTAGCCGCGCACCTTCAGGTGCGCCTCAAGCCCGCGCGAGCGTCAGCGTCAACTGCGTCGTGGCGGCGGCGTACTTCAGGACCGCGTCGAGGTCGACCGACTGTGGCCAGAGGTCGAACGGGTTGTGAAAGTATGGGCTGCTTCCCAGCAGCGAGACGTACCTGCCGCCTCCCACATGAATGTTTCGCGCTTCGCCGCCAGGCACCGTGCCGCGCGGCACGCGGGTGTCGATGCGGGCGCCAGCTGCCTGCATCGCGGTCAGAGCCATCGACTCGATGGTGTCGGCCGACGACTGCAGGCGTGTCCGACCGTCGGTCGCGCC
>JBKJMH010000259.1:0-6286 GCA_046596625.1 Vicinamibacterales bacterium | reverse complement strand
CCGTTCAGGTCGAGCACCACGTCCGCACCCGTCGTCACGTCCAGGGTCCGCACCCATTCGTAGCCGCTGCCCCCAAAGGCCACGGCTTCCTCGGACTCGACGGTGTAGTTGCCGGGGCGCAGTCGCACGTCGACGCGGCCGTCGGGGCCGGTGACCACACGTCGCGGCGAGCTCGTGGCCGGATTGTCGCTGATGAGAAGGGCGTGCCTCGGCACGGGCGTGGAGACGCCTGCCGTGTCCGTGAGCGTGACGCGGATGTGCAGCACGCCCTGCGTCTGCGCGAGGAGCGCGGCCGACAGCACGGCGACGGCGACGAGAGCGATGACGGTCAGCCTGCGGAGCATCGAGGACAGCGTCCTCCGAGCGGCGGGCGATGTCAATCGGGAGGTGCGCAATGTCCAGACACGTCGGGCGCAATGGGCTCTACCAGACGATCTTGACGGCGCCCGACTCCTCGATTCGTTGATCGCGCGTCATCAGTGACAGGCCGGTGACCCGCGCCGCCGCAACGATCAGGGCGTCGAACGGATCGTGCGTGAGCGACAACTCGCCGGCCACGAAGACCTGCTCCGGTGTGAGGTCCAAAGACTGATACGCCGGGTTGCTGAACAGGTCCTCAAAAAAAGCCCGTACAGAACGTTTCAAGTCGATCCGGCCGACCCTGACCAGCAGGCTGCACTCCCAGATGACGGGCGCGGGAACGTAGATGATGGCGTCGCCGGCCTCGCACCGCTGGAAGCAGCGCGCGGCTCGACGAGACAGCCGACCGCCGCCGGCGGCATGGAACAGCAGCGGATGTGTGTCGGTGACAACAGCATCCGGATCAGCCACGTGGCGTCCTGTTTCGGGACCGTGGCGATGCCGAGTAGGTCGGCGGTCGCTCGTGCCCCGCGAGCGGCTGCCCCAGCGACTCGGTGAAGAGCGCCCGAATGGTCTGGTCCGCGTCCACCAGCATCGGGTCTGCCGGGTCGATGTGGATCGTGGCGGCGACGGACTGCCGCTGGACCACGTGGCCGGCCTCACGTGCGGATGTCACGAGCTGGTCGAGCAGCTCGCTGACGCTCCGCAGCTCGGTGGCTCCCACCCGGCCCTTCAACCAGGTGATGTTCGCCGGCGTCAAGGTCACCGATATGGCTCGCTGAGTCATACGATGATTATCGTATTCTCTGGTCGCGACATCAAGCTGGCGAAGGCGGGCCTGCTGACAGGGTCGCACCCCGGTCGCTCGCGGACCGGGGTGTCCTGGAGCCGTAGTGGTAGCGGGCTATTTCCGCGGTGCGACCGGACCGTTGTACTCCGCGTCGGTGACGTCGTTCAGCCACGTAATCGTGCCGCGATGGATGTTGAACTGCGTGCCAGAGACCGTTGGCGTTGCTCCCTGCCAGTGCGCGGCGCCTGGCGGCACGTACGCGGTCTCACCGGCGCGGAACTCGATGATCGGACCGCCCTTGATCTGGTGGCGGCAGGTGCCCTCTTCGCACAGCAGAATCTGCCCACCCTCGTGGATGTGCCACTGGGTGCGCGCGTTCGCGGTGAACTTGTAGTGGGCGAAGTTGCCGGTCGAGTTCTCGACCACCGGCAGCACGTTGCCCTGGAAATACGGGCTCTTGATTGGATCGCGAAAGCTGACCTTGGTCAGGTCGATGATGTTGGCGGTCTGCGCGGCCGCGAGCGACACGCCGACGAGGCCAACCGCGCACGCACTGATGATCCGTCCGTTGATGTTCGACACAGGTGCCCTCCTGGCTGTAGTGGCCGCCGATCATGGCTCAAGTCGCGAGCGGGCGCAACGTGCGGAGAGGCGCTAGCATCAGAAGGCCAGGCTGAGCCGGGCGGTTCGGACCTTTAGCCGGCGGCGTCAGCCCGAGTAGATCCACCTCTCGCACGGCCGGTGACACTGGCCACTGTGGCGACGAGCTCAGACGGCTCGACCGGCTTCGACAGGTGTGCGAGAAAACCGGCGCGCAGCGCTCGCGTCCGATCCTCCGAGCGGGCGAACGCGGTCAGCGCGATCGCCGGTGTGTTGCCACCTCGTTCAGCACCGAGTGCGCGCACCCGCCGCAGCAGCTCGAATCCGTCCGCGTCGGGCATGCCGATGTCGGTGATCAACAGGTCCGGCCGCACCCTCTCCAACAACATCACGGCTTCGTCAGCGGCTCCGGCGGTCGTGACCTGTGCGGCGCAGTCTTCCAGGACGCGCTTGATCAGATCGCGCGCGTCCCCTTGATCGTCGACCACCAGTACCGTCACGCCGTTCAGCTCGACCTCCATAGGGTCGCTGACGGTGTGGGTGGCGGTTTTAGGGTGCACGCGTTCACCCGGTCCCGCGTGGCGATGCACCACGGTGACCGGGAGGTGAACGGTCGCGGTCGTCCCCAGGCCTTCGCCGGGACTCTTCACGTGCACAGTTCCCCCGTGGAGCTCGACGAGGCTCTTCACAATCGAGAGGCCAAGACCGAGACCACCGAACTGTCGTGTGGTCGACGCATCGCCTTGACGGAAGCGGTTGAACAACTCGGACATGAACGCCGGTCTGATTCCGATTCCAGTATCAGCCACCGTGATCTCGATGTGCGAGTTCACGCGTTCGAGTAGGACCTGGACTTTCCCCCCCTTTGGCGTGAACTTGATCGCATTCGACAACAGGTTCCAAATGACCTGCTGCAGGCGAGACGGATCTCCTGAGATCGGTCCGGCGGTAGGGTCGAGCAGTCGTTCGAACCGAATTCCTTTGGCCTCGGCGGAGTGGGCGACGGTGTCCACTGCGGCTTCCACTACGGTGATCGGTTGCAGCGTCTGAACGTCGAGGCGCAGCTTGCCGGTCGTGATCCGGCTCATGTCCAGCAGATCTTCGATGAGATGCGTCTGCGCCCGCGCGTTGCGCTCGATCGTCTCGAGCCCCTTGTGGTAGCCGATCGGGTCTCGCGCACTGGTGCGAAGTATCTGTGACCAGCCCAGAATGGCATTCAGCGGCGTGCGTAGTTCGTGGGACAGAGTGGCGAGGAACTCGTCCTTGATCTCACTCATTTTCTCAGCGCTGGTGCGGGCAGCGCGCTCGCTTTCGAGCAGCAATTGGCGCTCGTCTGACGCCTTCCGAGCGTCGTCGTACAGGCGCGCGTTGTCAATCGCGACGCCGGCTTGCGCGGCGACGCCGACGATCAACTTCTCGGAGCGTTCGGTAAACACGTCCGGTCGTGAGTGCCCGAAGAACAAGCCGCCGATGACCTCGCCACTCCGGGACCGCACCGCTACGGCAAGGTAGCTGCGTACCGGGAGGTGTCCTGACGGCATGCCATGATGAGGCGCCATCGTGCCATAGCGCGGGTCGGTCCGGATATCGGCGACACGAATGGGCGGATCGCCGCGGAAGGTCGGGCCGAAGAGCGCCGTCGCGCGAGGGTTGCCGAACCTGGCGAACGCTTCCCGCGGCGCACCAGACAGCGTAAAGAGGAGAAGCGCGTCTCCGCGATCATCCGTGGTGTTGTAGAAAAACGCGCCGAACTCCGCGGCGCTCAGCGCTGTCGCGGCGTCAGTGACGGCCTGGACCAGCGCTTGGAGGTCGAGTTCGGAGGCGAGCCGCTGGCCGGTCTCGTTGAGCAGTTCCAGGACGCGCGTCTCCTCGCGAAGCGCCGCTTCGGTCTGCTTGCGCTGCGTGATGTCTTCGACGACGCCCATGAACCGAACGGGCTCTCCGCCTGGGTCCCGAAGGAGCGTCACCGTTGTGAGGCTCCATACGTTGACCCCGTCTTTCCGACGGTACCGTTTCTCCAGCGAATACCCAGGAATTGCGCCCGCCAGCAACCGTTGTACGGCTGCGGCTGTCTCCGCGGCATCGTCCGGATGCGTGATGTCCGAAAACGTCATGCCGCGCAGTTCGTCGGCGCTGTACCCGAGAATGTCGGAAAGCTTCGGATTCGTGTCGACGAAGTGCCCGTCGAGCGTCGCCAGCCCGATGCCGACCGCCGCCTGGTTGAACATCGCGCGGAGACGCTGTTCGTTGTGAAGCAGCGCATCGGCCGCTTGCTTGCGCGAGGTGATGTCCGCGCAGGCGCCGGTCATGTACAGCGGTTGGCCGTCTCCGTCGAGAGAAGCCTTCGCCTTGCCATCGACCCAATGGACAGTTCCATCTGGCCAGACGACGCGAAACTCCATGTCGAGGTCGGAACCGTCGCGCCCGCATCGCTCGGCCTGTGCCACGACGACAGTCCGGTCGTCGGGATGTACGGCGCCGATGAAGGCGTCGACCGCCTGCGTGGGGCGTTCGGTATCGAGGCCGAACAGGCGCCCCATGTTGCCGTCCCATTCGACTTCATTGGTCCGGAAGTTCCAGCGAAATGTTCCGGTGCCCGCCGCCGTCAGGGCCGCGGTCAGCCGCTCCTGGCTTTCGCGGAGGGCCTCTTTGGTTCGAAGCAGTTCTTCTTCGGCACGCTGGCGGGCCAGCAGGATGCTGTTGGCGTTCTGCAGCGCCACCGAGCGAAGTAATTGCTGTTCATCGTCCGGACTGGCCACTATTCCGCTCCGAGCGCTCTCGACGCCAGGGCCGTCCCCATGACTCGCGCACTAATCTTGGCGAACGCCGTGTCGCGTGTGGTCGAGGTGTCGTCGGAGAATGGCGAGAACCCGCAATCATCCGTGGTGCCGAGCTGGCCGAGCGGAATGTACTGCGCCGCCTCCAGGATCCGCTCCCGCACCTCCTCGGGTGTATCGATGTGGGGGTCGATCGGCGACACCACGCCGACGAAGACCCGCTGATCGGGCCTGATGTACTGCCGAATGATTTTCAGGACGCGAACGCGATCCGGTTCGCCGGCCAACGCAATGTAAAAGCTTCCGGCCTTCAACTGAAACAAGCTAGGCAGCAGCTCGGCATAGTCGACGTCGGCGCTGTGCGTCGAATCGCGGTCGCCCCCAGGACACGTATGCACGCCGATTCGCTGTCGCTCATCGGCCGAGAAGCGCGACAGCGCAAGGTTGTTCAGGTCCACGAAGCGATGCAGCAGTTCCCCGGACTTGTCGATTTTCATCGCCAGCCGCCCTTCAGTGAAGTCGATCTGGACCTTGTACGCGCCCTTCTGCAAGCACCGCCGGATTTCTGTCTCGTGCTCGACCAGCAGGTCGTCGATGAATTGATCGCGGGAATAGTCGGGAATGCCCTCGGACGGATACATCAAGCTCAGCGCCGAAGGTGAAATCACGGCCTGCTTTACGGGACGCCGCGCGTACCGTTTTGCCACGTCAAGATAGCTGTCCGCGTACCGACGGTAGCGGAACGGGCCCTGAGTCAGCCGCGGCATGCGCCGGACGTGGCCGGCGCTGAACGGAATCATGAAACCGTCCGGCGCGGTGTTGGTGAGTCCGTGAACAGAATAGGTCCAGAAATTGTGATACTTCCGCTGCTCGCCGTCGGTAATCACGGGAGAGCCGGTGGCTTCGAAGCGCTCGATGGTGTCCCTGATCGCGTCTTGGTACAGTGAGTCGAGCATTGGATCTTCGCTGTCCCGTTGTCCAACGGCGTCGATCAATGCCAAGGGTCTAGGCAGACTTCCAATGGGCTCTGTAGGAATCATCAAGGCGCCATCGCCGCGTCGAATAGCCGGGTTCAGCCGAGAATCAGGCCTCGCGCGTCGCATATAAGCAATACAACACGGACGATTGCAGAACAAGGGTCAAATCAATGCCACGAGCAGCCGGTGCAAGCCAGCAGGTCGCATTCACAAACGGGTGGGCGTAAAGCCGCTCTGGACAGCGGTCATTGCAGGGAAGCGGGGGGAGTCAGCGCCAGAACTGAACAAGAAAAAAGGGCCTCCAGAAATTCTGGAAGCCCTTGAAAAGGTTGGTTGCGGGGACAGGATTTGAACCTGCGACCTTTGGGTTATGAGCCCAACGAGCTACCGGACTGCTCCACCCCGCGGCACCGAGAATTTGATACTAGCACACGCGCAGCACGATCCCGAACGGCTTTCTCATCTCGACGCTGCCCCAGCCTCAGCTTTGTCTCGAATCCACGCGAGCGCGGCGGTATTCTCGACTGAGGGATCAGGAACCGTTCAACCGTGCACACATCATCGTCAACCACGCCTCCCACATTCGACGACATCGAGTCGGCCGCGCAGCGCATTCACGCCGTCGCGCATCGCACACCAGTCGTCACCTCACGCACAGTCGACGCGCGCACCGGCGCCAGCGTCTTCTTCAAGTGCGAAACGCTGCAGCGCGGCGGCGCCTTCAAGTTCCGCGGCGCCTACAACGCGCTGTCGAAGCTCGACGCCGACCAGCGCCGGCGCGG
>JBKJMH010000099.1:0-3539 GCA_046596625.1 Vicinamibacterales bacterium | reverse complement strand
CCCTTCTGCGCCAGATGGCGGACATAGTCGTCGAGCATCACGCGTGCGACTGCCGGACTGAAGTACGACTTGCCGATCGAGACCGAACTCACCGCGCGAATCAGTTCGGTGTCGGCGGAATCCTTGAGCAGATAGCCCTGGGCTCCGGCCTCCAGGGCGCGCGTGATGTACGCCTCCTCGGCGTGCATGCTCAGAATCAGGATATGCAGGCCCGGTAAGCGCCGCGACAACTGTCGCGTCGCCTCGATGCCGTTCAGCAGCGGCATGCCGATGTCGAGGATCGCGACGGCGGGCTGCAGGTCGAGTACCTGCGCAACGGCGTCGCGGCCGTTGCTGGCCTGCGCCACGACCTGCCAGTCCGGCTGCTCTTCGAGAATCTTGCAGAGACCCTGCCGCATCAGTGTGTGGTCGTCGGCCACGACGATATCGAGCCTAGGCATCGATCAGGATCCTCCCGCCGAAACTGGCGTGCCGTACGCCGCTGTCAGGGCAGTCCGGCACAGGAGGCAACCTCACGACGACCCGCGTCCCATGTCCGATCGCGCTGTCGACAATGAATCGCCCGCCAATGCGGACAATGCGCTCGCGCATCCCAAGCAGGCCGAGGCCCCGCGCGATTGTACCGCGCCGCTGCGCCTCGGGATCGAAGCCAATCCCGTCGTCCTCCACCGAAACCTCCATGTGCCCGCCGACTTGCCGCAGGACGACGCGGCACGACGTCGCACTGGCGTGGCGGGCAACGTTGGTGAGCGCCTCTTGCACGATGCGATACGCGGCGACCTCGCACTCGGCGGGGAGGCGGACGTCGACCGCTTCATGCACGAAGTCGACGGGAACTTCGTAGCGCTTCCTGAACTCCCGCACATATGTGTCGATTGCGGCGGAGAGTCCGATGTCATCGAGCACGGCGGGATGAAGCAGCCGGGAGAGGTCACGGACGGTTTGCAGGGTGCTCTCGGTCATGGCGCGTGCGCTGCCGATGTTGGCGCTTGCCCGGTCTGGAACGTGAAGACTGCGCTCGGCCACCGCCAGTTCCACCTTGATTGCCGAAAGCGCCTGGCCGACCTCGTCATGCAGTTCCCTGGCGATGCGTCGCCGCTCCTCCTCCTGTGCCGTGATCAACTGTGCGGACAGTCGCTGAAGGTCGGCGCTGTTACGAGCGTCGAGTTCCTGCTGTTGCCGCAGGTCTCGCTCGAGTACCGCAACTCTCCGTATGGCCCCGAGCCCGATGAAAAAACTTGCTCCCACGGCGAAGCCGAACTGGGTCCAGATTCGCTGCTGCGTTCTGCGGTAGATCTGCGACGTCGCCGTCTGCTGGTCGATGTACGCCCCCCGATTGAGCGCCTGCACATCCTCAGAAATCTGGATCGCTTCCTCGCGTTTGGGCATGATGCGCTCCCGCAGAAGCATCAAGGCATCGGAGGGCCAGCGCGTACTGTCGCCGCCAAGCACGTCGAGGACGCTGGTGTGAAACTCTTCAATCTTCACCCGCAGCTGGTTGACGCGCTCTGACTCCGGGGCCGTCTCGATCACCGGTTCATAGGCTGCGATGGCTCGCGTGCCGATTCGGAACGCCTCATCGAGCCGCATCCGGTAGTCGACGATCGACTCCGGGTTCGGATCGAGCAGCGCGTCGCGCACGTAGACCGAGGCAAGTAGGATCTGGCTGCGCACTGCCGACATGCGCGCCTGGGCGCGCACATACCGGTCGGTGACTCGGGCGGACTGCCGCTGGAGCACGGTGACCCTGGTGCTGAGGTAGTAGCCCGAGAACAGCCAGAGGCCGAGCGTCAGTCCGAAGCCGAGCTGCAGCACCGTACGGATCGACAGCCGCGTCCAGGAGCTGGGCAGTGACACGCCGCTATCATACGCGATGTGCTTGGAGCTCAAAGCATGCTACCGCCACTCTCTCAAAGGCGGCGGGCGAGTGGCTGGGCGCGGTCGCGATAGACAGTCGGGGGAGGGCAGGGAGAGGGAACGCTGGCGGGAAGGGGGCTCCAGATGTTGGAACCCCCTTCCCACTAGCGCCGGCGAGGTCGCCGGTCTCCGCGCGTCTAGAAGCGGACGACCGCGCCGATCTGCAGCGTGCGCGGGTTTAGCACTGACGCGGGCTGCTGGTAGGCGGCCGTGCCGAAGATCAGGCTGCGCACCGAGTAGACCGGCGCCCGATTCAGCAGGTTGAAGATGTCCAGCTTCGGCTGGATGGTCATCCGACCGACCTTCACTGTCTTGGTGACGTTCATGTCGAACTGGTTGATGCGGTCACCGTACTCGGTCATCGGGGCGACCAGCGGCACCCTGAGCGACGACTCGGTGATGTTCGCGTTCACCCGCTGGCCAACCATGCAGGTGCCTTGCGTGACGCACGGCATGCTGGCCGAGTACACCGTGTTGCGGGTGATCTGCCACAGCGTGCCCTCGCCGTTCGGCGCGGCGTTCGTGGTAATCCCGCTCGGCCCGGACACTCCGCTGAGGGCGTACTGGGACGACACGCCATACTGGTAGCCCGGCAGGCTCTGGAACGACAGACCGACGTTGAACCCGTAGACCAGCGGCAGGCTGCCGGCGATCTTGAACTGCGTCAGGAACGGGATGCTGCTGTTGGACTGGTCGCAGTACAAGAGGTTCGTCGGATCGGAGACTTCATCACACGTGTTCGTGAGCATCCGTTCGGTCATGCCACCGCCGAAGAGCGTGATGCCGCGCGGCAAGCGTGCGCTGAAGTTGTACTCGAAGCCGTTGTACTTCATCGTCCGATTCGGCGAGTTCTGGTCTTCATAGGACACGGCGCTCAGCTTGTCGGCGTGGACCGTGTAGTAGTCGATGGCCGAGCCGTCGAGCGGGCTGAACACCGAGAACGTGCTGTAGTCGTCGAAGGTGCGCAGGAGGTTGGTGCGGCGGCGCAGGTTGAAGTACTCGCGATGGTACCAGCCGCCGGTCACCGAGACGCCGGGCAGCACTTCGTGCTGGATGGCGACGCTGGTCTCGAGGTTGTACATGCGCTTGATGTCGTCGGCGTAGGTGCCGAGATTGGCAACGCCGAAGCCGTTCGGTAATTGCGCCAGGTTCAGCTCGCAGCCAGGCTGCAGATAGACGCAGCCGCGTTCGCCCTGCGGCGTGAAGTCGCCGTTCAGGTCGGTCCAGGTGACATTCTGGGTGGCCGGCGTCAACGGGTTGTAGGAGCCGGCAAACCCGGTGGTGCCAGCCTGCATGTACTTACCAAAGCTGAACTTCGCAGCGGTCTTCTGGTTGCCGAACAGGTCGTAGACCACACCCACACGCGGCGCAAAGCTCTTCCAGGTCGGCATGTCGATGGCGTCAAACGCCCGCGCGGTGACGAACCGGCCGTCTCCGGAGACCGCATCCCGCGTGCTCGAGCCGAACACTTCAAAGCGGGCGCCGTAGTTCAGGGTGAGGCGGTTGAGCGTCCACGAATCCTGGGCGAAAAGACCGAAGTCGGTATCGAGCTTGTCGCCGTAGGACAGCGGCGTATTCAGGATGGTGGCCTGGAACGGCACGCCGTTGCGGAAGATGGCGCG
>JBKJMH010000185.1:0-4583 GCA_046596625.1 Vicinamibacterales bacterium | reverse complement strand
CAGCCGGTGGAGCAGCTCGCGTCGTTGCGCGCGATTCCGAATCTGACCGTGATCCGCCCCGGCGACGCCAACGAAACCGCCGTCGCGTGGCGCGTCGCGCTGGAGACGCGCGACCGTCCGGTGCTGCTCGTCCTGAGCCGACAGAACGTGCCCACGCTCGATCGCGATCGCTGTGCGTCGGCCGACGGCCTGCGGCGCGGCGGGTATGTCCTGCTCGATGCGCCGAATGCCACACCCGAGCTGATCCTCATCGCCAGCGGGTCCGAGGTCGGTTTGATCGTGGCGGCGGCGGAGCGCCTGCAGGCGCAGGCCATCGCCGTGCGCTGTGTCTCGATGCCGAGCTGGGAACTGTTCGAGGCGTTGCCGCAAGCCGACCGCGATGCCGTGCTGCCACCCTCGGTTGGCGCGCGACTCGCGGTCGAACTCGGCGTGCGTCAGGGCTGGGAGCGGTACATCGGCGGACAGGGCGACATGCTTGGCGTCGAGCGATTCGGCGCCTCCGCGCCGGCGGAGGTGCTGCTGCGCGAATACGGCTTTACCGTCGACAACGTCTGCGCACGCGCCAAAGCGCTGCTCGCTTCAGGACCGCCGCTTGGTTAGTTCCGCGCGGTCTAGGCGTCCGGCTTTTCCACGTGCCCGCCGAACTCGAACCGCATGGCGGACAGCAGCTTGTCGCCAAACTCCGCCTCGCCGCGCGAACTGAAGCGCGAGTAGAGCGCCGTGCTGAGCACCGGCACCGGCACGGCCGCATCGATCGCCGCCTTGATCGTCCATCGGCCCTCGCCGGAATCCGATACCCGCCCGTCGAACTTCGCCAGCGTCGGATCCTCGAGCAGCGCAGCCGCCGTCAGATCCAGCAGCCACGAGGCGATGACGCTGCCGCGCCGCCAGACCTCCGCGACATCGCGCAGATTGAGATCGAATTGAAACTCCTCCGGGTGGCGCAGCGGCGTCGTCTCGGCGTCGTGGGACTGTGTGTCTCGACCCACATTCGCATGCGCCAGCAGGTTCATGCCCTCGGCATAGGCTGCCATCAGACCGTACTCGATGCCGTTGTGCACCATCTTGACGAAGTGTCCGGCACCGCTCGGCCCGCAGTGCAGGTAGCCGTGTTCGGCGGTGCCGCCGAGCGTGTCACGTCCAGGGGTGCGTGGAATGTTGCCAACGCCTGGTGCCAGCGTCTTGAATACCGGCTCGAGGCGTTGCACCGCGTCAGTCGACCCACCGATCATCAGGCAGTAGCCGCGCTCCAGGCCCATGACGCCACCGCTCGTCCCGCAATCGACATAGTGGATCTGCCTGGCCGCGAGTTCCCTGGCGCGTCGAATGTCATCGACGTAGTAGGAGTTGCCGCCGTCGATGAGGATGTCGCCCGGCTCGAGATGGGGCACAAGGTCGGCGATGAGCTGTTCGACAAACGCCGCCGGAATCATCATCCAGATCGCGCGCGGCGTCGTCAGCGTGCGCACGAGATCCGCGAGCGAGGACGCACCGACGGCCTTCTCTCCCGACAGCTCATCCACCGCTGTCGCCGCCCGGTCGAAGACCACGCACTCATGGCCGCCCGCGAGCAGACGTCGCACCATGTTGGCGCCCATTCGTCCAAGACCGATCATGCCGATTTGCATTGCTGTCTCCCTTTCCGAACCTGGCGCGAGGCCTGGGTCGGTTCGCGATCGTGTTGATGGCAGTGTGCCGCCATGTCAGGGCTGCGGCTTCTCGCGCATCTGTCGGTAGCGATGGATCAAGCCATTGGTTGAACTGTCGTGCCCGAGCGTCGGTTCGACCGTCGGATCGAGTTCGGGAAGAATCTGTTGGGCCAGGACTTTACCCAGCTCGACACCCCACTGGTCGAACGAGTCGATGTTCCAGATGGCGCCCTGGGTGAAGACGCTGTGCTCGTAGAGGGCAACCAGCGCGCCCAGCGTGTAGGGCGTCAGCCGCTCGGCGAGGATCGTGTTGGACGGGCGGTTGCCCTCGAACACCCGGTGGGGCACCAGCCAATCCGGCGTCCCGTCGGCCTGAACCTCTTCGCGTGTTTTGCCGAAGGCCAACGCTTTGGTCTGCGCGAAGACGTTCGCCAGAAGGATGTCGTGCTGCCGGCCGAGCGGGTTGAGTGGTTGGCCGAAGGCGATGACGTCGCAGGGAATGAGCCGGGTGCCCTGATGCAGGAGCTGATAGAAGGAGTGCTGGCCGTTGGTGCCCGGCTCACCCCAGTAGACAGGGCCGGTCTGATAGCGCACAGCCGCCCCATCGCGCGTGACATGCTTGCCGTTGCTCTCCATGGTCAACTGCTGGAGGTAAGCGGGAAATCGATGCAGGTACTGTTCATACGGCAGGACCGCGACAGTATGGGTGTCGAAGAAGTTGGTGTACCACACAGCCAGCAGGCCCATGAGCACCGGCAGATTGCACTCGAACGGGGCGGAGCGGAAGTGTTCGTCCATCTGATGAAAGCCGTCGAGCAGGGCTCGGAAGTGCTCGGGTCCGATGGCCAGCATGGTGGACAGGCCAATCGCCGAGTCCATCGAATACCGGCCGCCAACCCAGTCCCAGAACTCGAACATGTGGGTCGTATCGATGCCGAACTCCGCCACCTGCGCGGCGTTGGTCGAGACCGCCACGAAGTGCCGCGCGACGGCCCGCGCATCGCCGCCGAGGCCCTCGAGCAGCCAGTCGCGCGCCGCCTTCGCGTTGGTCATCGTCTCCTGTGTCGTGAACGTCTTTGACGACACGATGAACAGCGTGGCCGCCGGTTCGCAGTCGCGGGTCGCCTCGACCAGGTCTGTGCCGTCGACGTTGGACACGAACCTGAACGTCAAGGCCCGGTCACTGTAGTACGTGAGCGCCTCGTAGGCCATGACCGGACCGAGGTCGGATCCGCCGATCCCGATGTTGATGACGTGGCGAATGCGCTGGCCGGTGTGGCCTGTCCACGCGCCGCCGCGGACGCGGGTGCAGAAGTCCGCCATCCGGTCGAGGACGGCGTGGACCTGCGGCACGACATCGGCGCCGTCCACCACGAACGACGCGTCTCGCGGCGCGCGCAGCGCCACGTGCAGAACCGCGCGCTGTTCGGTGATGTTGATCGGGTCACCCCGGAACATGCCGTCGATCCGCGCGCGCAGGCCGCACTGCTCCGCGAGTTGCACCAGCAGCCGCAACGTGTCATCGGTGATGCGATTCTTGGAGTAGTCGAGGTGCAAGCCTGCGGCTGCCGCGGTCAGGCGTTCGCCGCGCGCCGGATCGTTCGCGAAGAGCGTGCGGAGATGCAGGTCCTTGACCGCGTGATAGTGGCGCTCGAGCGCATGCCACAC
This sequence comes from Vicinamibacterales bacterium, assembly GCA_046596625.1. Classification (GTDB taxonomy): domain Bacteria; phylum Acidobacteriota; class Vicinamibacteria; order Vicinamibacterales; family CAVVIG01; genus CAVVIG01. Next base: position 1,266 of record JBKJMH010000185.1, on the reverse strand, counting down.
TGGGCGCTCCGTCAAGAAAGAGGTGCCTGATTCCGGCGAGACCGGCGGTGTCGTCATAGCGCGTGCCCCTGCGGGAGCGGTTGCGTCCGCTCAAAGCCGAGTGTCATCTGGATATCTGCCCCGACAGGGCATGGGTGTCGACCCCCCAAAGCGCGGCCCCATGTGCCCTTCATTGAAACTGCGCTCGAACGCCGAGCCGCAGTGCCCCGAGGTCCCGAACGCGAAGCGCTCGTCGGCGACCGATTGTAGCTCCAGCTTCGAGGGGGCGCGAGCGTCCTTGTGCCCATCGTTCCGGCTCGGGCCGCGAGAGCCGGCTGTCCGCAATTGCACAGCGGCGGCCGCCCGCAATGAGCCAACGTTCGGCATGGCGACTCACGTGGCCGCAGTGGCCCCTTGCTTGGTGGTGTTCAACGGCGGATCGTCGAGCATTCGGTTCGCGGTCTACGAGGCAAGCGACACGCTCCGGCGCCGACTCGACGGCAAGATCGATCGCATCGGCGTGAGCGATCCGACGTTCATCGTCAACGACCCTGGCGGACCATCGCCGTCCCCGCGCCCGCTGGCCGCCACCGACTACGGCACGGCGGTGGACGTGCTGCTCGACTGGCTGGACACGCAGCCGATCTTCGCGTCGATCACGGCCGCGGGACACCGGGTCGTGCACGGCATGCACCATGTGCAGCCCGAGCCGGTCACACCAGCGTTGCTGGCGGAACTGCGCCGGATGACGCCCTACGCGCTCGAGCATCTGCCGGGCGAGATTGCCCTGATCGAGGCGTTCGCCAGGCGGCATCCCCGGCTCCCGCAGGTGGTGTGCTTTGACACCGCGTTTCACCAGACCATGCCGAGGGTCGCGACGCTGCTGCCGATTCCGCGACGCTTCGACGCGCGGGGCGTTCGACGCTACGGCTTCCACGGTCTGTCGTACGCGTACCTGATGGAAGAACTCGGGCGCCTGAACGATCCGGCAGCCTCGACTGGCCGCGTCATCCTCGCGCATCTGGGCAACGGCGCCAGTCTGGCCGCCGTGTGCAACGGTCACAGCATCGACACTAGCATGGGCTTCACGCCGACGGCCGGCGTGCCAATGAGCACCCGCTCTGGAGATCTGGACCCCGGACTGGTCAGCTACCTGGCGCGCACCGACGGCATGACACCGGCGCAATTTCATCAGATGGTCAACCGCGAGTCCGGGCTGCTCGGCGTGTCAGAGATCAGTTCCGACATGCGGGACCTGCTCGCGCAGGAATCCGTTGACGTGCGGGC
>JBKJMH010000152.1:0-3930 GCA_046596625.1 Vicinamibacterales bacterium | reverse complement strand
GATCGTGGCACGCGACCTGATCCGCTCGGCTATCGGCACCGTGTTCGCCGGCATGTTCGACGGCGTCAACACCAAGAAGGTCGTCGAGTGGTTCGACCTCGGCGGCTCGCTGCCGCTGAGCGACAACAGCGCCTCGGACGAAGTCATCAAGCAGACGCGCGGCGTACAGGGGCTGATCGACCTGGCCGAGAAGGCCGGCCTCGCGCCCGGTGCCGCCGCGCCGTCGGTCGCCTCCGCCATCGACTTCGTGCTCGAAGGGCTGACGGCCCAGCGCAAGATCAGCCGGAACGAGGAGCGCGGCTACACAGCCGACAAGGAACAGCAGGCCTCGCGGCGCCAGCGTCGCGAAGAACCGCCGACCGACGATGACGACTTCCAGGTGCCAGGCGGGAAGAAGAAGCGCTACTACAACTGACGCCCGAAGCCTGAAGCCGAGAGCCTGAAGCCCGATGAAATATCGCTACACCAAGTTCACCGGCGACCTGCTGGACGACATCGACCTGCAGGACCTCGTGTCGAAGCTGTCCGATCTGCTTCTCTCGAGCGGCTTCGGCAGCCCGCGCGACACGGACGCCGCCGAGCACACCATGCAGGCGCTGCACGACGCGATCCTCGATGCGCTCTTCAATGGCGGCGTGCTGCCCGAGGAGACGATCGAGCAGTTGCTCGGTGACCCGGCCGACGGCGATCAGGAAGGCATGCGCTCGCAGCTCGAGGATCTGATCCAGCAGATCATCGACAAGATGGGCGCCGATGGCTACATCACGCTGCCGCCCGATCTCGAGGCCGAGCGCCAGCGTCGTCAGGGGCAGGGCAACGGGCAGGGTCAGGACCAGCCGCCGACGACGTTCGAAGTGACGGACAAGGCGCTCGACTTCCTCGGCTACCGCGCGCTGCGCGATCTGCTCGGCTCACTCGGCAAGAGCAGCTACGGCCGGCACGACACGCGCGAGCAGGCCACGGGCGTCGAAACGACCGGCGCTCCCAAGCCCTACGAATTCGGCGACACCATGAACCTCGACCCGGCGAGCACCCTGCTGAACGCTGCACAGCGCGAACTGCGAAGCGCGCTGTCGGAGGGTCGACGGCCGTCGCGTCGCATCACTGTCCAGCACGAGGACCTGATGGTTGTGCAGGGCGAGTACCAGAGCTCGTGCGCCACCGTCATCATGCTCGACTGCAGCCACAGCATGATTCTCTACGGCGAAGACCGCTTCACGCCGGCCAAGCGCGTGGCGATGGCGCTGGCGCAGCTCATCAAGATCCAGTACCCGGGCGATGCGCTCAACGTGGTGCTCTTCCACGACTCTGCCGAGGAAGTGCCGCTCTCCGAGCTCGGCCGCGTGCGTGTCGGCCCGTACTACACCAACACGCGCGAGGGGCTTCGCGTGGCACGCCGCATCCTCGATCGCCAGAAGAAGGACATGCGGCAGATCATCATGATCACCGACGGCAAGCCGTCGGCATTGACGCAGCCCGACGGCCGCATCTACCGCAACGCGTTCGGTCTCGACCCGCTCGTCGTCACCGAGACGCTGCGCGAGGTCGCCGCCTGCCGCAAGAGCAACATCATGATCAACACGTTCATGCTGGCGCGCGACTACGAGCTCGTCAGCTTCGTCCGCCGCGTCGCTGACATCTGCAAGGGCAAGGCGTACTTCACCACGCCCCACACCCTCGGCCAGTACGTCCTGATGGACTACATGGACAAGAAGACGAAGACGATTCATTAGTCGTGTCTGATCTGCTTCCCATCTTCCCGCTGCCGGACGTGGTGCTCTTCCCGGGTGTCTTCCTGCCGCTGCACATCTTTGAGCCGCGCTACCGGCAGATGGTGGAAGATGCGCTCGCTACCGATCGGCTGATCGGGATGGTGCTCCTGCGCGACGGGTGGCAGGGCGACTACGACGGGCACCCGCCTGTCTACGCGATCGGCTGCAGCGCGCTCATCACCCACTCCGAGAAGCTGCCTGACGGACGCTACAACATCGTCCTGCGCGGCCTCGACCGCTTCCGGGTCGTCGAGGAAGATCACACGCGTGCCTACCGCGTCGCGCGCACGGCGGCGGTCGCCGACCGGGAACTCACGGCCGCCGACCGCACCGACCTCGCGCAGCAGCGTGGCCGCATCGAGGCGCTGATCGCGTCGGAGCAGAGCGTCGGCATCGACCCGCGGGCGGCGGCAGCCATGAACGACGAAGACCTGGTGAACGCCCTGGCCCAGTATCTCGAGCTCGAGGCCATCGAGAAGCAGGCGCTGCTCGAACAGCCCGACGTGCCGGCACGCGCGCGCGCCCTCGTCGAGTTGCTCGAGATGAAGATCCTCATGGCGAGGAGCCCCTCCGGCCCGCCGCTCGCCCACTGACCGGTCACCGGCGCCGGCACCGCGCTGCGCCATCGTCCCCGCGGCGCTGTGGCGCGCGGCGCGAAAGCGCGCGGTATGATTGGCCACCACGACGGGCGGCCCGAACCCCATGACACACGAAGCACTGCTCGAACAGCTGTCACAGCACCAGACGCTGGGGGCGGCCCCGAGGGTAGAGCTCGAGTGGCTGGCCACCAACGGCACCGTCCGCACGCTCGAGGAAGGGGTAGCGCTCACCAAGGCCGGCGGTGCGCCTCCTGACAGCCTGTTCATCGTGCTCGCCGGGCACATCGTCATCCATATCAACCGCGGCACAGGCCCGAAGAAGGCGATGGAGTGGCGGGCCGGCGGCATCACCGGCATGCTGCCCTACTCGCGCATGACCACGCCGCCCGGCGACACTGTCGCCGTCGAGCGTACCGTCGTCCTGGCCATCGACAGCGCCAGGCTGCGGGAGATGATCCGCGAATGCCACGAGGTGACCGGCATCCTCGTCCACACGATGGTCGATCGGGCCCGCCACTTCACCTCGAACGAGCTGCACGACGAGAAGATGGCCTCGCTCGGCCGGCTCTCCGCCGGACTCGCACACGAACTGAACAATCCGGTCGCGGCCATCGAGCGCAGCGCGGCGCGGCTCGAGGATTGGCTCGAGGCGGCCGAACGGGCTACGCTCGCGCTCGGCGCCGTGCGCCTGACCGAGCAGCAGCTCACCGCCATCGAGACCGTGCGCGCCTCGTGTCTGGCCACGCGCGTCCGGGGCGTGCTGTCCCCCATTCAGCAGGCCGAGCGCGAGGACGCGATCAGCGACTGGCTGGCCGGCCACACGCTCGATGTGCGCCTTGCCGGAGAGCTCGCCGACACGTCGGTCACGATCGCGGCGCTCGATGCGATCGCCGAGGCGGTCGACGGGCCGTGTCTGGATGCCACCTTGCGCTGGGTTGGGTCTCGCTATGCGGTGCGTGGGCTCGCTTCCGAAATCCAGGACGCCGCGATGCGCATCTCGGGCCTGGTCGCCGCGGTGAAGGGGTTCACCCACATGGACCAGGGCTCGTCGGCAGAGCCCGTCGATCTGGCACGCAACCTCGCCAACACCGTTGCCCTCATGCGCACCAAGGCACTCGACAAGTCGATCGCCGTCTCGCTTACGGTTGATCCTGACCTGCCGGAGGCTGTCGGCTTCGTCGGCGAGCTGAACCAGGTGTTCTCCAACCTGATCGACAACGCACTCGATGCCGCGCCCGAGGGCGGGCACGTCGAGGTGTCCGCGACCCGCGACAAACAGCGGGTCGTCGTGCGAGTCATCGACGACGGGCCCGGCATCCCGCCGGACGTGAAGTCGCGCATCTTCGACCTCTTCTTCACCACCAAGCCGGTCGGCAAGGGCACGGGGATCGGGCTCGATCTCGTGCGGCGGCTGCTCCTTCACAACAACGCTCCAATCGAAGTGGATTCCATTCCAGGTCGCACGGAGTTCAGGGTGCTCCTGCCGAGTGCTGACGATGTCGGAGGACGTCCGTGAACAAGCCCGTCATGCTCGTGGTCGACGACGACCCGCAGGTGCT
>JBKJMH010000302.1:0-4876 GCA_046596625.1 Vicinamibacterales bacterium | reverse complement strand
CCACCAGCGGTGTCGCGTCGTTCACCGTGCTGCTGTCGCCAGACCAGTTCGACTTCTCGAAGCCGATCATCGTCGTCGTCAACGGACGGGTGGCCAGCGAGCGGATCGTGCAGAAGGATCTCTCGACGCTCGTGCGGTGGGCGTCGCAGGACGAGGACCGCACGATGCTGTTCGCTGCAGCGCTCGAGTTCATCGTCCCGTGAGTGCCGGGCTGCAGCGCTAGCGCGGAGGTTCCTCGGCGCCGGCGAAGACCTTCGTGCCGTCAGGCAGGGTGACGTTGGTGGCGTTGGCGAATTCCTTGCCGTTCTTCGCGGCAAATCCCTCGACCTTGATCAGCGCACCAACCTGCAGCGAGCTTCGTTTCCAGCCGCGTCGCAGCAGGGCGTTGGGCGGACCCATTTCGACGGCCCAGTTCGCAACCTTGCCGTCCTTGTCCTTCACGTCGATGTAGAGCCACGCGTGCGGGTTGACCCAGTCGGCCTTGGTCAGTGTGCCTTCGAACTTGACTGGTGTGTTCTCGTCGAACTCGGATGAGAACGCGTGGTGTGCGGTCGCTGTGGCGCTGGCCAGCAGCAGCACGAGTCCGAGCATTCCAGGAAGCCGCGGTGTTCGCATCGCCTGTCTTCTCCAGCAAATGGTTGGCAGCCGTTCCCGGACCGGGCCGGCGTGTCCGGCCGCGGGACGCCCGGCAGCGCAAGTATACGCCGAACGGCCGCCCGCCTAGGGGACGTCGACGCGGATGTGGCTGATGTCGGTGTCGGTCATCAGTAAGAGGTTCTTGGCGTTTCCCTCGAAACACGCATACTCGATCGGCACGTAGTCCTTGGGTGCGCGCGCAAAGCCGTACCAGGCGAGCGTCCATGGCTGCGTGAACACATCTTCGTCCTCGAGGACCGCCTCGTAGTGAATGGTGTTCGCGTCGACTGGCGTGTAGCGCTCCGTCACGCGGTACTTGTCGCTGTGCGGAATGCCGTGGCCAGTGTTCAGCGACTCAGCCGGAATATCGGGTCGTGCGGAGACCGCGCCGATCACCCAGTTGTTCTCGAGGTTGGTGGTGAAGTTCGTCACCTCCACCACCAGCGTGTTCCCTTCCCAATGGCCGCGCGAGACGCCGAGCGCCTTCTTGATGTTCGGGTCGAGTGGGCCGCGTCCGTCGAGCGGAATGGTTCGATAGAGATGGCTCTGCTCGTAGAAGATCACGACTGCGCCGGGCTTCTGGAAGATCTGGTACCCGACGACAGGCGCCGGCACCGTGATGCGGGGAGTTGTCGGAGCCAGGCAGAGCACGCGACCATCGAGCCGCTCGATTTTTTCCTGGTTGGAGATGATGTCCTTCCGTTTGGCCACCGCCTCGGGCTTCAACGGAATCTTCCCGTCGGCAGGGTCGACGCCTGCGGGGCGCGCGATGGCGCCTGCCGGCAGCTTCGGGCGTTCATTCAGGCTGAATGCGAACTCTCCGTTTGCCCGGTTCGGAGGTGCCTGCATCGGGACGACCGGGGTCTCGATATTCCTTGGGAGGGGAATGGCGAGGTAGAGCCCCGAGATGTCCGGCTGGCCGTCAGGCGTGCGGGGCGGCACGTAGGTGCTGACCGGCCGTGTGTATGGTGGGTAGGCGGCCGGCGCGGTCGTCGTCTGTGCCATGGCGGGCGACTGCAGCATCACCGCCAGTGTGACCAGTCCGGCCGATCGAATGTTCCGCGATCGCGTGCTCATGACCGATCCTTTCTAGCGTGCGGTTGCCCGCTCCCTGAACAGTTTCTCGTAGACGTGTTCCGCGCATTCGTAGTCGAGCAGTTCAAGATTCTTCTCCATGCGCCGGTAGATGATCATGCTCATCTTCCAGGGTCGCGTGAACACCTTCGGATCCTCCAGCGTGACGTCGTAGGTGATGTGGTTCGCATCCGTCGGCGCGAAGCGCTCGCTGACTTTCAACGCCTCGCTGTGGAAGTTCCCGGCCTGATCGAACCAGGTCTGATCGCCGAGGCTCACCGTGTCAATCACCAGCGTGTCGCCTTCCCATCGAGCCCGACCGTCGCCCATCCAGAAGTCCAGTTCGTCGAGGTGCGGCGTGCCGTCGAGGAAGATGGTGCGGGCCGCGTGTGCGAACTCGTACGCGAAGAGCATGTGCTGCGGCGTCTGGGTGATCTCGAAGGGGAAGGGCATGTACGTGGCGCGCGGAATACCCGGCATGTAGCACTTGCGTACGGGGTCGGCATCGAGGCGGTTTGCGGCGTTCGCGTTGCGCCTGGCGAGCGCCTCCGGGCGATACGGAATCGCGCCCCCCTCGACGACACCGAAGCCGGCCGGAACGCCTTCCATCGCGGAATGCGCTTCGACATTCCAGTGGGCGGTGCCGAGCACCTGCCAGATGCCGTTCAGGTCCGGCTTCCGGTCCGGCGTGCGGGGGCCGTTGTAGCCGCTCGGGGCGGACGCAGCAGGGCGTGCGGGCGCGCGCGACGGCCCCGCGCCGCGCTGCGCCTGCACCGCGACACCGAACCCGAGGGCGAGAGTGAGTGCGGCGGTGGCGCCGACGGTGACGACCGGTCTGCTCATGGGTGTTCCAGCTCCGCCAAAGATGGTCTCTAGACGCCGGAACTCTACCCCATGTCACTGCCGGACGGAACAACTTCGCGGGCGCCATGCCGTACTTCCCGACTCCGGTGCGGGCAACTCTATCGTTCGCCCACGTTCAGCCCGCGAGAATTTCCCGCCCGCCACCGCCAATCGCCTGTAAACTCGGGCCGCTTTTCCCCGTCGCCGATCTCGAGTCCCGTCTCACGCTCCGTAGACCGTCGCGTTGTGGCAGCGGCCCCACGGGGGCGTGCCACAGGAAGGAGTGACTGATGTCCCGAACGTTCAGATTGACGATGGCAGGCGGCGCGCTGGCTGTCGCGCTGATGACGATTACGGCAGGTGTGTCGGGTCAGATTTTCCTCGGCGTCGTGCCGCCGGCCGGCGCCACCGGCCAGCCGTCAACGGCCGCCGGCGAGTGGCCGACGTACAACGCCGACATGCACGGCACACGCTACTCGCCGCTCGATCAGATCAACACCACGAACTTCGGGAAGCTCGAAGTGGCCTGGCGGTTCAAGACCGACAGCTTCGGCTCCCGTCCGGAGTTCAAGCTCGAAGGGACGCCCATCGTGGTGAAGGGCGTGCTCTACACCACGGCGGGCGTGAGGCGTGCGGTGGTGGCGCTCGACGCGAAGACCGGCGAAGTGATCTGGACGCACAGCGTGCGCGAAGGCAAGCGCGCCGTGGTGTCGCCACGCCAGCTCTCGGGGCGCGGCGTGTCGTACTGGACCGACGGTCGCGGTGACGACCGCATTGTCTACTTCACAACCGGCTACCGCATGATCGAACTCAACGCCAGGACCGGAGCGATGATCAGCGCGTTCGGCACCGATGGCGTCGTCGATCTGAAGCAGGGCGTGTTCATGGGCAACCGCCAGCCGATCGATCTCGAAACCGGTGAGATCGGCATCCACTCGACGCCGGCGATCGCCAAGGACGTGATCGTCGTGGGCTCGTCGTTCCGTGAAGGGCAGACCGTGCCGACCCACAACAACACCAAGGGTCTGGTACGAGCCTACGACGCCCGGACCGGCAAGCTGCTCTGGACCTTCAACACCATTCCGCGCCCCGGGGAGTTTGGCAATGAAACCTGGGAGAACGACTCGTGGTCGACGAACGGCAACACCGGCGTGTGGACCCAGATCTCGATCGACGAAGACCTGGGGCTCGTCTACCTGCCGATCGAAACCCCGTCGTCGGACTTCTATGGCGGGCACCGGCCTGGCGACAACCTGTTCTCGGAGACGCTGGTCGCGGTCGACCTCAAGACCGGCGTGCGCAAGTGGCACTATCAGTACGTCCATCACGGCATCTGGAATTTCGACAATTCCTCGTCGCCGATCCTGATGGATATCAACGCGGACGGCCGGCCGGTGAAGGTCGTGGCGTCACCGAGCAAGCAGGCGTTTCTCTACGTACTCGACCGCGAAACCGGCAAGCCGGTGTGGCCGATCGAAGAGCGTCCGGTTCCGCCGTCAGACATTCCAGGTGAGAAGGCCGCTGCCACGCAGCCGTTCCCGACCAAGCCGCCGGCATATGGTCGCAACTTCCTGCGGGTCCCCGACGACCTGATCGACTTCACACCGGAACTGCGCGCGCAGGCGCTCGAGGTGCTCAAGCGCTATCGGGTCGGCAACTCGCCATTCACGCCGCCAATGCTCGGCAGTCTCACGGGGATTCTCGGCGCGGTGGGTGCGGGCACGGCAACGAACTGGCCCGGATCGGCCGCGGACCCTGAACAACATGTCGTCTACGCGCAGGCGTCCAATGCGCCGTCGTCGCGTTCGCTGGTGGCGCCGCCCGCGGGCTTTTCGGACATCCGCTATGTGGCGGGCATCGCGGGACGACCGTTCCGCGAGGTGCTCGGACCTGGCGACTGCTGCGCGGCCGACGGATCGGGCAAGCCCTTCGCGCCCACGAACCTGCAGGCGGCTCCCGCTGGACCGGCACCGACTCCGGAGCAGGAAGCGGCGGCCAACGCCGGTCTCACCGTGCAGGGGCTGCCGATTTACAAACCGCCGTACGGCGTGCTGTCCGCGATCAATCTCGACCGAGGCGACATTACCTGGCAGGTTCCTGCCGGTGACACGCCGGACAACATCCGCAACCACCCGCTGCTGCGGGGCCTCGACATTCCGAAGACCGGCATGCCGGGCGTCTCCGGCGTCGGCCTGATGGTCACCAAGTCGATCGTGGTGATGGGCGATCCGCAGATCACGACAACGCCCGAGCATCCACGCGGTGCGATGCTGCGGGCCTACGACAAGAAGGACGGCAGGCAAGTGGGTGCGGTGTTGATGCC
>JBKJMH010000009.1:0-4017 GCA_046596625.1 Vicinamibacterales bacterium | reverse complement strand
TACAGCCCCATCAGCAGCGTCATGCTGCAGGCAACGAACACCGTGGCGGTGAGCACACCCGAGAACGGCATGCCGGTGCCTGGCGTCGACAGGATGCCGGGGTTGACGACGACGATGTAGGCCATCGTCACGAAGGTGGTCAGGCCGCCGAGCACGTCGGCGGAGAGCGGGTGCTCGCGCAGCGATGACATGGGTAGGCCCTGGCGACTGCCCCGCTAGAGTTCGACCTGCACGCCCAGTTCGGCCACGCGTTCGGTCGGCAGCTTGAAGAAGCCGGCTGCGCGCACGGCGTTGCGCGCCATGAACACGAAGATGCGCTCGCGCCAGATGGCCATTCCCGGGCTTGACGTCACCACCAGCGTTTCGCGGCCGAGGAAGTACGTGATGTCCTCGCGGTCGATCGCCAGCCCGTGCTCGCTCGCCTGGAGCAGGGCCAGAGGCACGTCGGGGTTCTCCATGAAGCCGTAGCGGAGGACCACCTCGGACAGCCCCTGCCCGAGCGACCGGATCGTGACGCGCTGCTCCTCGGGCACCGAGGGCACCAGTTCCGTGATCACCATCAGCGTGATCACGTGCTCGTGAAGCACCTTGTTGAACCGCACGTTGTGCATCAGCGCGGCAGGCGTCGCGTTGGGCTGCGCCGTCATGAACACGGCGGTGCCAGGCACCCGGGCCGGCGGCTGCTCCCGAATGCCCGAGACGAACTCCTCGAGCGGCATCGCTCGCGACATGAGCCGCTGCGACACCAACTGCCGGCCCTTTTTCCAGGTCGTCATCAGCGTGAAGAGCACGCCGCCGATCACCAGCGGCAGCCAGCCGCCGTGGGCAATCTTCAGCGCATTGGCGCCGAAGAACGCAAGGTCGACGGTGAGGAAGATACCGGTGACCACGAAGGCCAGCGCGGGTGGCCAGCCCCAGCGCTCCGTGGCCACCACGTGCAGCAGCAGTGCCGTGATGATCATGGTCAGGGTGACGGCGATGCCATAGGCCGCGGCGAGGGCGGTCGAGGTCTGGAACCCGATGACGATGGCGATGGTGCAGACCATCAGTGCCCAGTTCACCTGCGGCACGTAGACCTGGCCGACTTCGGCCGACGAGGTGTGCTCGATGTCGAGTCGTGGCACGTAGCCGAGCGCAATGGCCTGACGGGTCAGCGAGAACGCGCCGGAGATAAGCGCCTGCGACGCGATGATGGCCGCCGCCGTGGCCAGCGCCACCATCGGCAACAGCGCCCAGGCGGGTGTCATCCTGAAGAACGGCTGCTCGGCCGCGGTCGGGTCGATCAGCAGCAGCGCCCCCTGGCCGAAGTAGTTCAGGAGCAGTGCCGGCAGCACCAGCGCGAACCAGGCAATGCGGATTGGACGCGGGCCGAAGTGCCCCATGTCGGCATACAGCGCTTCGCCGCCGGTCACCACAAGGAACACCGCACCGAGCACCGCGAATCCGTGCAGCCGATGCGTGACGAAGAACGTGACCGCGTGGCGCGGATCGACGGCGGTGAGCACCACCGGTTGCAGCAGCAGCCAGTGCACACCGAGGACGGCGATGACGATGAACCAGATCACCATCACCGGCCCGAACAGGCGGCCGACGCGGTGCGTCCCCTGCTTCTGGATCGCAAACACGCCGATGAGGATCACCACCGTGACCGGCACCACGTACGGGTTGATCAGCGGCGTGGCCACTTTCAGCCCTTCGATGGCGCTGAGCACCGTGATCGCCGGCGTAATCATGCCGTCGCCGTAGAGCAGCGCGGCGCCAAACAGCCCCAGCAGCACGAGCACCGGCCACTTGGGGACGTTACGGGCTCCAGCCGGCAGCAAGGCGGTCAGCGCCAGGATGCCACCTTCGCCGTGGTTGTCGGCGCGCATCACGATGGCGATGTATTTCACCGAGATCACGAGGATCAGGGAATAGATGATGAGGGAGAGGACGCCGAGCACGTTCTCCGGCGTCGGAGGGACCGAGTGCGAGCCGAAGAAGCACTCGCGCATGGCGTAGAGCGGGCTGGTGCCGATGTCGCCGTAGACGACGCCGACAGCCGCGATGGTGAGCGGAAGCAGTCGCTGACGCGACGACTCGATGGACACGAATTACCCCTCCAATGAGCCGACGGGGTTAGCTGACGGGCTGGAGGTTGGAAGTCCCCTGCCGGAGTCGATCCGGCTGCGCCCCTGAACCTGGGTCCCCCGCGGCGCTCGATGAGCGCCTTAGGCATTGTCGAACCGTTAGCCTACCAGAGTACGGCGGCGGGCCTGACACGCCACGGCTACTCGGCCGGCGTGTCGCCCTTCTTCAGCCGCTCGCGCGCCTTGTCCACGTCGCGGTGGAACACGAACAGGCGATCGGCATTCCCATCGGGGTCGGTGAAGTTCAGCTGCTTGCCGCTCTTCAACTTGATGCGCAGGTTCTTCTCGAGATAGTCGACCTCGAACGCCCCGAGATCGAGCAGCGCCGTCGTAAACGCATCGTCTTTCTCGGCGGTGTCGTAGCGCAGGCCCCTGGCCGTGGCGACGAGCCGCCCCTTGCAGTTACCCATGCGGTGCTTATGGATGACCTCGATGGCGGCATCGAGCCGCACCTCGCGGAGCCTGACCGCAATCTGCTGCATCCCGGGCTTCACGTCGATCGACTGGGCGACGCCCTCGAAGCCGGTGGCCGACACGTTCAGGCGGTGCGAACCCGGCTTGACGTCGGTGGTGGTGATGGGCGCCTTGCCGATGAACACGCGGTCGACGAAGACCTGCGCGTCGGGCACGTCGGCGCTGAACTCGATCATTGCGGCGTCAGCGGCTGGCGGTGCCGGAGCGGCCGATTCGGCTTTCGGCGCCGGAGCAGCCCGTCTGGGACGTGGGTCGGCCGGCGCCCGGTCGACCGGTGCCGCTTTCGACTCGGAGGCGGGGGCTGCAGGACGAGGCGCGGGCGCAGCGGCGGCCGCGGGCTTCTCGGCCGGCTTCTCTTCCGGGGCCGGTTGGGACGAACAGCCTGCGATGACGAACATCGAGAGGCCAAGAATCAGGAACGGAGCTGGTGCGAGGGCGGGGCGAGTCACACTGTTCATCCTAACCGAGACCCGGGCCCGTTCGAGCCGCGCCGAGCCAGCACGCCGGCGAGCCAGGTGTAGAAGTTCGTCGCCATGTAAGCGACCCACAGCGCGGGCACGGCGGCGCTGAAAGACATGAGCCACGCCACGATGTCGTCGGCGGCGGTGGCCGGGTGCCCGAGACCGAGCAGCCCGAGATCGAGCCCCAGCATCGCCACCAGCGTGCTGACGACCGAGGCCCCGAAGGATGCCGGCAGCGAGCGCAGCAGCGGCAACAGCACCATCGTGTTGAACGTGAAGCGCATGCGGTCCGAAAGACTCCCCCAGAAGAGTATCCGGAAAGGCCGTCGGGACGTCACCATGATCGCCGCGCCCTGCCATAATCAGGTGTGGCACGACGGCAACTCGAACACAACCCAGAGGAGGAGCAGCGGCATTTCGACGAGGCCATGGCCGACGTCACGCCGCTCCCGAAGGACCATCGCGTCCGCCTGCGGGGCTTCCTTCCGCCTCCGCCAGCGCCGCGGCAACCGTATCGCCCGCCTCCCGAGCGTGCGCGCGACGACGAACCGGACAACGCCGACGCCGATACCGCCTATGTGGCGCCCGGTGTCGACCGGCGCGCGTTGCGGAAACTGCGGCGCGGCCAGTACGTGGCGGCCCGGCACCTCGACCTGCATGGGCTGACCAGCAAGGAGGCGCTGGCCGACGTGCGCACCTTCATCGCGCAGCATCACGGCGCCTATCGCTGCGTCGCGATCGTGCACGGCCGCGGACTGCACTCGGCCGGTGCCCCCGTGCTGCGCACCGCCGTACGCACCCTGCTCCGCACCCTGCACGGGGTGCTGGCCTTCACCGACGCCCCGCGCGACGACGGCGGTGCCGGTGCCGTCTACGTCCTGCTTCGCGGATGACACCGTCATGAGCGTGCACCTCTTCGTCCGCACCACTCCCGTGCAGGCCTCGGCCCAGGC
>JBKJMH010000382.1:0-9962 GCA_046596625.1 Vicinamibacterales bacterium | reverse complement strand
GTCGCGACGTCAGGCACAAGGCCGACGTACCAGAACAGCGCCGACACCGTGGCGTAGGTGGAGACCGCGAAGACGTCCCAGATCAGCGGGCTGCGGAACTGCGGCCAGACACCCATGGTATTGGGAATCGGGAACAGCCAGTAGGCCAGCCACGGACGACCGGTGTGGAAGAGGGGGAAGATTCCGGCGCAGGCCACCGCGAACAGCGTCATTGCTTCCGCGAAGCGGTTGATCGAGGTGCGCCAGGTCTGCTTGAGGAGCAGCAGGATGGCCGAGATCAGCGTGCCGGCGTGGCCGATACCGATCCACCACACGAAGTTCGTGATGTCGAAGGCCCAGCCGACGGGGATGTTGTTGCCCCAGATGCCAATGCCCTTGACCACCAGGTAGGACAACGAAATGAGCAGCAGACCGGCCAGGCCCGCCGCCGACAGCAGGGCGAGGTACCAGCCGATCGGCGTGCGTTGGGTCAGGACGATGGAGCTGATCTTGTCGGTGACCGACGCGAAGGTGTGCCCCGGCGCGATCACGACTGGCGTGCCAGACCCGGCGACCGGCTCCATCCGTTCGGCGAGAGGCTGGTTGCTCTGTGCCATCTAAGCGCTCAGTTCCGGATTCACGTTGCGAACAGCCGCGAGATACGTCGTGCGCGGCCGCGTGTTGAGTTCTGCCAGGAGCGCGTAGTTCCGCTCCTCTTCCTTCAGCTTCGCCACACGGCTGTTCGGGTCGTTCAGGTCGCCGAAGACAATCGCGTCGCTCGGGCAGGTCTGCTGGCACGCCGTCTTGATTTCGCCGTCCGTCACGCGACGGTTCTCCTTCTCGGAGGTGATCTTGGCGACGGTGATGCGCTGGACGCAGTAGGTGCACTTCTCCATGACGCCGCGGCTGCGAACCGAGACGTCGGGGTTGCGACCGAGCTTGTAGCTCTCGGTGTTCCAGTCGGAGTAGAGCAGGTAGTTGAAGCGGCGGACCTTGTACGGGCAGTTGTTCGAGCAGTAGCGGGTGCCGACACAGCGGTTGTAGACCATGTCGTTCAAACCCTCGTCGCTGTGCACCGTCGCACCGACCGGGCAGACCACTTCGCAGGGCGCGTTCTCGCACTGCATGCACGGCACCGGCTGGAAGTAGGTTTCCAGGTCGGAGGCGTTCGCGTCGTTGCCCGAGTAGTAGGCGTCGATGCGGAGCCAGTGCATTTCACGGCCGCGCAGCACCTGATCCTTGCCGACCACCGCGATGTTGTTCTCGGCGTGGCAGGCGACGACGCAGGCATTGCAGCCGATGCAGGAATTGACGTCGATCGTCATCCCCCACTTGTAGCCGTCGTACTTGAAGTCGGGATACAGCGTGATGGTCTTGGCCGGTTCCTCGAAGCCGTGGTGCACCGACTCCGGATCCGCAAGGAACTCGTCCTTCGTGACCGCGCGAACCATGCCGCGGCCTTCCATCAGGTGGTGGTACTGCGTGCACGCCAGCTGGAAGCTTTCGTCCGTGGCGCTGACCTGCAGGCCGCCGCCCGACCACAGGCCGTCGGAGGTGCGCACGGCGTAGGCATTGAATCCGGGACCGTTGCCAATGTGGCCGGCGCGCGTGCGGCCGTAGCCGAGGTGCACCGTCACGACGTCGTTCGGATGTCCCGGCACAGCGAAGATCGGACCCTTCACCGAGCGGCCCTTGAACGTCAGCTCGACCACATCGCTGTCGATGGTACCGTGCTCGCCGCCGCGCGAGTTCACCGTGTTCGCGGCCTTGAGCACCGCGGCCGTCGCGGGGCTGGTGATGACGGCGTTGTCCCACACCAGCTTGGTGATCGGCTTCGGCAGTTCCTGCAGCCACGCGTTGTTCGCGAAGCGGCCGTCGAACACGGCCGGGTCGGTACGGAACGAAATCTCCATGCCCGTCACGGCGTCGGCAACCGGCGCATTCGCGGCGTCGGCCGACAGGGTAACGGTCCTGGGTTCGAACGCGGTGCCAGGGATGATGCCGTCGTGGAGCCAGCGGCGCCACTCGCGGTCGAAGTCCTCGGGGGTCGCGGCCGGCTTGGCCTGCGCCCAGAACTCGCGAATCACCTCGTAGGCCTGACGCTCGGGTCGATCGCTGAGCACACCGATGACTTCGTGCGCCGAACGGCCGTTGTAGAGCGGGGCAATGAGCGGCTGGACGATGCTGGCCGTGCCGTCGTGCCCGCGCGCATCACTCCAGGTTTCGAGGAAGTGCGCCTCGGGAATCTGCCACTGGCAGCGCTCGGCCGTCTCGTCGTTGAACTGCGCGAGGTAGACGCGCGACAGCACCTTGTCGAGGGCAGCGGAGAAGTTGAGGTCGGCCGGGGCGTTGTAGACCGGGTTGCCGCCGAGGATGATCAGCAGATCGACCTTGCCGGCGGCCATGTCGGCCGTCAGCGTGCGAAGCGACTCGACCTGGTCGACCGGCTCGACTTCAGCGCTCTGCGTGTAGACGACCGTTTCGCCGACGTTGCCGAGCGCCTGGTTCATCGCATGCGCCAGCGCATGGACGACCGGCGGCTGGGAGTCGCCCGCAATGACAAGGCTGGTGCCGCGGTGCGCCTGGAGGTCCTTCGCCACTGCAGCCGCGAACGTCGCGACCTCGGCGGAACCGCCCGACGCGGAGCCGACACCGACACCGGCGGCAATCTGCTTCGCCAGCGGCGCAATCTGGCTTGGCTTGAGCGCCAGGCGATGATCGGCGCGCGATCCGGTCGACGTCGGCATCGTCTCGACGACGTAGAGCCGGTTCATCGTGGCGGCGTCCTCGGGACGACGACGAGCGGCGAAGTGGCGCGCCAGGGCCAGGCTGCCATGACCGGACACGAGAAAGTCTGCGTCGAGCGAGAGGATGACGTCGGCCTTCGCGAGGTTGTACTGCGCGTCGACGAACTCCCCGAACGCCAGCTTCGACCCGACGCGGGCATTGTTGCGCCCTGCCGGCTCCCACTGGTGCCACTGGGCAGCCGGGAAGCGGGCGAGGAATTCCTTGATCTGCGCGCCGAGCGTCGGCGAATTGACGCTCTCCGAGAGGATGCGGACACCCGCACCCTGCAGCGGCTCCTGCGCGGCCATGGCGGCCTTCATGGCGGCGATGAACGCCGACCACGAGGTCACGTCGCCGGTGTCAGTCAGCGACTGGGCACGGTCGGGATCGTAGATGTTCAGGATGGCGGCCTGCGCGAAGACATCGGCGGCGCCCAGGCTGCTCGGATGAAGCGGGTTGCCCTCGATTTTGGTCGGGCGCCCTTCATGGCTCTCGACCACGAGCCCGGTGGCCGTGCCGCCGAGGGTCATGGCCGTCGCGAAGTACATCGGCTTGCCGGGAACCATGTCCTCGGGATCCCGGACGTACGGGACGATGGCTTCTTCAGGCTGGGTCGTACAGGCCGTGACGCCGGCAAGCGCCAGCGATGCACCCATCAGCTTCATGAACGTCCGGCGCGTCGCCGGGTCCGTGATCGCTTCGACCTGTGAGGGGAATTCGTGATGGAGGCGCTCGACGAACGACGGATCGTCCGCAAGCTCGTCCAGCGTGCGCCAGAAGGCTTTTCCGGTCTTCATCGGTGACACGTCGAGCAGCTCGTGAGCTTCTGAATCTTGTATTCGGCAACCAGGGCCTTGCCGAGCGCCATCTGGTCAGTGAACGTCGCGCCGCCGACCGTCACGGGTTTCGTCGAGGAGGGCTGCTGGTAGTCGACCCGGAACACGGCGTCACGAGGACGCACGTTCTTCTCGGGGTTGCGGTGGCAGTCGAGGCACCACTGCATCTGCAGCGAGCTCGCCTGATACATCAGCGGCATCCTGTCGACTGCGCCGTGACAGGTGGTGCAGCCGACACCCTTGTTCACGTGGATGCTGTGGTCGAAGTAGACGAAGTCGGGCAGGTCGTGCACCCGAACCCAGCGTAGCGGCGTGTTCGAGTTGAAACTCGTACGCACCGGCTCGAGGAAAGGGCTGTTGGAGAAGATCTGGGAGTGACAGTTCATGCAGGTCTTGGTTGGCGGGATACCCGCGAACCTCGACTGCTCGACCGACGTATGACAGTAACGACAGTCGATGCCGTTGCCTGCCACGTGCCGTTCGTGACTGAACTGGATCGGCTGCTCGCGCGCGACATTCTGCCGCGTGACCCAGGGTGAGTTGCCCAGCTCCCAGACCAGCCCGAGCAACAGGCCGACAAGGAGTCCCCCGCCAACAATGCTGACGCGGGAAATGGAATTAGCGCTTTTAGAAAAGATCTGCGACATCAGTCCGTATGGGGCAGCGCGCGCACAGTACCAGCAGGCAGAACACCTGTGGGACGTGGCACTGCCGAACGACTCTCAGGGAGCTTACTGTGTTTGGCGCCGTGGCGCAGCAACTATTTTGTGAAAGATTTCACGTAGCCGTCAAGTTACAACGGGAATTCGCGTGAAATCGCCGTCTTCCCGGCACTCGGAGGTTCGTCGCCGGGCGCCGACTCCCGTGCGGCGCACCCGCTCTTTCGTGTCCTATCCCGCACCGGCCCCGCACGCCCACGTTCACGCCGCGGCCGATCGACAGGACGCCAGACGCGTCCGCAGGAGCCCGCACGAACGCACCCGCCTGTGTCACCGATCTGTATCGACTGCCCGTGAGAAGAAAGTCGAACGGCGAACAGCGTAACCTTTTTGTGGCGAAAATCGAAACCCCTGTTCGTGAACGGGCGTCGACGCACGCGTTCACGCCTTCCTTCTCGACAAAACTCATCCGATACGGCAGGTCACGCCAGCCCAGTGCGGAGTGCGCGCATAGAGGTCGGCTAGAATACCGCCATCCAGCGCGCCCTCTTCATCGTCATTGTCGCGGCTCTTGCCCTGGCCGCGTCCCTGCACCTCGTGTCAGGTGCCCTTGCCCCTGCACGCGGACTGCGCGCGGAATACACCACCGGCGAGCGCGGCAGCAGCAGTCTCGTTCAGACACTCGATGCCACGCCGTCCACCGCTGCGATGCAGCGCTTCTGGATGGGTGGCGCCCCCGACATCTTCTCCGTCCGCTGGGTCGGCTTCCTGCACGTTCTCGCCGACGGCCCCTACACGTTCACCGTGACGTCGGACGATGGCGCGGTCGTCAGCATTGACGGCGTGCCCACCATCGACAACGGCGGTCGGCACGGCCTGCAGAGACTGAACACAACCGTTCCGCTCACAGCCGGCCCGCACAGCATCGTCATCGACTTCACGCAGTTCGGCGGTGGCTTCGCCTTCGACTGGCAATGGGCGCCCGCCGGTTCCTCGCCGCAGCCGGTGCAGGCGTGGCTGCTCAGTCCGGGGAAGGCCAGTGTCGGCGCGGTCCAGACCTGGCACCGTGCCGGCCTGGTTGTGCGAGGCTTGGTAGTCCTGGCGGCAGTGCTGCTGTTACCGCTGGCGTGGCTGCGTCGTGACTGGATCGCGGCGCACCCGCGGTTGTCGGCGCTCGTCTTCTTCACGCTCCTCGCGGTCGTGCACACCTGGCCGCTGGCCACGGACCTCGCGCACCTCACCCGCCACGACAACCGCGACTCGATCCTGAACGAGTGGATCGTCGGGTGGGTGGCGCACCAGTTGCCGCGCGACCCACTGCACCTGTTCGACGGCAACATCTTCTCTCCCGAGCGCTACACGCTGGCCTACTCCGAGCCGATGGTGGTGCAGGGTGTCATGGCGATGCCGCTCCTCGCGCTGGGGGTGCCGCTGGTGCTCACCTACAACCTCCTCCTCGTGTCGGGCTTCGCGCTCTCGGCCTGGGCCATGGCGGTGGTGGTGCGAGCCTGGACGCACGACTGGACCGCTGGCCTGGTGGCCGGCGCCATCTTCGCCTTCAACGCACACTCGCTGTCACGGATCCCGCACCTGCAGGCACAGCACCTCGAGTTCCTGCCGTTTGCCCTGCTGGCCTTCGACCGCGTGCTCGAGGTGCCCACCTCGCGCCATGCCCTGAAACTGGCCGGCTGGTTCATCCTCCAGTCGCTGACATCGGTATACCTGCTGGTGATCTCGGCGTTCGCCCTGGTCGCGGCGGGGCTGTCGCGCATCACCGACCTGAAGCGCCACCCGCTCTTCACGCTGCGGGCGCTGGCGATTGCGGGCGTGGTGAGCGTGGTCGTACTGACGCCGTTCCTGCTCCCCTACTGGTTCGTCAGCCGCGACCTCGGCCTGATGCGGTCACTCGGCGACGCGGAGAACTTCTCCGCGCACTGGCGTGCATATCTCACGACGCCTGCACGAGCGCATGCGTGGTGGAGCACTGGTCTTGCGGACGCGAACGTGCTGTTCCCCGGAGCTGTCGGGCTCGCGCTGTCGCTCGTCGCCATCGTGCGCGGCACCGCATTCACGGACCGGCGCGCCCGTATGTGCCTCGCGCTGGGCCTCGCTGGTGTGGCGCTCTCGTTTGGCGCGGCGATGCCGGGCTACGCGTTTCTCTATGCGGCGATGCCGCTGCTGCGCGGTATCCGTGCAACCGCGCGGTTCGGCATGCTCGCCACGGTGGCCGTGGCCGCCCTGGCCGGCTTCGGCACAGCCGCGCTGCGCACCCTGATGGCGCCTCGGGGCTGGCGTGTCGTGGCGCCGCTGCTGGTGGCCCTGGCCTCGACCGAGTCGATCGCCGCCCCGCTCGGCCTGGTGCGCTTCGACGGTATCGCGCCGGTCTATCGGTCGATTCCGCGGACGCCAGGCACCGTGGTCGTCGAGTATCCGTTCTTCGGCGCACGCAGCGTCCAGTTCCACGCCCACTACATGTTGAATTCCACTGACCACTGGCAACCGCTCGTCAACGGCTACAGTGGCTTCCAGCCGCCGAGCTTCTACGAGAATGCCGCGGTCCTGCAAACTTTCCCCGGTGACGAGGCGTTCACTCGCATGCGTCAGCTCGGGGTCACTCACCTCGTCGTGAACGGCGGCCAGATGCCTCCAGGTACGCTGGAGACGCTCGCCACCCGCCACGACCTCCAACAGATCGATGCGTTCGGCGCCATCGTCTTGTTCCGGATCAAATAGCCATGGACCATTCCGGCTTCATCCCGTCACTCCCCTGGGTCGCCCCGTTCGCGCTGCTCCTGCTGGGCATTGCCGTCATTCCGCTGGCGGCGCCGCACTTCTGGGAATCGAACGTCCGCAAGCTGGGCGTGTCGCTCGTGCTCGGACTTCCGGTGGCGGCGCTTTACCTGATGCAGGCGCCACATGCGCTGGTCGAGACGTCGCGCGACTACCTGTCGTTCATGATTCTGCTCGGCAGCCTCTACGTCATCTCCGGCGGTGTCCTGATGGACGGCGACCTCGAGGCGAAGCCGTGGGTGAACACGGCGTTCCTGGGCCTCGGCGCGCTGTTCGCTTCGTTCGTCGGTACGACCGGCGCCTCGATGCTGCTGATTCGGCCGCTGCTGCATACGAACAGTGAACGGACGCGCGTCGTTCATACCGTCGTCTTCTTCATCTTCCTGGTGTCGAACGTCGGCGGTTCGCTCACGCCGCTCGGCGACCCGCCGCTGTTCCTGGGCTACCTGCAGGGCGTGCCGTTCATGTGGACGTTCCGGTTGCTGCCGCACTGGCTCTTCACCTGCGGCGTGTTGCTCGCCATCTACTTCGCGTGGGACACGTGGGCGCACGCCCAGGAGCCGGCCAAATCGATTGCCGCCGATCGCACCCACCGCAAGCCACTGCGCGTCACCGGCATCCTCAACCTGGCCTTGCTCGGTGGCATCGTGCTCGCGGCGGCGTTCCTCGCCGCACCCTGGCGTGAACTGGCCATGGTCGGCCTGGCGCTGGCGTCCTACGCCGCCACGTCGCACCACGTGCGGCACGCGAATCACTTCTCGCTCCACCCGATTCTCGAGGTGGCGGCGGTCTTCGCCGGCATCTTCCTGACGATGATCCCGGCGCTCGACATCCTGCGCGCGCACGGCAGCGCACTCGGCGTACGCGAACCGTGGCAGTTCTTCTGGAGCACGGGCATGCTGTCGTCGTTCCTCGACAACGCACCGACCTACCTGACGTTCCTCGCCCTCGGCCAGGGGCTCCACCTGCCGGCGGACGTGGTGGGCGTACCGCATCACGTCCTCGAGGCGATCAGCGCCGGCGCCGTCTTCATGGGCGCGAATTCCTACATCGGCAACGGGCCGAACTTCATGGTGCGCTCCATCGCCGAGGCGCGCGGCGTCAAGATGCCGAGCTTCGGCGGCTACATGCTCTACAGCGGCGCGGTGCTCATCCCGGTCTTCATCGTGGTGACCTTCGTCTTTTTCAGGTGAG
Source organism: Vicinamibacterales bacterium (assembly GCA_046596625.1). Classification (GTDB taxonomy): domain Bacteria; phylum Acidobacteriota; class Vicinamibacteria; order Vicinamibacterales; family CAVVIG01; genus CAVVIG01. Next base: position 1,717 of record JBKJMH010000382.1, on the reverse strand, counting down.
CGCGGACGGGACGCTTCGGTGCACAATCACCGCATGAAGCGAGTCTTTCCCGTCGCCACCGCCGCGCTGCTTGCCGTCGGCCTGGCTGCGCTCCTGACGAGCACGGCCGCCGCCGGCGGCGGCGAGGTGCTGCTCACCGCCGTCTCGACCGACCCGGCCCTGGTGACCGGCGGCGACGTGCTGCTGCAGACGGTGGTGCCCGAGGGCACGCCCCGCGGCAACCTCCGCGTGAGCGTGAATGGGCGCGACGTCACCGCGGCCTTCCAGCCAGCGACGGAGCCCGATGTCTACCTCGGGCTCGTCTCAGGACTGGTCGAGGGTGACAACAGCGTGATGGCCGAGGTCGGGCACCTCACGAATACGTTGACGGTGACGAATTACCCAATCACCGGACCGGTCATCTCCGGACCGTGGCAGGAGCCGTTCATCTGCCAGACGGAACAGTTTGCACTGCCCGATGGCTCGACGCTGGGCACGCCACTCGACGCGCACTGCTCGGCACGCACGGTCGTGCAGTACGTCTATCGTCCGACCCGCGTCGCTGATCCGGCCAAGCCGTTCAAGCCGCTTCCCAATCCGGCGGTGCTGCCGGCCGACGTCTCGCAGACGAAGACCGCCTCGGGCGCTGTGGTCAACTTCGTCGTGCGCGTCGAGACCGGCACGATGAATCGCGGCATCTACCAGAACGCGGTGCTGCACGACCCCACCGTCGATCCACCGCCGTCGCCGACGATGCCGCCGCGCGGCTGGAACCGGCGGCTCATTGCCATTCACGGCAGCGGCTGCCCATCGGGCTGGTACATCCAGGGTGGCGCCATGGGCGTGAGCGTGCTCGACTCCGGCCGGCTGGCCGAGGGCTACGGCCTCTTCATCAACACGCTGAATCACCCGACCAACAGCTGCAACGCGTTCCTCGCGGGCGAAACCACGATGATGGGCAAGGAGCACTTCATCGAAACGTTCGGCGTGCCGGCCTACACCATCAGCACCGGTGGATCGGGCGGCGCGTACACGAGCCTGCAGGTGGCGGACGCCTTTCCCGGCCTCATCGACGGCGTCGACATCCGCGCGACGTTCCCCGACGCGCTCGCCATCGCCCTGTCGGGCCTCGACGCCCACTTGCTGCTGCACTACATCGCGCGGGCCGGACAGGGCTCGCTTACCGAGACGCAACAGGTGGCCATCAGCGGCTTTGCGGGCATGAAGGCCTTTGTCGATGCGGCCAACCAGGCGCAGCGGACCGACCCGGTGCCGAATCGCAAGGACACCAACGGCTACCAGTCGGCGCGCTGGAATGCCGTCGTGCCTGGCGCGGTGCGCTACGACCCGCGGTCGAACCCGACCGGGGCGCGCCCCACCGTGTTCGACGCGGCACACAATATCTACGGCGTGAACCCGGCCACCGGCGCGGCCCGGCGGCCGTACGACAACGTCGGCGTGCAGTACGGGCTGAACGCGCTCAATGCCGGCACGATTACGGTCATCCAGTTCCTCGACCTGAACGAAGGCATCGGCGGCTACGACGACGATGCCAACTACACGACGACCCGCACCGGCGGCGACCTCGACGCCATCAGGCGCGCCTACCAGTCGGGACTGATGCTGGGCGCCAACGGCGGGCTCCCCACGATTCCGATCTTCGACAACGCCACGTCGAACGAAGCCGGCGGCTACCACTACGGCTGGTTCCACTACGCGCTGCGCGAGCGGCTGCGCA
>JBKJMH010000349.1:0-3094 GCA_046596625.1 Vicinamibacterales bacterium | reverse complement strand
CTTCTACTACCGTATCCACAGTCCGGTGATCCTGATCGAGTTCGATCACCAGCGTCCGGTGGGGACGACGACACTCCATCCCGCCAGTCGGCCCACGCGGGATCATATTCATACCGTTGTTCGCACGCCGAACGGCAATGACTGCGGCAAGAATCTGCTTCGGCAGCATCTCATTGCCGAGCACGGCGGCAGATACTAGCAGTGTGGCAACGAGGCCTGAAACAGCGAATGGGAGCAGGCAGGGATTGCGCTGTACCCCAAGCCTGCCACGATCGCTTATCGCTGCATCAGTGCACTTACCAACTGTGCCAACTCGGTGAGATCGACCGGCTTCACCAGATGCGCGTCGAACCCGGCGTCGGTCGTGTTGAGTCGGTCTCCCGGTTGCCCGTAGCCGGTTACCGCGACCAGGCGGATCGGCCGTTCCCCCGGCTCCGACTTCAGCCGGCGCGCCAACTCGTGCCCATCCATCACTGGCAGGCCGATATCCAGCAGCGCGACGTCTGGCTGAAATCCCCTGGCGATATCCAGCGCACTCGGGCCGTCCAGTGCGATCCGGGTGTCGAAGCTGAGGGCCGTGAGAGCCTCGGCGAGCATCTCTGCGGCGTCGGCGTTGTCGTCCACCACCAGCACCCGGCCGCCCATGTCGGCGCGGGGATGATCTGCCGCTGCCTCCCCCTCACCACGACCCTCGTGGCGAGGCAGCGGTGCGAATGGCAGCCTGACTGTGAAGGTGGTGCCCCGCATTTTGCCGTCGCTGGCGACGCTGACGGTGCCGCCATGGAGGCTCACCAGGCTCCGGACAATCGCGAGCCCTAAGCCAAGTCCGCCGCGCGGCCGGTCGGGCGCCTGTCGTGCCTGCGCGAACAAGTCGAACACTCTCGGCAACAGGTCGGCCTCGATGCCAATGCCGCTATCCCGTACCGTCAACACCACTGAAGCGCCATCACGGGCCGCCGCGACCCAAATGTGGCCTTCGGGCTCGGTGTACTTCGCCGCATTGGTCAGAAGGTTCGCCACGACTTGCGCCAACCGGTCGGCATCGGCATCGAGCGAGAGTCCCTGTCGTGCCACGTCGATGGTGAGCGCGTGCCGACGCTGTTCGAGTAGCGGGCTGGTGGTCTCCACAGCCTGCGCGATGACCGCGGCCAGTTCGACCGGCGCGCGAGCGAGCTCGACTTTTCCGGTCGTGATGCGTGACACGTCGAGCAGGTCGTCCACCAGGCCGACGAGCTGCTTCACCTGCCGCTCGATGATTGCCCGCTCCCGTTCCGCGCCAGCGACGCCACGCAGCCGCATCAAGTGCAACGCCGTGATAATGGGCGCAAGCGGATTGCGAAGCTCATGGCTGAGCATGGCAATGAACTCGTCCTTGGCCCGGCTGGCCGACTCGGCGTCATGGCGCGCGCCGACCAGATCGGTGACCTCGGTCACCACCACCGTCACCCCCTCGACGCCCCCGTGCTCGTCACGCATCGGCTGATAGACGAACTTGTAGAAGCCCTCGTGAGACGCATTCTTGGGTCCGCGGTTCAAGACCATGCGTAACGAGTCCGCGACCAACGGCCGCCCGGATCGGTACACATCGTCAAGCAACTCGTACACGCCCTGGCCCTCGAGCTCGGGCAGAGCCTCGCGAATCCCCTTGCCGAGGACCAGCGAGTGACCGATGAGATTCATGTACGGCTCGTTGACGAAGTCAAAGACATGAGCCGGGCCTTTGAGAATTGCAATGCCGACGGGGGCTTGCGTGAACACGTTGACCATTCGTTGCGCGTGGGCAGCTTCGACGCGGCGAATCTGCGCGCGCAGGATCTGCGCCTCGACCCTGGCCCGCAGCTCGCGCGCCGAGAACGGCTTCGCCAGGTAGTCGTCGGCGCCGGCCTGCAGCCCGTCGATGCGCGCTTCTTCACCTGCCCGAGCCGACAGCACGATGACGGGCACACTCTTCGTGGCGGGATGGGCGCGCAACTCCCGCAGCAGCTCGAAGCCATTGAGTCCGGGCATCATCACATCGGCGACCACGACGTTTGGCGCGTTGGCTCGGATCGCCTCCAGTGCTGATTGCCCATCGCCGAAGGTGTCAACCGTCCATCGCTCGCCGAGGATGCGCTGCACGTAGGCCCGCATATCGGCGTTGTCGTCGGCCAGCACGATGCGGACCGACGGGTCGACTGCGGTGGTGGCGGTCGGTGCCTGGGTTCGGTCTGGCGAGGAGCCGGTTCCGTGCTGCGGCAGCCATCCCAACGCCTCTTCGACGTAGGGCGCGGCTACCGCGCCGGCCAGGCGTGAACCGCCGGACCCTTGACCCGCCGTCAGCGGCAGGCCGGAAGGAATCGCGACGGTGAAGGTGGTGCCGTGGTCGATAGTGGTCGATCACACTCGAGACCGACAGTGTTCCCCCGTGCAGCGCGACCAGCTCGTTGACGAGCGCGAGGCCGATGCCGGACCCTTCGTGGGTGCGGGCACGGGTGTTGCGCCCGCGATGAAAGCGCTCGAACAGGCGCGGCAGTTCCTCAGGCGGGATGCCCACTCCCGTGTCGCCGATCTCCAGTTCGACCTGGCCCTCCCGCTCCCGGAGCGTCACGCGAATCGCGCCATCGAACGTGAACTTCAGGGCGTTCGACAAGAGGTTGAGGACAATCTTTTCCCACATGTCGCGGTCGACGCAGACCTCTCGCGCCAGTGGCGGGCACTCGACCTCGTACCGCAGCCCGGCCTGGGCAATCGCCGACTCGAAGGCGCTGGCGAGATCGGTCGTCAACTCGGCCAGATCGACAGTGTCATACGTGGCTTGCGCGCGGCCCGCCTCGATGCGCGAAAACTCGAGGAGCGTGTTCACCAGCTTGAGCAACCGCAATTCATTACGGTGCACGATCGCAAGGCTCTCACCCGTCAGGGCCTGTTCCGGTGACGCGAGCGCCTCTTCAGTGGGTCCCAGCATCAGCGTCAGCGGCGTCCGGAACTCGTGGCTTATATTGCTGAAGAACGCCGTCTTGGCCCGGTCGATCTCGGACAAGGCCTCGGCGCGTGCTCGCTCGGCCTCGTAGGCGCGGGCGTTGCCAAGCGCCGCGCTCACCGCGTCCCGCAGCAG
>JBKJMH010000332.1:0-11485 GCA_046596625.1 Vicinamibacterales bacterium | reverse complement strand
TGCCGCGCACGCCCGCCGACGATGCCGCACCATTGGAGGAACCGGCTTCCCGGCAACCATCGCTCACCAATCAAGCCACTGGTGAAGAACAGAGCGCTGATGTGCTGTTACACTGCGCTATTCGCTGGTCGTAGTCCTGGTGTGGGAATACGCCGCGCTCGGCGTATACGGCTTCGCGCGGCTGCTTGGGTCGCGCGCCCAGGTTCACCACGGCTTGGGCGCTGGCCAACACGAGTGGTAGGAACGATACGGAGACTAAGCGAATGCCCACCCCTTATCGAAAGACACCCGAAGCGGTTGCGCGCCTGACGCCCGAACAGTATCGCGTCACCCAGCAGGGCGCGACCGAGCGGCCCGGAACCGGCGAGTACCTCGACAACCACGCGCCCGGCATCTACGTCGATATCGTCTCGGGCGAGCCACTGTTCGCCTCGGCCGACAAGTTCGAGTCGGGCTGCGGCTGGCCGAGTTTCACCAAGTCCATCGAACCCGCGAACGTGAACGAGATCAAGGACGCTTCATACGGCATGGTGCGCACCGAAGTGCGCTCGGCGAACGGTGACAGTCACCTCGGCCACGTCTTCGAGGACGGCCCGCCCGAGCGCGGCGGCCTGCGGTACTGCATCAACTCGGCGTCGCTGCGCTTCGTCCATCGCGACGACATGCAGGCCGAGGGCTACGGCGCCTACCTCGACCAGGTGGAGGTCGTGCGATGAGCAGCGTGACAACCGAACGCGCCGTCCTCGCCGGCGGCTGCTTCTGGGGCATGCAGGACCTGATCCGCAAGATGGACGGCGTCATCTCGACCCGGGTCGGCTACAGCGGCGGCGATGTGCCGAATGCCACCTATCGCAACCACGGCACGCACGCGGAGGCCATCGCGATCCTCTTCGATCCGGCGAAGATGAGCTACCGGCGCCTGCTCGAGTTCTTCTTTCAGATTCACGACCCGACAACCCGGAACCGCCAGGGCAACGACCGCGGCATGAGCTACCGCTCAGCGATCTACTACACGAGCGAGGCGCAGAAGCGCACGGCCGAGGACACGATCGCCGACGTCGATGCGTCGAACCTGTGGCCCGGCACGGTCGTCACCGAACTCGCACCGGCAGGCCCATTCTGGGACGCCGAGCCCGAGCACCAGGACTACCTCGAGCGCGTTCCCGGCGGCTACACCTGCCACTTCGTTCGGCCCGGCTGGCGACTGCCGGTGCGCCGGACCGCAGCCGTGACCGACAATGTCGGTTAGTGTGGTCCGGTCTTCGTTCAACTCGAAAAAGGAGTGCCCATGAATCCGCTCGCACACGTCGGTCTCTACGTTCGTCTCGAAGCCAAGCCTGGTAAGGAATCGACGCTGGCGGAGTTCCTTGCCGGCGCGTTGCCGCTCGCGCAGGAGGAGACGGGCACGACCACCTGGTTCGCGGTCCGCTTCGGTCCCTCGACGTTCGCCGTCTTCGACAGCTTCGCCGACGAGAGCGGTCGGCAGGCGCACCTGTCGGGAAAGATCGCGGCCGCGTTGATGGCACACGCCGAGGCGCTGCTCGCGACGCCGCCGGTGATCGAGAAGTGGGACGCGCTCGCGGTGAAGCTGCCCGGGTGATGGCTGTCTAGATGATGCGCGTCACCAGCGGAATCGACTCCGTGCCCGCTTCAGGCCCTTCGCCGAGGTCGCGGAGATCGCAGTCGAAGAAGACATCGCCGCCCATCCGGAACACGCGGTAACGCGGCCGGCGGCATTCGCTCAGTGCATCGCGGGCGGGCACGCGGATGGCGGGCCGGCCGTTGCCGATAATCAGCGGTGCAATCGCCACCTGCAGCCGGTCGAGCAGGTTGGCCTGCAGGAACATCGAGACCGTCACCCCGCCCCCCTCCACAAAAATGCGGTGGCAGCCGCGATCGCGCAGCAACTGCAGCACTGCCGCCGCGTCCATCCCGTTGGGGGTGTCGGCCACCGTCGCAATCTCGGCCAGGGCGAAGCGCGTTTCACCGGGCTGCAACGCCCGCGTCGTGGTGATGTAGAGCGTTGGCACCGTGTCGTCGTTGAAGATCTTGTAGTGCGACCCGAGGCGGCGCGACGGGTCGAGCACAACGCGCAGTGGGTGAGGGCCAGGCACGCGCCGCGTGGTCAATTGCGGGTCGTCGGCGGCCACCGTGCCGGCGCCCACCACCACAACGTCGCACAGCGCCCGCATGCGGTGCAGGTGCAGGATGTTCTCTTCGCCGGTCACGTACTGCGACTGCCCCGAGTGCGTGGCAATGAAGCCGTCGAGGCTCTGCCCCAGGTGACCGATGGTGACTGGACGCGCCGCGGTGGCGCTGGTGATGGGCAGATAGAGCTCCATCAGTGCCAGGCGTGGGTCGGTTACCGGAAGCGAGGTGTCCCAGCCGGTGCCTGGGCGCCAGCAGACCACCGCATCGGGGTGGGACGATTCGACGGCGTCGAGGTAGCCCTCGTCGGTGACGCGGAATGACTGGCGGATGTTCACGGCCGCCACCGCTTCCGCGGCCCGCGACGTGGCAAGCACGATCGTCCACGCCGCCTCGATGGCAGCGTCGGAGTCGGAACGGGAGGCAGACAGCGAGCCCGGCAGCACGGCACTCCGATTATAGACTTGGAGAAGATGGGCAGCGGCGTCGCCACCTACTACGAACGCCTTGGGCGCTGGAACCGCGCGGCGCGAGCCATTGGCTACGGCGGCGGTTCCGGTTCGATGACCGTGCATCGTGCGCTCGCCGATCCGCGCGCCGGCGGCCGTGTCACGTTCACGCGTCTCCATGACGTGTTGCTCGACCAGATCGGCGCCGTGGTTGCGCCGCGTGTGCTCGATGCCGGTTGTGGCCTCGGCGGCACCATGCTGGCTCTGGCCGAGACGCTCGGCGCCACCTGTGTCGGGCTCACGCTGAGTCCGTCGCAGGCGCGCACCGCGAACGCCGAAGCGGCGCGCCGGCAGCTGGCGGCGCGGGTCCGCGCCGACGTGCGCAGCTACGACAACCCACCCGCCGGTCCTTTCGACCTGATCGTCGCGATCGAGTCGCTGGCCCACAGCCTCGGTCCCGCACGCAGTGTGGCCGCGCTCGCGGCCACACTCGCGCCTGGCGGCCGACTGATTGTGGTGGACGACATGCCGGAGCCGGGTACGGCGCTGTCAGCCGACCTGACGGCGTTCATGCGCGGCTGGCAGTGTCCTGTGCTCTGGCCCGCCGCGTCGTACCTGGCAGCGTTCGGACGGGCGGGGCTGACCATCGAGGCGCAGCTCGACTTGACGCCGCAGTGCCGGCCGCGCTCGCACCGGCGCCTCGCACGGCTGATGGCGTGCAATCGACTGGTCCGGCACTGGCCGTCGGAGGCGTTCCGGCAGTTGATAGACGCGCACTACGGGGGTCTGGCACTCGAGCGGCTGAGCCGGGACGGCGCCGTGCGGTACCGGCTCCTCGTCGCGCGAAGGCGCGAGCTTCAGGTATCCTGAGAACCTCCGACCTTATGGGGCATCAACTCGACCGCACACTCGCGCTCTACGGCGACCTCGCCGTCCGCGTCGCGCTCAACCTCCAGCCTGGCCAGCGTCTGCTCATCATCGGGCCACTGGCGAACGGCGGCTGTTCGCTCGAGGCAGCGCCGCTCGTACGCTGCATCACCGAAAGCGCGTACCTGGCGGGCGCGGCGCTGGTCGAGACCCTCTGGGGTGACGAAGCGCTGCAGGTGGCGCGCTTCCGCTACGCGCCGCGTGACTCGTTCGAGCAGTGCTCCGCCTGGTTCGCCGACGCGCTGACCGAGCACGTGCACGCGGGTCACGCGGTCATCTCCGTCTATGCCAACGACCCCGACTTACTGAAGGATCAACCGCCGGAACTGCTGGGCGCAATGCAGAAGGCGGTGTCGCGTGCGGTCCGTCCGTTCCGCGACCACGTCTCGAAGAACGGCACCAACTGGTCCGTTGTCGCAGCGGCATCGAAGGGGTGGGCGGCACGCGTCTTCCCTGACCTGCCTGCCGAGCATCAGCTCGAGGCGCTCTGGGGCGCGATTGCGAAACTCGTGCGACTCGATCAGCCCGATCCGGTTGCCGCATGGGAAGAGCATCTGGCGGCGCTCGCGGCGCGTCGCGACTTCCTCAACCGTCGCCGATATGTCGCCTTGAAGTACCGTGGACCCGGCACCAATCTCACCCTCGGCCTGGCACCAGGACATCAGTGGGTCAGCGGCCGGTCGACCAGCCTGCAGGGCGTCGCGTTCGCACCGAACCTTCCGACCGAGGAGGTGTTCACCATGCCGCACCGCGACCACGTTGACGGCACAGTGACCTCCACCAAGCCGCTCAGCTACGGTGGCACCCTGATCGAGGACTTCACGGTCACGTTCGAGAAGGGCCGCGTCGTGACGGTAACGGCCGCGCGCGGCGAAACCGTGCTGCGCGAACTGCTCGCGACAGACGAGGGCGCCGCGCATCTCGGCGAAGTAGCACTGGTGCCGCACAACTCGCCAGTGGCGCAGTCGGGCCTGCTGTTCTACAACACGCTGTTCGACGAGAACGCGGCCAGTCATCTGGCGCTCGGGTCGGCCTACCCATTCACCGTCGCCGACGGCGAGGGGATGAGCAATGAACTGTTCGAGCAGGCTGGCGGCAACCGCAGCGCCACGCACGTCGACTTCATGATCGGGTCGTCGCAGCTGGACATCGACGCCGTGCACGCCGACGGCAGCGTCGAGCCGCTCATGCGGGACGGTGACTGGGCGGTCGGACTGGACGTGGGAAGTTAGAGCCGGTTGACGGTGGTATGGCGTAGCCGCGAACCTTCAGGTTCGCGAGACCGGCCGACCTGAAGGTCGGCAGCTACGTCGATGTAAAACTGATCGAGACGTGAGCTTTCTGTCTTCGGAGACGCAATGCACCCCTGGCACGACTGTTATCTCGACGAGCGTTCGGTTGAACGCTCGTTTCCCGTCATCGTCGAAGTTCCAAAGGGCTCCAAGAACAAGTACGAGCTCGACAAGGAGACCGGTCTCCTGCGGCTCGACCGCGTGCTGTTCAGCGCGGTGTATTACCCGGCGAACTACGGCTTCATTCCGCGCACCTTCTGCGACGATGGCGACCCGCTCGACGCACTTGTGCTGGGGCAGGAACCGCTGCATCCGCTGTCGCTGGTCGATGCACGCGCCATCGGCGTCATGCGCATGCGCGACGAGAAGGGGCTCGACGACAAGATCATCGCGGTCAGCATCAAGGACCCAGCGTTCAACGACTACACCGACCACCGGCAGCTGCCGCAGCACCTGCTGCGGGAAATGACTCGCTTCTTCGAGGACTACAAGGTGCTCGAACACAAGCAGGTGGTGGTGGAGGACATCCTCGGTCCGGCCGACGCGCTGAAGTACATCCGCGAAGCCATCGACCTCTACCAGCAGCTGCGGCGCGGCGAGCTGAAAGCCAAGTAACGACGAACGACGAACGACGAACGACGATCAGGGAATGAACGTGAACTTCGCCTGACCAGTGACCGAGGCGGCGAAGCCGAGCAGCGAACCGCCGCGCGGGCGTGCCTGCGCGTTGATGCGGACGTAGTAATCACGGCCCGGATCGAGCCGGGTGGTGCGCACGATCGGCAGGCGGGTGAGGGTGGTCAGCCACTGCCGCACTGCGACGTCATCATCGGTGACGATGGTGTCGTCGATGCGGCCGTCGATGACGCGCTGCAGCGTGTGGCGGCGGGTGAGATTGTCGTACTGGTCGCTCAGGCTCACCGTGGAGGTCGCCACCGTGCGGTCAACCCAGCCGGGGACCAGCATGCGGAGCTCGATGGTGTAGGTGAACGTGGTGCGCAGTCCGCTGGCGATGGCCTGCTTTACCTCGTCGGTGTAGCCGTCGGCCAGTTCCATCGAGACGACGACGCGGTCGTCGGCACTGATCGGCACGATGCGGAGTGTTTCCGCCGCACGGCCCACGGTGCCCGAGAGAAGCAGCACCGCTACGAGAAGTCCGAATCGTTTCATCACTGCGCTCCGGCGCACGACCCTCAGGGACCGCCGCGCCCGTCTGCTGCCATCCGGCTACAACCGGATCGATAACCCCATCGTGGCCCGCCAGAACGACAGTTGCTCGGGGCCAACGCTAACCCCTGTCACCGTCTTCTGCGAGCCGGTCGTCCTGAACATCCGCACGTCCCAGTTCAGGCCGACGAAGTCCGACAGAAACCCCGTCACTCCACCGCCGACGTCCCACGCCGGCAACGTATCCGAGAACGGCAGCGCGCGGAGGTTGTCGTCGATCCCCACGTGCATGATGCCGATGCCGGCCACGGCGTATGGCCGCAGCCCGTACTGCGCGATCCGCCGCGGCAGCGCGACCACCACGTTGCCCGTGACCGTGGCCACGTGGCTGCGCAGAATCAGCGTCTGCAGCGACTTCTGGTCGCCACTGAAAAACCCCGCCGTCGTCGCGATATCGCCTTCCACCCCGACGACTTCGCCGAGCCAAAGTCCGCTGATGCCGAGGTTCAGCTTCGGCTTGCCGGCCTGGTGGTCGAGGTCGTCCAACGTCGTGCTGCCGCCGAAGGTAATCCCTCCAAACGGCTTCAACTGCCACTCTGCCCGTGCTGGCGACGCCACAGCCGCCAGCAGCCCCACCACAAAGAGCCCAAGACGTAAGCTGCGCCGCACGGATTACCGCGTAAACAGCGACAGGAAAATCCGCGCGAACGGCGACGTGGTGACATCGCCCTTGTCGAGCGCGAACGACTTCACCAGCCCGGAACTGTTCGCAGCCAGCACGAGCGAGACACCGCGAGCCGGCAAGGTCACCACCATCGATGACGAGCCGGTTTCCCCACCGGTGCCAAACTGCCACACCACCGTATCGCTGTTGTAGGCCTGCACGAACCAGCCAAGGCCGTGCGGCAGCGCTCGACCCGCGGCATCCGCGGGGACGCGCCAGGCACCGGCCAGGGTTTCGGGTTGCACGAGGATGCCGCCACGCAGGGCGATGTCGAACTGCGCGTAGTCGTGGACGGTGGCGATGAGGCCGGTCGAGGGTGTCAGCGTGAACGCCGAGAACTGTGCGGGAACGGCGCGCCGCGAACTGTCGACGGCATACGGTACTGCGAGCCGCGCCAGCGTAGCGGCGTAGCGGGCCGCCTCACCCTCGGTTGGCAGCCCTTCGGCGGGTGCCTCGAGCGTGAGAATGTCCATCCCCGGCACCGAATTCGTCATCGCCAGGCGGTCGAGCAGGTTCGCAATGGTCTCGCGATACGAATCGCCCTCGCACGCCTTCACCGCCGGCCCCAGCGCGTCGATGCGCTCGGGGCGGTAGCTGAACGCGGGGGCGAGGACGGGACCGGAGGTGTGTGAGAGCACCTGACGGATGGTGGCGCCAGGATCGGGCAGCCCCTTGGCGAATTTGCCGAGCGTGTCGTCGAGCGACAGGCGGTTGTCTTCAGCGCACCGCAGGATGGTGGCGGCGGTCAGCGTCTGGGTGATGCCGTCGAGCTGGACCGGTGTGTCGGGCCGCATCGGCACCGACCGCGCCAGGTCCTGATAGCCGAACCCGCGTTCCCAGAGCACGTCTGTGCGGCCGACGATGGCGGCGGAGAGGCCGGGAATGCCCGTCTGGACGCGCAGCGCTTCGAGGTAATCCGCAAAGCGCGCGTACACAAGCTCTTCCGCCTGCATGGGCGCAGTGGCCAGCAGCAGGGCTCCGACGGCGATGGCGAGGAGAGAGCGGCGCATCTGGATAGCCGAGGTCACCTGAATCATACAGCGGTACGTATCGGGCGGAGACGCAGGATTTATCGACAGATGCGGTCGGCGGGTGTGTTTATGATGCCTTCATGCGCTGGCCCGCACTCTTTACGCTGTTCGGCGTGATCCTGTGCGCGGCATGCGCGCCGATGGTGGGCGCCTCCACCCCGCAGGCGCCGGTCGCCGCGGCGCTGGGAGAGGCGTTCACGCTGGCGGCGGGCGAGACCGCGCGGGTCGGACCCGAACGGACGGGCATTACCTTCGACGCCGTCGTCTCCGACTCGCGCTGCCCGACAGACGTCCAGTGCATCAGGGCTGGCGAGGCCATTGTTCACGCCAGCGTGGCTGTGCCGGGGCAGGCGGCTGAAACGGTTGAACTGCAGACGAACTCCAACCGCGATCAGGCGTCGGTCGCCGGCTACACGCTGACGCTAATTCGTGTGCTGCCGGAGCCGAACACCACGAAGCCCACCAACGCGGCCGACTACCGCGCGACGTTCACGCTGACCAGGTCCTAGTCAGGCGTTGGCGATGGCCGGTTTCCGCGCCGCGACCGAACCGGGCGGCGGCGTGTCCGCCTCGCGCGGCGGCGCGAGGATGGTGCCCCAGCCGCCGGCGATGAGCGCGCTGACGTAGGCGATGGCGACCGGCCACTCCCAGGCGTCCTGGTAGGCCATGTAGCGTGGCACCCACGTCGGATCGAACTTGTCCTTGTAGGCGCGCAGCCCCTGGAAGTTGTACCAGTGCTCGCCGCGCTGGAAGAGCAGGCGGGCGAGCCGCTCCCGTGCGTGCGCGCCGCGCTGATCGCCGACGGACGAGAGCGGCGCCATGCCCAGGTTGAAGCGCGCGAAGCCCTGCGCCTTGCCCAGGATGAAGAGCGATACGAAGAGGAAGTCCATCACCCGTGGTCCGTCGCTGCGATGCCGCATCAGGTCAACCGACAGTTCCTCGCGCATCGGTCCCTCGAGCAGGTTCGCAAACGCCAGGATGCGGTGCGGCGCACGTGTCTCCTCGACCACGGCGCAGCGATAGCGCGTCAGGTAGTCGCGGTCGAAGAAGCCGATCGAGAACTGCCGTTCGGCGAGCCCCTTGGTATGCAGCCAGTCGTTCGAAATCTGTTCGAGTTCACCGAGGCGTCCGGCGACCTCGCCTGGCTCGAGCACCCGGAAGGTCACGCCGTCGCGCTCGCCGCGCCGCAGAATCTGTCGGTTCAGCTTGCCGGCGTGCCCGTCGAGCGACACGGCCTCGAGCGAGACATGCGCTTCCTCGCCGAGCTTGAAGAAGTCATAGCCGCGGTCGTGCAGCACCGGAATCCAGTCGAGCGAGATCTGATAGAAGACCGGGCGACGGTCGAGCTCGCCCGCGAACGCAAAGAACGCGTCGAGGAACGCCGTGCGTTCGGGCGCACTCCGCACCACCGGGTCCGAGAACACGACGACGTAGGGACCGATGGTGCGATAGAGGCACATGCCACGCTCGCCGTCGAGGAAGATCGCCTTGTCGCCGGTGGCCACCAGCAGCGGGTTGGTGGACACGCCGAGCCGCGCATGCAGGTCGAGCGCTCGCCTCACATCGTCATCACCGGGGCGCGTGAAGCGGACCGGGGCGCGCAGCAACAGGTATGCGGCGCCCGCCGCCACCGCGAAAGCCATCGAACCCGCAGTGCGCAGGAAGCGCACGGCCTGGAGCCGATAGCCGATGTGCATGACGCGGTCGAAGGTTGTGCCGCTCACTCTGTGCGACACGACGCCGACCATGACGAACAGCGTGAGCGCAGTCAACGCCACGGCCACGTCCGGCCCTTCCAGCCAATCGCCGCGGCTCGGGCGATCGAACAGGCCGGCCTGTGACCAGGTGGCAAGGAAGAGCACCGTCAGCAGCACGGCCTCTTCCCAGTCGAATCCCTTGAGGATGCTGCCGGCAACCGCAACCGTGAGCAGCACGAGCGTCAGCCGGAACGCCGCGCGGTAGCCGCGCGCCAGCCCACGCGCCAGCACCAGCAGCAGCAGGCCGGCCATCGCCGCGGCCAGGTGGCCGGCTTCCACCAGTGGCAGCGGCACGAACTGTTCGAGCAGCGGCAGCCTGGCGTAGAGCGCCGGCGACGCACTGCTCACCATGATCAGCACGCCGCCGCCGCCGACAAGCCCGGCCACGACGCGGCGCGCCAGTTCGATGCGCCTCTGCGCACGGCGCGTCACCCACGACAGCAGGAGCAGCGACGCACCAGCCCACGGCAGCACGTAGTAGATGAGCCGGTAGGCCAACAGCACGGCGGCCGCGCTGCTTTCGGCCAGTGGCAGCCGCGCCAGCCAGAACGCATCGCTGCTGCCGAAGCCGCCAGGCACCAGGCTGACAACGCCGATCACCTGGCCGAGGAAGAACGTCTGCGCCACCTCACCCAGCGGTTCGATCGAGCCACTGGCGCGCAGGCAGAGCGCGAACGCCAGGCAGGCCAGCACCCAGTCGATCCAGCCGATGGCCGCCAGAGTGACGGATTGGCGCCAGTCGACGCGGCCGGTTTGGCGCTGGCGCCAGCGGATCATCGCCTGTGCCATCGCGACTATCAGCAGGCTGAGAGCGAACGCGAGCGGGGCGAGCAGCCCGACCCCGATGCCGGTTCGGGCGGACACCAGCGCAGCCAACGTCCATCCGGCGAGCCCCGACGTGAATCCCACGGCCACCGCCACGACGCCGCCATGCAGGTCCGATAGCTGATCGACCGACGGGCGATAGAGCCAGAAGCGCATCGCGGGGCCGGCGAGCGGCCCGAGCGTAAGGAAGTTGCTCCAGGCGAAGCAGACGGCGCCGTATCGCCAGCGGTCGGTCCAGCGCGAGCGCGTGTGACGGAACGCCACGACGTCGTACAGCCCCATGGCGCCGATGTTGACGAGCGTCACGACGCCAGCCGCCGCGAGCCATCGTGCGTCGAGCGCATGGAGCGAGGCCGAGAAGTCACGCGGATGGATGCGCCGCAGCGCCTCCCATGACAGCACGAGGCCGACGACCAGCACGACGAACGGCCACAGACGGGACCCATGGCCGAGCAGCCAGAGTCCGCTGTTCTCGAGCACGGAGGTCAGCCGATGTCGCCGCGGTTCTGGGGTGTCCATGGCACGCGCCGGGCGCGAACACCCGGACGTGGACTCAGGATAGCGCTGTCGTCCCGTTTGCGTCTGTTCTGTAAAGAGATCGTCAGCCCGACGGCCGATGGGTGAGCGGGAGCGTCATAGAAAGCGTGAGTTCCTGGCTGACGGTTGTACGCCTCGGTATGGCGCTGCTCCCGACGGCCGCGTGCGGGGCTTGCGCGAGGCCCCCGCGAAGCCCGGGCGTCCCGGGGGCGGTGCGCGCGTCGTTCACGCGCCCAGTCATGCTGGAAGGACGCACCCTGACTCTGCACCTGCAGCACGGCGATGCCGCCCACGCGTCCCCTCTGATCGTCTATGCCACAGGCGATGCCGGCTGGCGCGGCAAGGACCGGGAGGTCTATCGGCAGATCGTCTCCCTGGGCTATGCCACGGCAGGATTCAGCGCCCCGGAATACCTCGCGCATCTGCCCGGCGGTGATGGCACCACGACACCGCTCCGCGTCGGGCTCGACGTCGCGCACGTGATCGACGCGACCCGCGCGGCCCTGCTGACGCCGTCCACCACTCCCGTGGTGCTCGTCGGTGTTTCGCGCGGCGCCGATCTCATGGTGGTGGCAGCCGGGCAGTCAGCGTTGCAGCCAGCGCTTGCCGGTGTGGTGGCGATGGGGCT
>JBKJMH010000084.1:0-11876 GCA_046596625.1 Vicinamibacterales bacterium | reverse complement strand
TCAAGGAGGCCGACGGCGGTCTCGAGATCGGCGCGACGACGACGCTGACCGAGGTGGTGAACCACCCGGTGGTGAAGGCGAAGTTCTCCCTGCTCGCCGAGGCGGCGGAGATGGTGGCGTCGCCGCAGATTCGCAACCAGGCGACGCTGGCCGGCAACGTGTCGCAGGACACGCGCTGCTGGTATTACCGTAGCGGCTGGTCGTGCTATCGCGCGGGCGGCAACATCTGCTACGCGGACACGCCGACCGCGATCAACCGCGAGCACGCGATTCTGCAGGCGGACCGCTGCGTGGCGGTGAGTCCGTCGGACACGGCGCCGGCGCTGATTGCGCTCGACGCGGAGTTCGTCATCCGGAGCGCCGGGGGCGAGCGGGTGGTGAAGGCAGAAGACTACTTCCTCGGCCCGCAGATCGACATCACGCACATGACGGTGCTGCGGCCGGGCGAACTGCTGACCACGATCCGGATTCCGGCCACGTGGGCCAATGCGCAGTTCTACTGGGAGAAAGTGCGGGACCGCAACGTGTGGGACTTCCCGCTGGTGAACGTGGCGGCGGCGATGAAGGTGTCAGGCAACACGATCAGCGACGTGCGGCTGGCCGTGGGCGCGGTGGCGGCGCGGCCGCTGCGGCTGACGGCGGTTGAAGCTGCCGTGGCGGGCAAGCCGCGGACGGAGGAGACGGCCAGTGCGGCCGGCGAACTCGCGGTCGACGGCGCGACGGCTCTCCGCTACAACGCCTACAAGATTCCGCTGATGCGCAACCTCGTGAAGCGCGCCATCCGCGGACACGCCGCTGCGGCGACGACGTAATAGCTTGACTCTCCGTCTGGCGAGGTCCGCGATCGTCCTGCTGACGATCGCGGCCTCGTTCGCCGGGCTCAGCGGCTGCAACACCGCGCCAAAGGCAGCCTCGCGCAAGGAAACCTTCTGGCGCCCGGTCGGCACCTGGTCCGGGCGCAGTCAGTTGCAGACCGAGTCGTGGCCCGGCGACACCGGCGCGATGCGCATTCGCTGGACCACCACGCACGCCGCACCCGGTGGCGTGTTCTCGCTGACGATTCACAGCGCCATCAGTGGCCGCCCCATGGAAGTGGTGGTCGAGCATGAAGGCGACGGCAGCGGCACCGCCTATTTCAGCGATGACCCACGCGTGTTCTTCGCCGTCGTCGACGCGAAGAATCTCGATTGGACGTTCACGATTGAAGAGCCGGTCGATGTCATCCTCACGCCGAAGTGACATGGCCCGGGAGGACCGAAGGAATGGCCAATAAGCTTGTCGGACAGAATTATCAGACTCCGGATCTCGTGGCGAAGGTCACCGGTCGGGCGAAGTACGTCGAGGACTACAAGGTAGACGGCCTGCTGCACGCCCGTCTGCTCACCAGCCCGCTACCGCACGCCCGCGCCCGCAGCATCGATGTCAGCCGCGCGCTGGCGCTGCCAGGCGTGAAGGCCATCCTGCTGCCGGACGAGATTCCGAGTCCTGCCGATACCGTCACCGACCTGGGCACCGTCATCAAGGCCGACCAGCGCGGGGAGCGGGCCTTGTCCGCCGAGCCGGTCTACCAGGGCGAGCCGGTGCTGGCTGTTGCCGCCGTCGACGAACTCACGGCCGCCGAAGCCATCGAGCTCATCGACATCGACTGGGAGCCGCTGCCGTTCAACGTCGATCCGATCGATTCGCTGCGTCCTGGCAGGCCGACGGCCCGCGCCGAGGGTAACGTCTGGATGCGCCAGCCGCCCGCGCCGGGCCAGCAGCCCGGCCCGCCCAATGTGGTGATGCTCAAGTGGGAAGAGCAGGACTTCGCGGAGTATGCCCAGGGCAAGCTCCCGATGGGCAAGCCGACCGACCAGTGGACCTACGGCGACGTCGATGGCAACTTCAAGAAGGCCGCGCTCGTGCTCGACGAGACCTTCTCGACATCGAACAACAGCCACATCACGCTCGAAACCCGCAGCGCGATGGCGTACTGGCAGAACGGCAAGCTGTTCCTGCACTGCTCGACGCAGAGCACGGTTCAGACTGTCGCCTCAGTGTCGCGCTGGCTCCACATGGAGGCCACCGACATCGTCATCATCAGCGAGTACACGGGTGGTGGCTTCGGCAGCAAGGCGACCGGCACCATCCAGTCGATCATTCCGGCGCTGCTGGCGAAGAAGGCGAACGCGCCCGTGCTGATGCATGTCAGCCGCGAGGACGAGCACTTCATCGGTGGCTATCGGCCCGCCGTGCAGGGGCGCGTGAAGGCCGGCTTCGACAAGGACGGCAAGCTGCTCGCCGTGGACATGTTCGTCATCTGCGAGAACGGTCCGTTCGAGCAGCAGGGCGACACCGGCCAGACCGGCCGTATCGCCTCGCTGGCCTACCAGCCGGAAGCCATGCGGTGGCGCGGTGTCGGCGTGCTCACCAACACGCCGCCGCGCCGGGCGCAGAGCCAGCCTGGCGGCATGCAGGGCATCACCATGATGGAACCGGTGATGGCCAAGGCGGCGCGCAAGCTCGGCATCGACCAAGTGCAAATTCGCCACATCAACGCGCCGGTCGGCAAGGCCAAGGTTGGTCCGGCCAATGCGCGCGGACAGCGCGGCTACACCACCAGCGCGTTCCTGCAGGAAGCGCTCGACAAGGGCAAGGCACTCTTCCAGTGGGATGAGCGCAAGGCCCGCAGCGGCAAGGTGAACGGCACGAAGGTGCGCGGTGTCGGCGTGGCGGTCAGCACCTTTGTGGCCGGCTCCACCGGCTTCGACGGCCTGTTCGTCATCAAGCCCGACGGCCACATGTACATCAACACTGGCATCGGCAACCTCGGCACTGAGTCGTACAGCGACACGATGCGCGTGGCCGCCGAGATGATGGGCATGCCGTGGGAGAAGGTCGTCCTCACCTGGGGCAACACCGCCAACAACCTGCCGTGGTCATGCGTGTCTGGCGGCAGCCAGACGACTCACGCGCACACCCGCGCCGCCCACGCGGCCGCCACCAACGCCATCACGAAGTGCCAGGAGATTGCGGCGAAGACGCTCGGCGGCAAGCCGGACGACTACGTCGTCGAGAACGAGCGCGTGCAGCGGAGGGGCGGAGCCGGCATGACGCTGGCGCAGGTGGCGCAGAAAGCGCTCGAACTGGGCGGCACCTACGACGGCCACGAACTGCCTGAGGACATCAACGCTTTCACCAAGCGGTCGGCGACGAACCTGGCGGGACAGGGCCTGATGGGCGTCGGGCGCGACAACTACAAGCGTGACGGATCGTCCTACTCGTTCGTGGCGGCGTTCGCCGAGGTCGAGGTCGACAGGGAAACCGGCAAGTACGACATGGTCGATTACGTCGCCATCGCTGACGTCGGCACGGTCATCCATCCGCGGTCGCTCGGCGGGCAGGTGCTCGGCCGTTCCATCCTCGGCATGGGGCACGCGCTGGCGCAGAAGACCGTCTACGACCAGCACTACGGCGTGGCGCTGGCGCGGCGGATGTATCAGAACCGTCCGCCGACCATCCTCGACGTCCCGCGCAACATGCAGTGGGCTGCGGTGGAACTGGCGGATCCAGAAACGCCGGTCGGTGCGCGCGGCATCGGCGAGCCGCCGGTCGGCGCCGGCTGCTGCGCGGTTCTGAACGCCATCTCCGATGCGCTCGGCGACGACATCTTTCGCCGCGCACCGGTGAACCTGGACACCATCCTCACCTCGCTCGAACAGGGCGCACCCGTGCAGGAGGCGCTCACCGCGCATATCTGAGCGCTCAGTAGGCTTCTGGCTCCCGGCTTCAGGCTTCTGGCCTGGTCGGCTTCAGACAACAAAGGGCGGCGCTGGTTTCACCAGCAGCCGCCCTTTTCGTTTCCGGCGGGTCTCTCGTGACCGGCCCGGAGCCCAGAGCCCAGAGCCCAACGTCGGGGGCGGCATCAGCCGCCCGCCCGTCCTCGCGCCGGCGGCGGTCCTTCGACCCGCTCGGGCTTCGATGGTGGAGCGATGGTCAGCGGCCGGCGTCCTTCGTAGCGCGTCCACGTCTTCAGCACGACGTCCCCGATGAGATCGAGGAACGCCGGGTCGTCATTCACGGCCTCGGCCCGCGTCATCGGCAGCCCGACCTCGGCGCACACCTGCGCCGCCTCCTCGTCAAGGTCGTAGAGCACCTCGATGTGGTCGCAGACAAAGCCGATGGGGCAGAGCACGACGCCTTCGAGTCCCTTCGCATGCTCGTCGCGCAGGTAGGTGCACACGTCGGGGCCGAGCCACGGGTCTTCGGGGCGGCCGCTGCGGCTCTGGTAGACGAGTGCCCAGTCCGTGTGTCCGAGCCGCTCGGCGACCGCCTGCGCCGACTGCTGCAACTGCAGCTGATAGCGCGCCGCGCCGGTCATCGATTCTGGAATGCTGTGGGCCGTGAACACGACGCGCGCCCGGTCGCGCACCCCCTCTGGCAGCGCGGCAAGCGCCGCGGCGACATGCCGCGCGTTGGTGTCGATGAAGCCGTCGTGCAGGTGCCAGTCCTCGACGAACGTCACCTCGACATCCGGCCCTCCACCCTGCACGGTCTCAACGCGTGCGTCGAACACGTTCTGCTTGTACTGGGTGCAGCTCGAGTAGGACCGCTGGGCGGCACAGATGAAGCCGATCGCCCGCTTCACCCCCGCGTCGGCCATCTGCTTCACCGTGTCGGGCAGCAGCGGATGCCAGTTGCGCATGCCGACGAACACCGGCAGATCGCCCAGGCCCGCCGCCGCAAGGCGCGCGCGAAGCCCGTCGGCCTGCTTCATCGTGATCTCGGTCAGTGGCGACACGCCGCCGAAGTGTTCATAGTGTCCAACGACCTCGTCCAGCCGCTCCTGCGGAATGCGGCGTCCGCGCAGCACGTTGGCTAGAAAGGGGCGGATATCGTCCGGCCCCTGCGGGCCTCCGAAAGAAACCACAAGCACGGCGTCAAAAGGGCGGAGTGATGGCATAGGCACGGCGTTCAATGGTAGGTCAGCGGCGGTTGCAGCGCTACACTTCGAGGCGCGCCAGGGGGCGCGAGGAGCTGTCGATATGCGCCGATCAACGATGCCCGTTCTTGTCCTGCTTGCTGCGCCGACCGTGATCGCTATGACGCTGGCTGGCCCCCCTCGCGTTGCAGCCCAGGCGCCGGACGCCGCTGCCCACACGCAGTGGATGAACGATGCGTCCGATGCGCAGGAGGACTACCGCTTCGCGGTCACCGACAAGGACCAGAAGGCGGCGGTCGACGCCCTCGTCAAGCTCGAGTCGTTCATGGCCCGCACCGAAGACTACTGGACCGTGCGCAAGGCGGCCGACGGCGTGAGGCTTGCGAAGAGCGCGCGCGCCTCCGCGGCGCAAGCCTCCGCCGCTGCCAGGCGGAGCGACCTCGCCGCAGCCTCCACCGCGTTCGACGCGATGGGCGTCGCGTGCAACGCCTGCCACGACCTGCACCTGGAGAAGAAGTGAGAAGGCAGAGTTCAGACTTCTGACTTCTAAATTCTGAGTTCGTCGCGTTACTATGAATCCCATGACTGACGACGGCAGTACGTCCTGCGAACGCGCCGTGTCGATGTCCCTGTCGCGCTGAGTCCCCGCCCGTGTAACGGCGGCCTTGCCCGGCAGGTGCGCATCGACCTGTCGAAGGCTGGCCGCTGGCCGCCCTACCGCGCTCGCCCCCTGAAATCTTCGTTCCTGCACCTCGAAGGGAGGGCGCCATGTACGAAGCCCTCATTGACCAGATCCGCGAAGCCCTTGGGCAGCGCGGCCGCCCGATGGACGTGCGCGCCATTCCCACGCTGGTGGGCTCGCTGCATCCGTCCGATCTGGCGGCGATTCTCGATGAACTGACGCTGCCCGAAGCCGAACGTGTGTTCGCGCTGCTCGACGATGAGCGCGCGGCCGAGGCGCTCGCGCAGGCGGCCCCCGCTACACGACGGCACCTGGTGCAGACGTCGCCGCCGACGCACCTCGCGGCACAACTCGGCCACATGGAGATGGACGATGCGGCCGACGTCGTGGGCGACATCGGCGATGACGAGAGCCGTCAGATCCTGGCGCTCCTGCCGGATGGCAGCGCGCGCGACGTCGAGCGGTTGCTGGAGTATCCCGAGGAGACAGCGGGTCGCCTGATGACGTCGAGCGTGGCGGCCGTGCGCCCAGGCGTGACGGTGGCGTGGACGCTCGAGTATCTGCGCCTTGCCGCCCGCACGGTCGAGACCGTCACCACGGTGTACATCGTCGACGCGGGGATGCGGCTGGTGGGGGTGTGCAGCATGCGCGACCTGCTGCTGGCGCGCCTAACCCAGACGATCGACGAGGTGATGACCACCGAGGTGATTTCCGTGGCGCCAGACACTGATCAGCAGGACGTGGCCAGGCTGATCGGCAAGTATGACTTCGTGGCCGTGCCCGTCGTCGACGCCGACCGGCGGCTGCTCGGCATCGTTACGGTCGACGATGTGCTGGACGTGCTGA
Source organism: Vicinamibacterales bacterium (assembly GCA_046596625.1). GTDB lineage: Bacteria > Acidobacteriota > Vicinamibacteria > Vicinamibacterales > CAVVIG01 > CAVVIG01. Next base: position 5,427 of record JBKJMH010000084.1, on the reverse strand, counting down.
CAGAAGAGTTCAACGAAGACCTGTCGCACCTCGTGGGTTCGGACGCCGCGGAAATGGACCGCCGCACGCCGGTGCAGGTGGCGTGGCTGCGCCTGCCCTGGCTGCTGGGAACGATGGCCATCGAGCTGGTGGCTGGCGGCATCATCGCGCGGTTCGGCCACGTGTTGCAGGAGGTGATCCTCCTCGCGTCCTTCATGCCGGTGATCTCCGCGGTGTCGGGCAATGTCGGCCTGCAAGCCGCCGCCATCGTTGTGCGTGGCCTCGATACCGGGCACGTGTCACTTGCGAACTGGGCGAACGCCGTGCGGCGCGAGTTGCTGACGGCGCTCACCATTGCCCTCGTGACCGGTGTGTCGCTGTCGGTCGTGGCCATGATCTGGTCGAGACGGATTCCGTTCGGGCTGGTGGTGGGCGCGTCGATGACCTGTGCGATCGTTACCGCGGGCCTCATGGGTACCGTCATCCCGATGCTCTCGAAGCGGGCCGGCTTCGACCCGGCGACGACGGCCGGTCCGTTCGAGACCGCGTTCCAGGATGTCATTGGCTTCTCCGTGTTCCTCTGGATGGCACACCTGCTGATTAGGTGGCTGTAGTCGCGGCGCGGTCGTCAGCTCTGATAGTCTGCCCGTGATGCGAAAGAACGCTGGGCGCCGCGTAATGGCGCGCGGAGCGGCGGCGGTGATCGCGGCACTGCTGCTGGTCACCGGATTCGGCGGCGGCCATCCCGAGGCTCAGGCACTTCGCCAGCGCGCACCGGTTGGCGGGCAGGAGCAAGGCCCGCTGTACGACCTCCAGGGGGACGCGCGCCTTGGCGGACACACGCTCGAGCGGCACGTCGGGAAGACCGACGAGGAACTGGCGGCGCGGCTCAGGCGGGAACCGAATATCTCTGCTGCATCGACGTACACCGACGCCTTGACGGCCCGCCGCATCGTCGCGCTGGCGATTGCGCGCGCACGTGCTCGCGTCGACGCATGGGAAGCGCGGACGGGAAGCCGCCCGAACCTGGTGTTGAACTACGCCTCTCCAGACGGAGTGCCGATTGGCCGTTCGTTGTCGCGCGGACAGCGCGTGGCGCGTCCGGCGGATCGCGCGCTGGTGGTGTTGCGCTGGTACGAGCGCGAACGACGCTGGATAGTCCTGACGTCGTATCCGGAGGCCCGGCGATGAGCACACGACGCACGTCCTCGTTCGACCCCGACCGCTTCCCGGCCCTGGCGCAGTTCGCCGCAGGCTATCTGCACGAAGACTTCGTCGCCGAACACGGCACCGTCAAAGGGGCGCTCGAGGCGTTCCTGCATGATGCGTCGGCTCGTGAACGCGCCGCCTTCGGCAGGGAAGGGCAGCGCTTCGTGGACGAGACCGCGGCGCTCTCGTGGGTCGATGCGCGCGCGGCCTTCTCGGCGCTCGGCGGTGCCTGGCGTCCGGCGTCGCGTGCGGCGCTCACGGCGCTGTTCGAGACAGCGGTGGTGGCACCCACGGCCAGCCGACGGAGACGTGCATGAACATCACAATTCGGAAGCTGGCGCCGTGGTTGGTGGCGGTCGTGCTGTTGTCCGCAGGGCTTCGTGCCGGCGTGTCGGCTCGCATGGCGGGCACCGTCTTCAGCGGCACCGTGAGCGGGAACGACCAGGGCTTCCTGACTGGGGCATCCGTGGTTATCGACGGATCGGTGCACAAGGAGAGCAGGACCGACGCCGACGGCCGTTTCACCATCACCGACGTGCCCAGCGGGCGCTATCAGCTGAAGGTGTCGGCGGACGGCTACCTCGGAATGGAACGTCCGATGGAGGTCGGCACCGCGTCGGTGTCGGTTGACATCCAGTTGCTGCGCCTCGCCGGCCTGTAGCGCGGAGTACAATTCCATCCCGTTGTGTCTTTTCCCGACCTTCGCACCTTCATCGAGCAACTCCGCCGCAACAACGACGTCGTCTACATCGACGCTCCGGTGAACCCGGTCGAAGAAGCGGCAGAGATTCATCGCCGCGTCATCGCCGCCAACGGCCCCGCGCTGGTCTTCCGCAACATCATCGGCGCCGACTTCCCCCTTGTCACCAACCTCTTCGGCACCGCCAGGCGCGCGGAACTGGCGTTCGGCGAGCGTCCGCTGCGCCTGATCAAGCGACTCGTGCAGTTGGTGGAAACGATCCTGCCGCCGACGCCGGCAAAGATCTGGGGCGCGCGCGACATGGGGCTGGAACTGCTGAAGGTGGGCCTGAAGCGTGGGAAGGGCGGCCCGGTCACCGACGTGGTGACGAGCGACGTGCGCCTCGACCGGCTGCCGGCCATGACGGTGTGGCCCGAGGACGGCGGCCCCTTCGTCACCCTGCCGCTCGTGTTCACGCAGCATCCTGACGGTCGCGGCCACAACCTCGGCATGTACAGATTGCACGTCCACAGTGCCACGCACACCGGCATGCACTGGCAAATCGGCAAGGGCGGCGGCTATCACTACCAGATCGCCGAGTCGCGGAACCAGGCGCTGCCGGTTACGGTGTTCCTCGGCGGACCGCCTGCGCTGATCCTCTCGGCCATTGCACCGCTCCCCGAGAACCTGCCGGAGCTGATGCTGGCGTCGCTCATCTCCGGCGAACGGCTGAAGCTGTCCGATGGCCCGTGGCCGCACGCGCTGGTGTCGAACGCCGAGTTCGCCCTCATCGGCGAGGTGCCGCCGCACGTGCGCCAGCCCGAGGGGCCGTTCGGCGATCACTACGGCTACTACTCGCTACAGCATCCGTATCCGGTCTTCAACGTGAAGCAGATCGCGCACCGCCGCGATGCGATGTATCCGGCCACGGTGGTCGGCAAGCCGCGCCAGGAAGACTTCTTCATCGGAGACCTGCTGCAGGAGCTGCTGTCGCCGCTCTTTCCGCTGGTGATGCCGGCCGTACAGCAGCTGTGGTCATACGGCGAAACCGGCTATCACTCGCTGGCAGGCGCCGTTGTCAAGCAGCGCTACACGCGCGAGGCGATGGCCAGTGCGTTCCGTATACTTGGCGAAGGGCAGCTGTCGCTCACCAAGTTCCTGCTCGTCACCGACCAGCACGTCGACCTCAAGGACTTCCGCGCCACGCTCGAGCACGTCCTGGCGCGCACCAATCCGGAAACCGACCTCTACGTGTTCGCCAACTTGTCGATGGACACGCTCGATTACAGCGGTCCCGAAGTGAACAAGGGGTCGAAGGGCGTGTGGCTCGGGCTGGGCAACCCGGTGCGCGAGCTGCGGCGCGAGTTCCACTCTGCCGAACTGCCGCGCGGCATCACCGATGTCCGCGTCTACTGCGGCGGCTGCCTGGTCGTCGGCGTACCAGGCTACGTGGACGAACCGGACGTGGCGTCGCGCATCGCGTCGCATCCGGCGTTTGCCGGCTGGCAGCTGGTGGTGCTGACCGACGAGCCCGAACGTGGCGCGAAGAGCGACATGAACTTCCTGTGGACCACGTTCACGCGCTTCGAACCGGCGGCCGACATTCACGCCGCCGCGACGCGCGTGGTCAGGAACCATCTCTCCTACAGCGGGCCGATCTGCATCGACGCCCGCATGAAGCCGTGGTATCCGAAGGAAGTGACGTGCCGTCCGGAAGTCGCCGACACGGTGTCGCGGCGCTGGAGCGAGTACTTCCCGAGCGGCGGCGTCGAGATGGGCGACTCCGAGCGCGGCCATCTCGACTGAGACACGGGAGGGCCTGTACGTAGCCTCGCACCTTCAGGTGCGCTTCGGGCCGACCTGAAGGTCGGCAGCTACATCATGTCCGCAACGCCAGACCCCGATCTCGTTTACAGTATGGGCCGCACGTCTGCGGTCATCGCTGCGAAAGGAGCAATAGGGGCATGTCGGAATCTCGAGGCTGGACGCGCCGTGAGGCGCTTGGAATGCTCGGTGTGGGTGTCGCGGCCGCCGCGCTGCCAGCGCGTGCCTTCGCGCAGACGCTTTCAATCCCACGGGGTGCGGTGATTCGCACCATCCTGAAGGACTACGCGCCAGAGGAACTTGCCGGCGGCGCCACGCTGTTCCACGAGCACATGTCGTTCGCGGACGACTTCATGGTCCGCTGGACTGGCTACGCGGGCGACACCCGCCGCGAGACCGCCATGCCAGGAGCAGCACCGCCTGCCCAGGGCGCCGGACGTCAGGGCGGCCCGGCCGCCGCGCCGCCGGCGCCTCCGAGCACCCCGTCCGGCAAGTACTTCATGCAGGACCTCGCCTATCAGGTGGAGGAGATGAAGATCGCCAAGGGCGAAGGCATCGCCTGCATCGTCGACGGCGGGCATCCGGACATGGGCCGCGACATCAACTTCCTGCGCCAGATGTCTCAGCAGTCGGGCCTGCCGGTTGTCGCCGGCGGCGGCTTCTACACGCAGCCGTTCTACCCGAAAGACATCGCCACGATGAGCGAGGAGCAGATCTACCAGGCGCTCCTGAAACAAGCCGACACCGAACCGATCGGGTGCTGGGGTGAGATCGGCTCGTGGGACTGGATCACGAAGGATGAGCGGAAGGTGTTCCGCGCCATCGGACGCGCCAGTGTCGCGACCAACCTGCCGATCTTCACCCACACCGGCATCCCCGGGAAGTCGGCGCTCGAACAGCTCGATATCTTCGAGGACGTCGGCGTCGATCCGAAGAAGGTGGTTATCGGTCACGTCGGCAACCTGGTCGATCCGAACGTCGAGGTGCACCGCGCCATCTGCCGTCGCGGCGCCTTCCTCGGCTTCGATCGTCAGGGCGCGGCGGGCGATGCGCAGCAAGTGCCGATGGTGATGAAGCTGATCGAAGCCGGCTACGCGGACAACCTCATGTTCGCCTCCGACCTGTCGAACATCGCGCAGACGAAACAGGGCAAAGGCCCTGGCTATGCGCGCACGCTCACCGTGTTCGTGCCCAAGCTGAAGGAAGCCGGCGCCGATGCCGCCGTGCTGACGAAGATCATGAACGACAACCCGAGGCGCTTTCTGGCGTTCGTGCCCAAGAAGGCGCGTGCATGAGGCATGACGTAGCCACGAACCTTCAGGTTCGCTGACGAAGCCGACCTGAAGGTCGGCAGCTACACCCAGTCTGGCGGGCTTCAGCCGGACCTTGTTCGTAAGGGAGTGTCCAGTGCGTGCACAGCGACTGAAAGTGGCGGCAGCGTGGGTGATGGCCCTCGGCGTCCTCGCCAGTGGCGAGCGCTACTTCGAGCATGCGGCTGAGGCCCAGGCGGCCGGCGCGAAGGTGCAGGCACCAGCGTTCGAGGTCGATCCGATGTGGCCAAAGCCCATGCCGAATCACTGGATTCTCGGCTCGGCGATTGGCGTGTGGGTCGACACACACGACCACGTCTGGATCATCCACCGCGGCGCGTCGACACTCGATCCGAACGAGAACGCGCTTGGTGGCCGCCTGTCGAAGAACTGCTGTCAGGCGGCGCCGCCGGTGCTGGAGTTCGA
>JBKJMH010000414.1:0-10279 GCA_046596625.1 Vicinamibacterales bacterium | reverse complement strand
GCCGGTGATGCAGGCGGTCAACCTGGTCACCACGCGGCCAGGGCCCCCCGCGGCGATCGGGGGCCGCGGGCTGTCGGGCCGCAACTTGTTCTTGGTGCCCTGGCGCGGCCGCGCGCTCTTCGGCACCTGGGAGTCGCCCTCGACCTGCGCCCCGGGCGACCTCACCATCTCCGCGTCGCACCTCGACGCCTTCATCGCCGAACTGAATCAGGCGTTCCCCTTGTGGAACCTGACACGCAGCGACGTGGCGCTCGTGCATCGCGGAACGGTGCCCGCCAGGCTTCGAGACGGCCAGCCGCCAATGCTGGACGGCGGCGAACGGGTGTACGAGCATCAGGCGTCCGGCGTCACGGGCCTGATCAGCGTGGCCGGCACGAAGTACACCACGGCGAGAGCCGTGGCCGAACGCATCGTGAACCGCCTGTTCGACTGGCTCGAGCGTCCCCGCGTCGCGTGCGCAACAGCCATCACACCGCTGCCGCACGTGCCGCTCGACGGCGATGCGCTGCTGCAGCACGCGGCGACGCACGAAATGGTCTGTACGCTTGCCGACGCGGTGGTCCGCCGCACAACGCTCGGGGCACTGGAATGTCCGGACGCGCTGGTGCTCGACTCGGCCGCGCGGGTGGTCGGTGACGCACTGGGCTGGCCCGACTCACGTCGTCGAGAAGAGATCGCCGGCGTGCGCAGCCTGTACTAGACTTGTGCGCATGCGACTCATGCCTCGCGCCGCACTGGCGACGCTGCTGGCGCTGACGCTTCCCGCGTTGGCCGCCGCCCAATCCCCCACCAACACAGACGCGCCGCCAGTCGGCTCAGTGTTCCCTGCCGACGTGATCCGCGATCTGCCCCTGGGCGATTCGGTCTACGCCATCCTGGAAACGACGCAGTCAGAGCTGATCTCCGACCGGTTCAACAGCGCCGGCATGAATATCGGCGGTGACACGCGCATCGGCGGCTTCCTCGGTTCGTGGTCACAGACGTTGTTCCGCGTCGGCGACATCGACATTTCGGATCCGGCCGGCAGCGGCTCCGCCCTGCTCTTTCCCGACAGTTCACTCTGGCAGGGCATCACGATCACGACCGGCCTGATGCCGGCCGACACCAACACGCCGGGGCTGGCCGTCACGCTGCAGCCGCGTCGCGCCGGTGCGGCCTGGAGCGGTGCGTTCGCAGGCTCCGGTTCGGGCGGCAGCCTCGCCGCGAAGGCGCTGACGACGCAGCCGCCGCCGGTGGCCAGGCTCGATAGTGCGCTGCTCGGTTCGGCGTCAGTCAGCGGGCCGCTCTCCGAGCGGGCGTCGCTGGCAGTGGCCGGCAGTGTCCAGCGCGGCGCCAGCTACAGACGCGAGCAACTCGCCGCCACGGACAACACGCTGACGTCCGCACTCGCTCATCTCGTCTTCACGCCGTCGGCCGGACGCGAGTGGCGCCTGCTCGGATGGGCGCAGCGGACGGAGATGCCGTTCGAGCAGTGGCAGTTGTTCCGCGACCCAGCCGCCGCGTCGACGAGCACCGCGGTGCACCTGCAGACGACCTGGGCCTCGACGTCACCGGACGCCGCACAGTGGCGCCTGTTCGGTGGCGTCACCACGCGCAGCCGCACCAATACGATTGCGCCGTCCACGCTCTTCATCGAGCGCATCGTCGACGGTCCGGTGCCGAACCTGGTGGACACGGTAGCCGACAGCACCGCCCGCCGCTTCTCGGCCGGCGCGCGCCTGTCGCCCCGGCGCGAGGCGGATTCGGCGCACCGCATCGAGTACGGCGTGAACGTCGACCTCGCGACCACCACTCAGGCCAACACGTTCGCGGGGACCGTTCGTGAAACCGTCAACAGCCTGCCGGCACGGGTGTGGTCCTACAACGCGATCGACGCCGACCCATCGCGTTCGTCCACGTCGATCTCGGCCTTCGCCAGCGACCAGTTCACACTCTCGCCGCGCCTCTCGCTCGACGCAGCCGTGCGTGCCGAGATGGTGCGCGGACGCGCCGACGGCGCCGCGACGTCGGTGTCGTGGCTCAGCCTGCTGCCGCACGCCTACCTGCGGCTGGCCTTCAGCGACCGGCGCTCGCTCACGCTGGGCTGGGCGCGCAGCGCAAACGTCCTCACGCACAACTGGCTGGCGTTCGGCGACCCCGGCGCGCCGACGGCGCGTGTGGTCGCCACTGGCGCGCCGAACACGCTCGTGGCGCGTGTCGGGCCGGGCATCAACGGCAACCCGTCGTTCAGCGACATCGACCCCGACCTGAAGCGCCCCTATACCGACGAGTTCGTCATCGGCTGGGAAAAGCGCCGCAGCCCGCAGACCCGGTACACGCTGACGGCCATCGCCAGGCGCGAGGGCAACCTGCTCGGCGTGCTGAACGCTGTCGGTGCGTCCAGCTACGCCACGATCGGCCTGCCCGATGCGGGCAAGGACCTGATCGATCCGTCCGATGATCGGACGTTGACGGTGTACAACCGTTTGCCGTCCAGCTTCGGTCAGGATTCGTATCTCGTCACGAACACCGGTCAGCCGGCCGCGGAGGTGTATGGCCTCCGCATGAGCCTCGAGCACACGAGCCGGCGGTTGTTCCTGTTGTTTGGCGCCACCGCGTCGGCGGCACTGGGCTCCGGAGGCAACCGTGGCTACGGTCCACTCGAGAACGATCAGGACGTGCCCGGTGAACTCTTCACCACACCGAACGGCAACAGCTACGCACGCGGACGCCTCTTCGCTGATCGCGCCTTCACCATCAAGTGGACGACGCTCTACCGCCTGCCCGCCGACATCACGGTGGCCGGCATCGCGCGCTACCAGGACGGCCAGCCGTTCTCGCGCCTGGTCGTCGTGCCGAACCTGAACCAGGGTGTGGAAGCGGTCCAGTCGTACCCGAACGCCGGCAGCCGTTATACCTTCACCGGCACGTTCGACCTGCGCGTACAGAAGGGCCTGCCCGTGGGCGCCGTCCGCCTCGACGCCATCTTCGACGCCTACAACCTCTTCACCCGCAACAACGAAGTCGAGGAGTACGTCGTCAGCGGTCCGTTGTTCCGCACGCAGACGTTCATCCAGCCGCCGCGCTCGCTGCACGTCGGCCTGCGGCTGACCTTCTGAGCCACGGACTGGCCGGGTGAGTGACGCACTTCGCGGGAGTAGCGCGGTGGTGGCCGCGCTGCTCGCGGCCTGGGGGCTCTACAAGCTCCGCGTCTATCTCGACGTCGGCGCCGGCTACAAGGCGAAGGCGCTGTGCAGCGCCGTGTTCGGCAGCGGCCGCACGCTCGACCCGCAGTGGGCACCGCAGATTCACGACGACAGCTACTGGCTGCTGCGGCCGTTCACCGCGCACGTCGATCGCGAGACGGACCGGGTGACGGCGTCGCTCTTCGGCGTCCATCCCCGTACGGCCATTCACCGGCCCGGCGCCGGCGCCACCCTCGAGGCCATCGGCGAGCCGCTCGCACCCGTGGCTGCGTTGCCGTCGCCAACCCCGAGCACGCGCGAGTGGCGCCACAACCCCGGCCACGAAGCGCTCCAGCGCGTTGTCGATGACTCCTTCACCGAGCCCAATCCCAGGCGGCGCCGGCGTACCTATGCCGTGGTGGTGGTGCACGACGGCCAGATCGTGGCCGAGCGCTACGCGGACGGCGTGACGGCCAGCATGCCGCTGCCCGGCTGGTCGATGGCCAAGAGCGTCCTCAACGCGCTCATCGGCCTCCTCGTACACGACGGCCGACTGGCGCTCGACTCGCGGGAGTTGCTGCCGGCGTGGACCGGTCGCGATCGGCGCGCTGCCGTCACCCTCGAAGACCTGCTGCGCATGCGCAGCGGCCTGCGCTTTTCGGAGGTCTACGCCAACCCGTGGTCCGACGTGCTGCACATGCTCTATCGCTCCGGCGACATGGGCGGCTTTGCCGCCGGCCTGCCGCTGCAGCACAGCGCGGGTTCGGTCTGGAGTTACGCCAGCGGCACCTCGAACATCCTGTCGCTCATCGCGCGGCGCACGCTTGGCGACGAGGCCTACCACGCGTTCCCTCGCACACGACTCTTCGAACCGCTCGGCATGTCGAGCGCGGTGATCGAACCCGACGCGTCGGGGACCTTCGTCTGCTCCTCGTACATGCTGGCCACGGCGCGCGACTGGGCCAGATACGGTCAGTTGTGGGCGGACGGCGGACGCGTGGACGGGCAGGCACTGCTGCCCGCGTCGTGGGTGCGCTTCAGCACGGCGCCAACCCCGCAGTCGGAGGGACGATACGGCGCGCATTGGTGGTTGAAGCTGAACCCCGATATTGGCGGCGACACGGCGGCCGCGGGGCGTATCGCGCCAGACGCCTTCTTTGCCGTCGGCCACGAAGGGCAGACGCTCACGGTCATTCCGTCGCGGAAGCTCGTGGTGGTGCGCCTCGGCGCCTCGATCTACATCGACGCCTGGAACCAGGCCGAGTTCATCGCCAGCATTCAGGACCTGGTAAGTACGTAGCTGCCGACCTTCAGGTCGGCTTGGACAGGCGAACCTGAAGGTTCGCGGCTACGCGACACTACAGTCCGTTCGCGGCTACGTCATGTCACGGTCGTCCTCGCTATGGCATCTGGAAGGCGTTGAAGACCCACGTGAAGCCGGTTGTTACGCCAACCGTCGGACCGGTATTCGTCAGCCCGATCATCATGCCGGCGTCGAGGCGAAGCGACGATGCTGGCGTGAAGCGGCCGCCGACGCGCAACGTCGACTGGCTTTCGGTGCCCGGGAACGCGGTGCCACTGCGCATGCTCCGGCGTCCATTCACCTCCGCCACGACTTCGGCCTTCTGCGTCATTGCCCGCGCCATCGACAGACCGTAGGTCAGCACGTCGTTCTGCCGGTTGCCCGATGTCGGATCGCCGAGGATAGCGAAGCCGATGTTGCCGACGACCCGCACCGACTGCACGTTCTTGGCGGTCAGCAGCGACGCGAAGAAATCGGTGGTGTCGAGGCCGAGCCCGGCCTCGTTGCTCGCGTTCGGCAACTTGGTGGCGAAGCGGATGGCCAGCGACGGATGCGACGCACCCTCTCCTACCATCCGCACCTTCGTACCGACCACGATGTCGCTGACGTCGTGCGTCTGCGTGCCGGTGATGTTCAGCAGGCTCGAGAGTGGTGCTGTGCTGCGTTTCGTGATGCTGAGCCGATCGTAGAGACCGCCATCGATCTGCAGTTCCGCGATCGGGCTGATGCCGATGCTGATGCCGAGCGTCGGCAGGCGCAGCAGGTTCCCTTCGAGTCCAGACACCGGGTATGTCTGTCCATGGGACAGGTCGAGTCCACTTTCGATCAGCAGGCGCCCCGCGCCGACCGGTTCCGGGTCTTCGGTGACGAGCGGACGCTGCTGCGCCAGGACCGGGTGCGTGACGAACAGGACGGTGAGAGCCGCCACGACGAGACGGACGATACGCACGGAATGCTCCTGCGGTGCGGGTTACTGGATGACGGGAAGTTGCTTGCCGCCGCGTGCGACGCGCGCGCCGGTGATCATGCGCGGCGGCGGTGCGACAGCGTCGAGCGGCACGGTGGCCCGCAGTTCGGCAGGCGGGTTCAAGCGGGTGTCGAGCAGGTGGCGCGGCGCGACGTTCGACAGCGCCTTGAGCATCGAGTTCTTCACGCCCGAATGCTCCACCTCGAGGTCCATGATCAGCCGCTTGATCCGCTGGCGCTGGAGCGACAGGTCGCCGCAGGCCGGGCAGCAGCAGCCGATGATCGGCAGCGCCGCTTCCTTGCAGTACAGGCGCGCTTCGTCCTCGCCGACGTAGGCGAGCGGACGGATGACCACGTGCGCCTTGTCGTCGGACACCAGCTTGGGCGGCATCGCCCGGAGCGCGCCTGCGAAAAACAGGTTCAGCAGCAGCGTCTCGATGAAGTCGTCCATGTGGTGGCCGAGCGCGATCTTCGACGCCCCCAGCTCCCTGGCCACACGATAGAGCACGCCGCGCCGCAGCCGCGCGCATAGCGAACAGGGCGTGTCGTCAGCGTCGAGGATCTCCTCGATCAACTCGCCGATGTCCGTGTGTTCGATGCGCAGTTCCCAGCCGCGCTCGCGACAGGTCTGCGCGATCAGGTCGTGCTTGTAGGCCTTGTAACCGGAGTCGACGTTCACGGCGACGACAGAGAACTTCACCGGCGACCGCTTCTGCAGCACATGGAGTATCTGCATCAGCGCCCAGCTGTCCTTGCCACCCGAGAGGCCCACCATGATCCGGTCGCCGTCCTGGATCATGTCGTAGTCGACGATCGCCTTCGTGGTCTTCCTGGCGATCCGCGCCTCGAGGTCGGTGTTGTAACTCATCGCTGCGATTCTACCGGTTCGATACGACCTTCGCCGGAATGCCCACCGCCACCGCATGAGCCGGCACGTCGCGTGTCACCACGGCGCCGGCACCGATGATCGCCTTGTCACCAATCGACACGCCGTCGAGCACTTTCGCGCCTGCGCCGATCCACGCACCCGCGCCGATCAGGACGCCGTCCGACGTGCGTCCCTGCTCGAGGACCGACTTCGACGGGTCCGTGAAGTCGTGGTCGCCGCCGATGACGTAGGAGTAGGCGGCGAGGAGGGTGCCGGCGCCGACGCGCACCGTACTCGCCGAGAACAGCTCGCAGTTGAAGCCGACGTTGGCGCCGTCAGCAAGCTCGATATCGCCGTTCTTGCACGACAGGATGGTGTTCCGTCCGATGAAGACACCGCTGCCGATTCTGATGCCGCGGTTCGTCTCGCCCTTCGCATCGAGCAGGCAGTTGTCATCCACCACGACGTTGTCGCCAATGTGGATCTTGTGCGGGTGCCTGAGGACGACGTTCTGTCCGAAGACGACGTTGCGGCCGCAGGCGCCGAGCAGCTTTGGGTAGAGCACCTTCCGCAGGGCGAGCCCGAGCGCGCCAGGCAGGCTCTGCGACAGCGTGACGACCAACTCATAAGCGAGGAGCGCACCCAGCCCGGGACGCCCGACGACGAGCGTGGCGTATTTCTGGCGCGCGCTCGTGCCAGTGCTGAACAACTGCTCCTGGGCTTTCGGAATGTCCGGCGACGTGGGAGTGCTCATGGACGCCTCACAACCATCCCTGCGTGCGGTACCAGTCGAGCGTCCGTTTGATACCTTCGCGCAGGCCCACCTGAGGTGCGTAGCCTACCTCGGCGCGAGCACGCGCGATGTCGAAAGCGCGGCTCTTCGTGTAGAAGTCGACGCGGCGGCGGTAGAGCGGCGGCTCGATCCCGAACGGCGCGCACACGGCTTCGCACGCGGCGCCGGCCATCCAGAACGGCCAGACCGGCAGGTGCATCGAGGGCGGTGTCACGCCTGCGACGTCGGCCACGATCGCGACCAGTTCGTTCAGTGTGGTCACCTCCCCACCTGCGAGGATGTAGGTGCGGCCCGCGCCGGCGGGGTGCTCGGCGCAGAGCCGGAACCCTTCACACAGATCGTCGATGTAGGTGAGGTGGTAGTAGATCGTGCCGGGGCCGAGCATCGGGAAGCGGCGGCGCGCCACGCCGCGGAACAGCTTCAGCAGCCGGCGATCGCCAGGGCCGTAGATGCCGGTCGGTCGGACAATGGTCACCTCGATACCGAGCCGTTCACCGGCCTCGCGCGCCAGGCGCTCGCCTTCGAGCTTCGTCTCCTGATAGACATCGCCCGGCTTCAGTGGTGCGTCTTCATTGGCTGGCGGATGTTCGACGTCGCCGTGGACGCCGACCGTGCTGCAGTGCAGCACCCGCGTCACGCCGGCGCGAGCCGACGCCTCGATGATGTCGCGCACGGCGAGCGCGTTGACCGCACGGTAGGTGTCGGCCGGAAGTCCGGCTTGCCGGTACATGGCGGCGATGTGGTACACACGTTCGATGCCGGCCACGGCCCGATCGAGCGCGCGCTGGTCGCGCAGATCGCCTTCGACCACGTCGATGCCGGCGGCTTCGAGGTCGGCCGCCTGGCGACGGTCGCGCACCAGGGCACGCACCTGATGCCCTCGCCCAACCAGGATGCGCGCGAGGTGTCCACCCGTGAAGCCGGTGGCGCCGGTCACGAGATCAGCCACGTTCGGCGTAGACCGTCACTGGCGAACCAAACAGCCGCAGCAGGCCGAGTTTCCCCAGCCACCGCTCCGACCTGTCGGTGAACCCGCGTGACCCGATCGTCTTGTGCACGGCGATCGGCAGGACGAACTGTCGGTGGATAGCGGTAATGCGGAAGCCGTGCGCCTCGAGTTCGCGGCGAATCTGACCGTCGGTGAAGACGCGGTACGGCTCGCTGCTCCGTCCGAAAGGATGCAGCACCCAGCGCGCGATCGACTGCAGCAGCGCCGTGCTCGTCGCCGACGGATAGTCGAGCACCACGCCGTGACTCGCCACACGACAGAGTTCGCCGATGCACTGCCGCCAGCGCGGCGTGTGCATCAGCACGCGCAGGCTGACGGCGAGGTCGAACGAGCGGGCGCCGAACTCGATGTGGTGGGCGTCGCCCACCTGGAAGTCGACCGGAGCACCGGTCGCTGTTGCACGTTCCCTGGCAATGGCCAGCATCTGCTCGGAGGCGTCGATGCCCGTGACGTGCGCGCCCGCCGAGGCCAGCAGGAAGGCGCCGCGCCCCGTGCCGGTGCCGACGTCGATGATGCGCCGGCCCTTCACGGGGCCGAGCATGTCAGCGAGCACATCGGCCTGGCCCTGCGCCACGAGATCGCCAATCGGGCCGCCGAAGCGCCGAGCCTCGAACGACTGCGCGTTCGCCGCATCGGCGTAGTAGGTGTAGCTGTAATGGTCGCGGCGGTCGGTCACGCCACGTCCTTCACTGGCGAGCCGGGCGACAGCGGCGTGCTCGAGGAAAACAGCTCGGCGCAGGCGCGCCTGGTCTTGTCGAGATACGCCTCGTAGCTGTACTTGGTTTCGGCAAGCCGCTGCGCGTTCGACCCGAGGCGTGCCGCGTTGGCCCGGTCGGTCAGAGCCAGCAGGATGCCGTCGCCGAACTCTCGCGGCGACACACCCGTCAGGATCGACGTCTCATCGTCGAGCACCTGCGTATGCGTCATCAGCCGGGTGGCCACGATGGCCTTGCCCGACCGGAGGTACTGGTAGATTTTCAGCGGCGTGTTCGTGCCGCGCGAGCGCGGAGAGACCAGCGCGTTGCAGGTGAGCAGGTAGGACGGAATGTCGGACGCCGGACGCTCGCCCGCGAAGATGGTGACGTCGGCAATGCCCGCCGCCGCAGCCTGGGCGCGAGCCTTCTCCACCTGGTCGGCCTTGCCGCCCGCCAGCAGCAGGCGGGCGGCTGGCAGTGCCTGCTTCACATGAGCCATCGACGCAAACAGCAGGTCGAGCCCTTGATAGGCCTCGAAGGTGCCGGTGTACAGCACGAGCGGCGCGTCCGGAGCGAGCCCGTGTGCGACCCGAATGGCCGCCGCCCGTTCAGGGGTCGCGTGGTCCTCGGCCGAGCCCGCGGCGTTTTCGATTAGCACGACGTTCGCGTTCGGCGCGGTTTCGCGTACCGTCTCTTCGAGCGCCGGGCAGATGACGATGACCACCTTCGACTGGTTGATCATCAGCTTCTCGAACCAGCGCACGACGGCGCGCGCCACGCTCGACCCGGTGAATGCAAAGTTCGTGAGCTGCTGCGGCAGGCTCGAGTGCATATCGTAGAGATGCGGAATGCGCAGCAACCACGACAGGACGACGCCGATGACGCCGCCTTCCTCATGCGAGTGGATGGCGTCGTAGGTGCCGGTGAGGCCGACCCGGAACGCCGTGAGCGTCAGCAGGGCGTCGAGCGGAAACTTGGCGGCTGACGGCCCGATCTTGACGCGCGTGACGAACGGCGGCCGCAGGGCGCGGATGACCCGCAGCCCGGGCATCGCGACGTCCTCGCCGAAGGGGTAGGTGACGAGATCAACCTGATGGCCAAGCGCCGTGAGCGCGCGGATGCGATGGAACTCGGAAAACGGTGTGCCGCGCGGCTCGAAGAATGGCTCTGGCGCGATCATCAGAATGCGCATGTGACGGCTGATTTTCTCACGAAACCATAGTAAACTACGCCTTCGTTCCCATACGAATGCCCGAAGCCGCAACGCCTCCATCCGCAACCCGGCGACACCTGATGACCGCCGCAAAAATCGCGGTGAGCCTCCTGTTGCTGGCGTTCCTCTTCTCGCGGATCGATGCGTCCCGCATCTGGGCCAGTGCGCGTCACGCCTCACTCCCCTGGCTCGCGGCCGCGCTCGTCATCTGGACGCTGAACATCGCGGCGAGCACGTGGCGCTGGCATCTGCTGCTCGAAGCCCAGGA
>JBKJMH010000273.1:0-8430 GCA_046596625.1 Vicinamibacterales bacterium | reverse complement strand
TCCAGGCCGCTTACCTGAGCGCCTTCCGCGGCATCGGTTCGTTCCAGGGGCAGGCCCAGGTCTCGACCTGGCTCCACCGCATCGTCGTCAACACGGCGCTGATGAAGATCCGATCGGCAAAGCGGAAGCCGGAAGAATTGATCGACGACCTCCTGCCGCACTTCCTCGAGGACGGTCATCACACCGAGAGCTTCCACGAGTGGGAAACGCCGGCCGATGAATTGCTCGTCAGAGCCGAGACCCGGAACACGGTCCGGGCATGCATCGCCCTGCTGCCCCCTTCATACCGCACCGTACTCATCCTCCGTGACATTGAAGAAATGACTACCCAGGAGGCCGCCGACGCATTGGGGTTGACGACGACGGCGCTCAAGGTCAGGTTGCATCGGGCCCGTCAGGCGCTCTCGACGCTCCTCAGGAGTCACTATGCTCGTCGATAGGGTCTTTGTAACGTCGCTTGCGGCGTCGGCATCACACGATTGGTGACCGTCCGTTGACGTGCAGGGAATTTGCAGACTTCATCCTGGACTACACGTCGGGCGAGTTGCCGACAGACGTGGGGGCCGCGTTCGAGCGCCATTTGAGCCGTTGCAGCAACTGCCGTCGCTACTTGCGAGCGTACGAAGAATCAATGAAGCTCGGCCGCCGGGCCTTCGACAACGACGCTGACGTGGCGTCCGATGTCCCTGACGAGCTCGTCGAAGCCATCCTGGCCGCGCGGCGTCAGTAACGTCGTCGCCCACATCCCATCGAACCGTTCGGAGGCCTTGCCAATGACCATTCGCCGGATTTCAGCTGTCCTCGTCGCGCTGATCATCACCGCCGCAGGTTGCTCGATGACGAGCCCGTCGGCGCCGACCGGACCTGCTCAGCCGGCACAGGCTGCGCCAACAGCTGGCGAGACTCCCCCGATGGCGGCTCCGACGCCACCAGTGGCTGCGCCCGCAACCGCGACCTACCGGGTCACGTTCGAAGCGAGCTGGAGTCCAGCGACACATCCGATCGACATTCCTGGTAGCGCACACTTCTCGAGTCTGGTCGGTGCGAACCACACCAGCGCCGTCGCGTTCTGGCGTCCAGGCCAGTTCGCGAGCCAGGGCATCAGGGAGATGGCGGAATTCGGCCGGACCAATCCGCTCGACGCGGAGATTCGCGCCGCGATTGGCGGTGGCGCCGCAGAGGCGCTCTACATCGGCCCTGCGGTCGACAAGTCGCCGGCCACGGTGACGATGGAGATCGCGGTGAGCCAGCGGTATCCGCTCGTGACGCTGGTCTCGATGATCGCGCCGAGCCCCGATTGGTTTGTCGGTGTCGCCGGTCTGCCGCTGTTCGAGAACGAGCAGTGGGTCGGCGAACGGCGCGTCGCGCTCGATCCTTGGGATGCGGGCACTGACAACGGCGTAACGTTCTTCTCGCCCGACGCGGTCACGACACCGTTTGCGCCGATCTCGAGAATCGCCACGGCCCCACTCTCGCCCGCCGGGGTCGTTACACCGCTCGGCGCATTCGTGTTCACGCGGATCAATTGACGACCGTCGCGAACCCCAGGCGCACTTCGCAGTTCTGACTTCCGACTTCCTCTGTTACCCTCGTTTCGCCATGACCTCCACCGTGCTCCGCAAGCTCTCCGCAGCCTTCCTGTTTGCGGCCATCGCCCTGCTCCCCTGGGCCGCCGCCACGCAGCAGAAAGGCGGCGAGGAGGAGTCGGGTCCGTACGATGTCGTCGAGAACTGGCCGCAGCCGTGGGCAAAGTCGGGCTACATCTGGGGATCGCAGCCCGGCATCTTCGCCCAGTCGCCCGACCGCATCTTCATCGCCGCACGTGGTGAGTTGAAGCTGCCCGAAAAGCTGCCACGAGGCTTCAACGGCATCTGGGGTTCGCTCGGCGAGCGTGCGACCGTACCGACCGCCGAGATGCGCAATACCCTGCTCGTCGTCAACGGCGCCGGCGCGCTGATCGAGTCGTGGACGCAGTGGGACAAGCTCTACGCGTCAGCTCCGGGCACCGGCGGCGGTCCGCACAAGGTGAAGATCAGCCCGTACGACCCGCAGAAGCATGTCTGGATCGTCAACGACTCGCGCCACGTTATCTACAAGTTCACCAACGACGGCAAGCAGCTCCTGCAGACGCTGGGCGAGACCGACGTGCCCGGCGACGACCAGACCCATTTCGGCCTGCCGCAGGACATCGCCTTCCTGGCGGACGGCTCGATGCTGGTGGCCGATGGGCTGCGCAACACGCGCATCGTGAAACTGGACCGGAACGGCAAGTATGTCAGCCAGTGGGGATCGAAGGGCAACGGCCCCGGACAGTTCAGCGGCATCCACGGCATCGACGCCGATAAGAACGGCCGCGTCTACGTTGCGGACCGCGGTAATCAGCGTATCCAGGTGTTCGACGCGAACGGCCGGCACCTGGACACGTGGCCGAACCTGCGTTTCCCCAATCACGTCGTGGCCGCTCCTGATGGCACCGTCTGGGTATCGGACGGCACCAACGCACGACTGCTCCACTACGACGCGAACGGCACGCTGCTCTACTTCTGGGGGACCTACGGCACCTATCCGGGCTCGTTCTGGGAACTGCATCAGTTCTCCGTGGACAGCGACGGGAACCTCTACACCGCCGACAGCTTCGGTGGGCGCGCGCAGAAGTACAAGCCGAAGGCGGGAGCGGATGCGTCGCGCATTGTTCCTGCGAGCACGGCGCTGCCGCGGTAGCGCGTGGTGAAGCCGCGACGCGCCTCTGGCCGGCAGCGTGGATGAAGCGGGGCGCGCGGGGGAAATGCTAGCATTTGGCATGCCCGCCACGTTTTCCCGATCGCAGATCGAAGCGATCGCTGCACTCGCGCATCTGCGCCTCGACGAGGCCGAAATCGAGCTCTACGCGCGTCAGCTCGGCGACATCCTCGAATACGCCAATCAGGTCCAGAACATCGACACCACCGGAGTGCCGCCGACGGCCAGCATCGGCACGCGTCACGATGCCGATCGCGCGGACGTTCTGCGCCCCTCGCTCGACCGCGCCGCGACCCTGGCGAATGCACCCGACGCCAACATCGACGCTGGTCTCTTCAAGGTTCCGCGGGTCATCGGATGAGCCAGTTCGCCACGCTTCGTGAAATTCGCGACGCTGTCCAGTCCGGCGCTCGCTCGGCCGTCGACGTCTGCACCGAGATGCTGGCCCGCATCGAGGCGCACGACGGCACGCTGAACGCCTTCAACACGGTCACGCGCGACCAGGCGCTGGCGCAGGCGACCGCCGTTGATGCGCACCCACATCGGGCGTCGCTGCCGCTGGCTGGCGTGCCGGTGGCGCTGAAAGACAACCTCTGCACGCGCGGCGTGCGCACGACCGCTTCGTCGAAGATCCTCGAGCACTTCGTGCCGCCCTACGACGCAACCTCGGTGGCGAGACTTGCCGCGGCCGGCGCCGTCACGGTAGGCAAGACCAACTGCGACGAGTTCGCCATGGGCTCGTCGAACGAGAACTCGGCGTTCGGTCCGGTCCGCAACCCGTGGGCGACCGACCGCATCCCTGGCGGCTCGAGCGGCGGATCGGCCGTGGCTGTGGCGGCCGGGATGGCACCGCTCTCGCTCGGGTCGGACACGGGCGGGTCGATTCGTCAGCCAGCGGCGCTGTGCGGTCTGGTCGGCCTCAAGCCAACCTACGGCCGCGTCTCGCGCTACGGGCTGCTGGCGTTCGCGTCTTCCCTCGACCAGATCGGTCCCTTCACCCGGACCGTTGAGGATGCCGCCATTGCCTTGAACGTGCTGGCGGGTCACGATGCGGCCGACGCGACGAGTGCGCCGGAGCCAGTGCCGGACTACACCGCGGCGCTGACGGGACACGCGAAGGGCCTCCGCATCGGCGTGCCGCGCCGGCTGGTGAGCGAGGGCGTGGACGCCGCGGTCTCGACGGCGTTCACCGAAGCGCTCGACGCCTACCGCGACGCTGGCGCGACCCTGATCGACATCGAACTGCCGCACGCGTCGGCGGCGATTCCGGTCTACTACCTGGTGGCGACCGCCGAAGCGAGTTCGAATCTCGCCCGGTACGACGGCGTCCGCTACGGCTTCCGCGCGCCCGCCGAGGGCGGACCTGGCACGCAGGACGATCTGCGCACCATGTACGGCCGGTCGCGCGAACTCGGCTTCGGCCACGAAGTGAAGCGTCGCATCATGCTCGGCACCTACGTGCTGAGCGCCGGCTATTATGACGCCTACTACCTCAAGGCGCAGCGCGTTCGGACGCTGATTCGCCGCGACTACGAACACGCCTTCGAACAGGTGGACGTTGTCGCGATGCCGACCAGCCCGACGCCGGCGTTCAAGATTGGCGAACGCACGTCGGACCCGCTGCAGATGTACCTCGCCGACATCTTCACGGTGAGCGCCAACCTGGCGGGGTTGCCAGCGATCAGCCTCCCGTGCGGCTTCACGGCCGACTCGCTGCCGATCGGCTTGCAGTTGACCGGCCGGATGTTCGACGAAAGCACGCTCCTCTCGGCAGCACACGCCTACGAACGGCAGACCGCATGGTGGAAGGCCCAGCCGAACCTGTAACGCCCGCCTGGACCGCGCTCGCCGACGAGCAGTTGCTCGACGTGCGCCTGTGCGACCTCGAGTTGCGCCTCGACGGCACCGACCTGCACCTCCGCATCGCAAAGGTGAATGCGGAACTGGAGGCACGCGGCCTGGTGGTACCTCACTACTGGGTGTCGGAAGAGTGGTTCAGCCCGGACGGCGTGCCGGGCGTCGCTGTGCCCTTCTACCTGCTGCATCCGCGTCTCGCGAAGCTCGAGCTGTCGCAGATGCTGGAAGTGGAGGGCGGCGACGAAGCCACGTGCCTGAAGATCCTGCGGCATGAAGCCGGACACGCCATCGACAACGCCTACCAGTTGCGGCGCCGCCGCGCACGGCGGGAACTCTTCGGCCTGCCGTCGACACCGTATCCCGAGTACTACACGCCGAAACCGTACAGCAAGAGCTTCGTCCAGCATCTCGATCATTGGTATGCCCAGAGTCATCCTGACGAGGACTTCGCGGAGACCTTCGCAACCTGGCTGACACCTGGCGCCGACTGGTACACGCGCTACGTCGGGTGGCCGGCCGAGCGGAAGCTCCACTACATGGACCGGCTGATGGCCAGCCTCGCCAACACGCCCGCGAAGGTGACGACCACGCGCGAAGTGGAACCGCTAACCCAGGCTGAGACGACGCTCCGCGAGCACTACGCCGCGAAGCGCGAACACTACGGCCTCGACTCACCCGACTTCTACGACGCCGACCTGCTGAACCTGTTCTCCGACGATCCGCGTCACGCCTCGCACCCGTCCGCCGCGCGCTTCCTGCGCCGTATCCGCCGTGAGGTGCGTGGCACGGTGGCGAGCTTCACCGACAGCTACCAGTACACCATCGACCAACTTATCGACAAGATCATCCGCCGATGCCGCGAACTCAGCCTTCGGCTTGCCGACGATGAAGAGACGACCAGGGTGGACTTCATGGTGTTCCTCACCGTTCAGACGATGAATTACCTGCACAGCGGCCGGCACAGGGTGGCACTGTGAGCGCCAGACTCAGGGTGCTGGCACTGGTGCACCAGCATCTCGTTCCTCCGGAGACGTTGCCAGACGGCGTCGACCCGGTGACCGCAGAGTGGCGGACCGAGTACGACGTCGTGTCCACGCTCCGCGCGCTGGGCCACGACGTGCGGCCGCTGGGTGTGCACGACGACCTTGGCGACATCCGCCGCATGTGCGAGGAGTGGAAGCCGCAGATCGCGTTCAACCTGCTCGAAGCGTTCAACGACGTCACCATCTTCGACCAGAACGTCGTCAGCTTCCTGGAACTGCTGAAGCTGCCCTATACCGGCTGTAATCCGCGCGGCCTGCTCCTGGCCCGCGACAAGTCGCTCTCCAAGAAGCTGCTCTCCTACCACCGTATTCCCGTGCCGGAGTCGGAGGTGTTCCGCATCGGGCGGCGCGTGCGGCGGCCCAAGCGGCTGGCCTTTCCATTGATGGTGAAGTCACTGACGCAGGAGGCGTCGATTGGCATCTCGCAGGCGTCGGTCGTTGACAGCGACGAGAAGTTGAAGGAGCGCGTGGCCTTCATCCACGACAGCATTGGCACGGCCGCCATCGTCGAGCAGTACATCGAGGGCCGCGAACTCTACGTCGGCGTGCTCGGCAACCAGAAGCTGCAAGCGCTGCCGGTGTGGGAACTGTTCTTCACGAACATGCCGCCAGAGGCGAGGCGCATCGCGACGGACCGCGTGAAGTGGAGTGTGAAGTACCAGAAGAAGTACGGCATCGACAGCGGCGCCGCGCACGACCTGACCCCGAGCGCAATCGACGCCATCCAGCACGTCTGCAAACGGACGTACCGGGCGCTGGAGCTGAGCGGCTATGCGCGCGTCGACCTGCGGCTCGACGCCGAGGGTCGCCCGTGGGTGATTGAGGCCAACCCGAATCCGCAGATTGCCAAGGGCGAGGACTTCGCGGCGTCTGCCGACGCCGCCGGGCTGACCTACGACTCGCTCATTCAGCGCATCGTGAACCTGGGCCTGCGCTGGCAGCCGGAGTCGCTGGCCTGATCGGCTTCGTGTTGTAGCCGCGCACCTTCAGCTGCGCCGAAGCCTGGCCGACCTCAAGTCGGCAGCTACACATGACTGGGCGGTCAGGCCGCCGCCACGCGTCCGCCCCTGACCAGCATCCAGCCAACCAGCAACAGCAGGGCGATGGGGATGAGCGGGACGAACACGGCAAGCAGCGCCACGCCTCCGACCAGCAGACCGATCACAGCGAAGACGGCGAAGATTGGCAGCAGAAGCAGCATCGCCGTGAGACGGAACGCCACCTTCAATAACAGGAACGGAATCCAGAGGAGCAGAGCGAAGGGGAGGAGCACAATCGCGAACGGCAGCGCGAGCAGGCCGAACACGATACCGAACAGCAGACGGAACGGCAACGACACCAGCCAGAACATCGCGTCCTCCAGCGGGGCCCTCAGTGCAAGCCCCACACTCAGGACTTACGTGCGGCGGCCTCGATGAGTTCCGGCGTGTGCAGCTGGTCGACCAGCCCGTGGGGGGTGCCTGGTTGGAAATACTTCACCGGCAGGTGCGTGAGCGTTTCGTCGAGGCTCTTGATGATGTCGCCTCGCCCGGTGGTCTGGCGGAGCTTCACAAGTCCGAACAGCACGCAGAACCCGAGGACCAGCGCCAGGACGAAGAGACTGCTCGACACGACGCCGGCGAGGGTGCCGAGCACCGCATCGAGCATCTGATTGTCAGCTCGCGGCGTCGGCCGCAGCCTCGGCGGCAGCCGCAGCGGCCGCTTCTTCCGCGGCACGCACACCAACGCCCTTCCACGGTGGAATGGTGTAGTGGACGAGGCAGCGCCTCACCTCTTCCATCGCCTGGCGTTCAGGCTTTTTCGGCGTGGGCGTACCCGGCTCCACGTCGTAGCGGAGCCTGGCGCCGCGGCGCAGCTGTTTTGCGCGCATCGCCGCCACGTCCACGTAGAGGAAGCGGCTGGTGATGGCAGGAGCAGGTTCGACCGGTGCGAGCGGCGCCTCGAGGGCCTCGGTCGAATCGCTCTGGACGGTGTCGGCGGCGAGATGTTTAGCGTCTTCCATGGACCGGAACCAAGCCTAGCACGTCAACTTGCACGGCTGAAAGGGCGCAGGAGGAAGGGCGACACGTGATCGCCCTTCCCCTGTCCAACCTACACGCACTTACGACGGCCGGCCACCCGGCGCTTACGCGGCGACGTCGACCTTGACCTGCCGCGGCTTCGCGTCATCACGCATCGGCAGCTTTACGGTCAACACGCCGTTGCGGTACTCGGCCGCCACGCGGGACGAATCGACCGACGGCGGCAGCGAGAAGCTCCGGCTGAACGTGCCGTAGCGCCGCTCGATGCGGTGGAACTGCTCCTCGCGAGCCTCACCCGACAGCTTCTTCTCGCCCTTGATGGTGAGGGTGCCGTTGTCCACCGTGACGTCGATGTCCTCGCGCGTCATGTCCGGCAGTTCCGCCTTCAGCACCAACTCGTGCTCGCCCGACTGGTAGATATCGACCGGCGGCATCCACGATCCGGACGAGAGCAGCCCCTCGTCGCTTCGGCCGTGACTGTCCGCGAAGGCGCGGTTCAGCCGGTCCTGGAGCTGGGCAAATTCACGGAACGGGTCGGTCCAACGAACGATAGCCATGGGTTCCTCCTGATCGTGGTGTTGTTGATGTTCGGGCGGGTCGGGCCGGCCGGGCCGGACTGATACAGTCCTGCCGGCCTCGCCCGCCCTGCCTTCTTACCTGGTCTCAGCGAACTCGGCGTCGAGCACTTCGCCGTCCTTGATGGTTGAGTCCGGCGCGCCCGTCCCCGAACTGGCACCGGCCGGCCCCGCCTGGGCGTTCTTGTAGAGCAG
>JBKJMH010000215.1:0-5817 GCA_046596625.1 Vicinamibacterales bacterium | reverse complement strand
GCCCTGCCCTACCTGCCCTCAGCAGTCCCCTTCAGCTTCTGCGCGAGCCGGTGCAGGAACAGGCCGACGTCGGTCACGATGCCGATGGTTTGCGATGAGCCTCGGTCAGCGAGCTTGGTCACCACCGCCGGGTTGATGTCGACGCAGACCATGCGCACCCACGACGGGAGCATGTTCCCCACACCGATACCGTGCAGCATCGTTGACAGCGAGAGGACGAGCTTCACGTCCTGCAGCGACTCCGAGTACTGATCCTGTGCGACGCGCAGGTCCATGATGGTGTCTGGCAGCGGACCGTCGTCACGAATGCTGCCCGCGAGCACGTAGTCGACGTTGTGCCTGATCACCTCGTACATGACGCCGGAGGTGAGCACGCCCTGCTCCACCGCCTGCTTCAGGCCGCCGGCACGGGCGATGGTGTTGATGGCACGCATGTGGTTGCGGTGCCCCCCCTCGATGGCCTTGCCCGTGTTCAGGTCGACGCCAAGCGAGGTGCCGAACAGCGCCTGCTCCACGTCGTGCACCGCCAGGGCGTTTCCCGCTAGGAGCACGTCGACGAAGCCGGCACGCACCAGTTCCTGGAAGTACGCGCCGCCGCCCGTATGCACGACGACCGGGCCGGCCACCACCGCGATGCGGCCGCCGCTGGCCTTGATCTCCTGCATCATCGAGGCGATGCGCGCGACGCCGACCTCGACCCGGCGCTCCGAGGAGATCTCGTTCGTCATGAATGCGAAGCCGTGACGGTCGCGTTCCTGGAACTCCGGGTTCACCCGGATGCCGTTTACGCCGCACACCACCCGGTCGCCCTTGCGGACGTCGCGCAGCTTGCGGCACATCGCCACCGGGCCCTCGATCGCCACCACCGCGTCCATGCGCTGCTTCAGCACCTCGGTCCACTGGCCATCGATGCGCACGAGGGTCTTGTGGTTCGTCGTCGAGTAGAAGTCGTCCGCGACGCAGCCGTCGCGCTCGGCCAGGCGAGTCATTGCGTCCTGGTCGTCGGTGAGCCGGCACCCGAGGGCCACGAGTTCCTCGAGCACGTCCTCGAGTGCAGCCTCCGACTCGGCGGAGATGCGCATCGCAATGGATGACGGCTCGTCGTTGCGCCGGCCGATGTCGAACTTCAACACGTCGAACGACGCGCTGTGCTTGACCACCGTGTCGAAGACGACGTTGAGGATCTGGGAGTCGATCAGGTGGCCTTCGGCCTCGACCACCTCGCTGAATGCACCGGGCTTCTTCATGTCAGGCGAAGATGGGCAGCGCCAGGGGCGGCACCACGTGATAGTCGCTCGTCGCCACTTCGGCGAGGGCGCGCTCGAGCACCGATTCGGGGCATTCCTCGAGCGTGGTGACGAACGGCAGGCGGTCGCGCCTGAACTTCGGCAACTGCAGCACACCTTCGATGTTGATGCCGTACTTGGCGTAGGCGTTGGTGATCGACGCGAGGATGCCCGGCTTGTCGTTCACCGTGAAGCGCACGTAGTGCGGCGCGATGAAATCGCCGCGCACCTTGTGGTAGACAGTCGGCTCCGCCTGGGCCGGCGACATGTCACCCTGTCCCGCCACCGAGAGCACGTCGGACACGACGGCGACCGCGGTCGGTGACCCGCCGGCACCCGAGCCGGAGAACGACGTCTCGCCGCCGAAGATGCCGCGCACGGTCACGATGTTCTGGCTGCCTTCGATGCGACCATAGTTCGACGTGAGCGGCACCAGCGCCGGGCGAACCGCAGCGAACACTTCACCGTTGTCCTCGGCGGAGGCGCGCGCAATCTGGCGGATGGTGCAGCCGAGTTCGCGGGCGTACATGAAGTCGACCGCCTCGATGGGCCGGATAGACTTGGTGGCGATGTCGCCGACGCGCACCGGCCGGCGCAGGCCGACGGCGGCGATGATGGCGAGCTTGGCGGCCGCGTCCGCGCCGTCGAGGTCTTCACTCGGATCCGCTTCGGCGTAGCCGGCTTTCTGGGCTTCGGCCAGCGCATCGGCGAACGAGATCGGCTCGGACTGCATGCGGCTCAGGATGTAGGCGCACGTGCCGTTCAGGATGCCGCGCACCTCGACCAGCCGGTCGCCCGCCAGCCCCTCCTGCAGTGCACGCAGCACCGGGATGCCGCCAGCGACGGACGCCTCGAACCGCACTGCCAGTCCATTGGCGCGCGCGATGTCGAGCAGTTCGGCCCCATGATGCGCCATCAACTGCTTGTTGGCCGTGACCACCGACTTGCCCGACTGCAGCGCACCCTTCACCCAGTCGTACGCCGGGCGGATGCCGCCGACGACCTCGATGACGATGGCGACGTCGGCGTTGATGATGTCGGCGGCGGCGTCGGTCCAGGTGACCGACTGAGGTACCCAGTCCACCCTCTTGCGTGTCACGTCGCGGTTGAAGATGTGGGTGAGCTGTACCTGTGGCACCTCACCGCTGCAGAGGATGCGGGCCACGGACTGGCCAACCGTGCCAAATCCCATGAGCGCCACGCGCACTGGACTACCGTTCGCCTTCACGTTCACAGCAGAAACTCCGTCATTAGATAGCGAGAGTGCAGAGTGCAGAGTTCAGAATGCAGATTCGGCATCGACCGTCAATTTGCACTCTGAGCTCTGAAATCTGCATTGCCCTGGTCCGCTGAAGGGTACCACGCTCACACGCCGTAGCCGTAGCCGGCTTCCTCGACGTCCCGGTCGTCGGCGTCAGGGGCGAGCTGGCGGGTGTCGTCCTGATCGTCGCCGTCGGTCTCGGGGCAGCGGGTGGGGTCGTCGGTGGCCGTCGGATGGGTGTTCATGATGTTCTTTCCGCGTGACTGAGCTCTGACCCTTACAAAGCAAAAGGGCCATCACTCGTGTGGGTGATGGCCCCTGGAAATCCTGGTCTGGCGTTTCTGGTTACATCACCCGGTGAACTGGTCCCTGAGCGGCAGCGGAAGGCTGCCGAGGCTAAGCAGCAGGGTGATGGTCGGAAGCGGCGCGGACGTCAGGCCCGCCCGGCGCGTGGCCAGGGTGGTGACGGACGTGAAATCGGGCGCGCAGCTCATGAAACTGTCTTCTACATGAACATATCGGCCCACACGGTGTCAACCTTGAGGAGCGATGCCCAGATACAAGCTCACGATCGAGTACGCCGGAACCAAATACAGCGGCTGGCAGATTCAGCAGAACGCCCGCACTGTTCAGGGAGAGATTGACGCCGCCGTGCGGGTGGTCACCGAGCGCAAGGACTTCGAACTCTACGGCTCCGGCCGGACCGACGCCGGCGTCCACGCGCTGGGGCAGGTGGCGCACCTCGATGTCGCCACGAGCCTGC
The DNA here is from genome assembly GCA_046596625.1 of Vicinamibacterales bacterium. Lineage (GTDB taxonomy): Bacteria > Acidobacteriota > Vicinamibacteria > Vicinamibacterales > CAVVIG01 > CAVVIG01. The sequence continues at coordinate 2,507 of JBKJMH010000215.1, read as the reverse complement.
CGCCGGAGTCGCTGCGGCGCAAGCTGAACGACGAGCTGCCGGCCGACATCAACCTCCTCACGGCGCAGGTCGTGCCGCATCGCTTCCACGCCAGACACGACGCGGTGGCGCGCCGCTACCTCTATCAGGTGGCGACGCGCCGCACGGCCTTCGCCAAGCCGTATGTCTGGTGGGTGAAGGAGACGCTGCGGGTGGAGCGCATGCAGCAGGCCGCGCAGACATTCATCGGCATGCACGATTTCGGCGCCTTCGCCGTCGCCGACCGGCATGACGAAGAGACGTCGACCCGCGTGCTGCTGGAACGGCTCGACTTCGTCGTAGAAGGCTCGCTCATTCTGGTCGGCGTCGAAGGGTCGCACTTCCTCTGGCGGATGGTGCGGCGGCTGGTCGGCGTGCTCGTCGCTGTCGGCCGTGGTGATCTGGAGGTCGCTGGGGCCACGGCGCTGCTCGACGGGCGCTCCGCACTGCCCGCTACGCTCACGGCCCCGGCCTCAGGACTCTTCCTGGAACGCGTGCTCTACAAGGGCGAGCCTCGCGATCACGCGCTCCGCGCCGCGACGCCCGTCTCCTGACTCGCGTCGCCCACCGCTCACTGACTCCGACTTGCGACTACCGCAGGTTCGTGCCGAGCACCAGCTGCACCACCTGCGCGTAGCTGGCCGTGCCGGCCTCGACCCGATTGGCCTTGAGAAACTGGTCGTAGACCAACCAGCCCGCGCCAGACACGCGCCGGTTGACGTTGCGGAGCGTGCGGTCGCGCATCGCCTGCAGGTCGGCGCGCGGTCCCGCTGACAGCTGCGCACTGATTGGTTGCGCGCGGTCGCGCGGCAACCCGGCAAGCACCTCGCTGTAGAGGAAGAGCCAGCCACTGTACTGATGCGCCGGCGTCCCACGGACGCAGGTGAGCCAGCCGACGAAGTTCGCTTCGCCTTCATCGGTGACCCCGGCGAGGTGCGCCCATTCATGCGCGACCACGTGGGAGCGTTCGAACGGGAGGATATCGCTGGCTACCAGCGTCTCGAGAAAGAAGGGGTCGGTCATGCCCGCGACGCCCGCCCGGCGGAAGTACAGATCCAGCATCGAACGTTTGGGCCGCCCGGGCACCGTCGCTGCCGTCACCCCCACTGCGGGCAGCGTGCGTCGGAACGATTCGGCCAGCGCCGGGTCGACGGCGTCAGCGGCCGGCCAGCCCGCGGCATGTGCCTGGGCGTGAAGCACATTCACGCGGGTGACCGTCTCCCGGGCGAGCGCGGCGGCAGCGTCAACGGTGATGCGCGACGGCTGATACGCCACCTTGTCCCGCAGCGGCGTCCGCCGATAGTTCAACCCCCAGAGCAGCACGAAGGCGAGGCAGACAACGGCGGCGACGCTTACGAGCCGGCCGGCGAGGCGCCGGACCACGCGCGAGAACGGCCACCTTGCTGCGTCGCTGCGCGTGCGGAGCGCGACGCCGGCCACGACGATCACGATGAACAGGTCGAGCCAGGCCACGGCCGTCAGGTTCGAGGCGGCGGTCGCGGTCCGCTGGACCAGCGGGAAGAGCGCCGAGGAATACAGGCGCTCGACAAGCGGCGCCGGAATCGGCGCGAGCAGCGCAGCGGCGGCGAGGCCCGCGAGGAGAAGCGGCCAGATCACGCGGTGATTGTAGCGGCGCCGTGGTCAGGGACCGTGCAATCATCATCGGCGATGAGCGTGAGGCCTCTGCTGAAGTGGGTGGGCGGCAAGCGGCAGCTGCTGCCCGCGCTGCGGCGCTACTATCCGCCGCAGTTCGGGGCCTATATCGAGCCGTTCTTCGGCAGCGGCGCGGTGTTCTTCGATCTCTGGGAACAGGGCCGGCTCACCGGACACCCGATCGTCCTCATCGATTCGAATCCCGACCTCATCGGCTGTTACGAGATGGTGCGCGACACGCCCGGCGCCGTGACACTCGAACTCGAAGGACTGGCCCACGCGCACGCGCGGGACGGACGCCTGCAGTACTACCGGGTGCGCGACGAGCAGTTCAACCCGCTGCGTGCCGCGCGCCGGATGCCCGAGGGACGCATCGCCTATACCCCGGCGCTGGCGGCCATGCTGATCTACCTGAATCGTACGGGCTTCAACGGCCTCTTCCGGGTGAACGCCAGTGGCGCCTTCAACGTGCCCGCCGGACGCTACGACAAGCCGCGCATCTCGGAGCGGGCACGCCTCGAACGCGTGGCCGAGGCGCTGAACAGCCCCGGCGTCAGCCTAAGGTGGGGCTCCTTCCTCGAGGCGGCGACGCTGGCCAGGGCGGGCGACTTCCTCTATATCGACCCGCCCTACGCGCCGCTGAGCGGCACCTCGAATTTCACGTCGTATACCTCGCCGCGCTTTGGGTCAGAGGAGCAGCAGATGCTGCAGCAGATGGTCATTGCGCTCTCGCAGCGCGGTTGTCATGTCGTGCTGAGCAACTCGACCGCGCCGGCCATCGCCGACCTGTACGACACCAACGCCGGCGCCAGGGACGCCGGGCTGCGGGCGCTGCG
>JBKJMH010000195.1:0-8871 GCA_046596625.1 Vicinamibacterales bacterium | reverse complement strand
GAGCCGTCGCCGCCGGTGAAGTCCTTGCTGTAGACGATGCGGTTGGCGAGGGCCGCGTGGCGCCCGTCGATGCCCGAATCGATCAGCGCCACGCCGATGCCCGCTCCGGCGACCGGCCGGATGTTCGCAACACCGGCCCAGACCTGATCGGCGCCGATGCTCTCGGTGACGAGGCTGGATGAGCGGACGGCGGCGTCGGCCGACAGATGATCGACGGCCTCGTCGCGCGACAGCGCGTCGAGTTGTCCGGCCGTCACGTCAAGCACGGCTCCCGAGCGCAGGTACCGCCGCACCCGCAGGTTGTAGCGACGCGTCAAGGCGTCGACCTCAGCGCGGTTGCCATGCACGATCACATCGATCGACTGCGAACCGGCCGCCAGCGTCCGCTCGAGATCCGCTCCGAGCCGCGCCCGGTGCGCGGCTTCGGCCGGTGCGCACAGCCAGGTCGTGGACGCGAGCGTGAGGGCCAGGGCAGAACGCCTGACGAATCGAAGGCTAGCCATCGGATGCTCCAGTGAACTCACACAGCGTTAGGCGACGTCGGGGGTCCCATCTCTGCACACTGTTCGATTGCTCGGGTACGACCGATAACCTGAGCGCCCGAAACCGGCGCGCGAGAGATTTCCGACGCTATATACAAGCGCACGGGCAGTGCCACGCCGAGCGGGTGAGGAACGACAGCGCTAAGCCCAGTCGTATGAAGTGGTTAGTGGTCCGCGGCTGGGATGGGGGCAGGGGTGAATGTCAGAGCCCATCGGACAAGCGCTTGGCCTGGCTCTGGTGAGCGTGGCAGTCTCTGCGACTTTGCACGGTAAATCGCTCGCGGGCCGATTCTTGGCGAGGTTTTTGTCCGGCCAATGGGTTGACCTCAGGGCTTGTTTCTGGCCTCGCGTACGAGTTCGGCGCGTGGCAGTCATCGCGCCCGTGCCGGTTTGCGCCGGCCTCCTTCGTCGGTCCGGCACCGCGCGCGGTCGGTCATACAATGTTGCAATGCGACTGACCGGCGTGCTTGCCCCGCTGCCAACTCCCTTCGATGAGTCGGGCGCGCTCGACGTGACGCGGCTACGCGCCGCCCTCCCGCGCTGGATAGCCAGTCCGCTCACTGGCTTCGTGGTGCTCGGTACCAACGGCGAAGCCGGCCTGTTGAACGAACACGAGTCGGACACGGTGATTGCCGAGACGCGCGCCTGCGTGCCGTCGGGCAGGACGCTGCTGGCCGGAACCGCTCGAGAGTCGACCCGGGAAGCCATTGCCGCCGCCGTTCGAGCCGCGGAACTCGGCGTGGACGGGGTGCTGGTGCGCACGCCCTGCTTCTTCAAGACCCAGATGACGCCGGCCGCGTTCGAGCGTCACTACCTGGCGATTGCCGACGCATCTCCCGTTCCGGTGCTGCTCTACAACTTCACTGCGGCCACCGGCGTCAACCTGCAGGCCGACACCGTCGCTCGCCTGGCGGCTCACCCGAATATCGTCGGGATCAAGGAGTCGGGCAGCGACATCGCACAGATTTCCGATCTCGTCGCCGTGGCGCCGCCAGACTTTGCGGTGCTGGCGGGCTCGGCCTCGACGCTGCACGCCGCGTTGTCGGCCGGTGTGTCGGGGGCGATCCTCGCCCTCGGTGCCCTGCTACCCGAGGCCTGTGTCCGCCTGTTCAATCTGATGCGCGACGGCAAGCCACAGGAGGCGCGCCTGCTGCAACGCCAGTTGCTGCCGCTGGCGCGCCTCATTTCTACCGGGCATGGTGTTCCCGGATTGAAGGCGGCGCTTCTGCTCTCCGGCATCGACGCCGGCTATCCGCGCCTGCCGCTGGCGCCCGCTCCTGACCCCGCCGTCGACGCCCTCCGGACGGCCCTTCACGCATTCGAGGACGTATTCGCATGAGCCTGTTGCCCGACGTCGACCGCATCCTGCTCGGGCCTGGCCCGAGCCTGACCGCACCGCGCGTCATGCGCGCGATGGCGGCTCCGACCCTCAGCCACCTCGATCCGCTCATGCTCGCGCTGCTCGACGATGTGCGGGCCCGGTTGATGCGTGTGTTTCGTGCGCCGGAGGGGTCGTTTGCCTTCGCGGTGTCTGGCACCGGCACGGCAGGGATGGAAGCGACGGTGTCGAACCTGGTCGAACCGGGCACACGTGTCCTGGTGATCGTGTCCGGCTACTTCGGCGACCGGCTCGCGCAGATGTGCGAGCGCTACGGCGCCAGCGTCACCCGACTCGACGTCGCGTGGGGACGTGCCTGCGACCCCGCAGCCCTGCGGACGGCGCTCGCCAACGCACCGGTCGACATCGTGGCGATGGTGCACGCCGAGACGTCGACGGGTGCACTGAATCCGGTGCGCGAACTCGCGGCCATTGCCCGCGAGCACGACGCGCTGGTGCTGGTCGATGCCGTCACCTCGCTGGGTGGGCATCCGCTCGAGGTCGGCGCGTGGGGCATCGACGCCTGCTACAGCTGCACACAGAAATGCCTGGGGGCGCCGTCGGGTCTGTCGCCGGTCGTCTTCGGGCCGCGCGCGCTCGAGCGCCGCGTCAAATGCCGCAGTTTCTATTTCGACCTGCAACTGCTCGAGGACTACTGGCTGCGCCGCAAGTACCACCACACGATGTCGTCGACGCTGGTCTACGCCCTCGATGAAGCGCTGGCAATTGTCGAAGAAGAGGGGCTCGACGCGCGCTGGGCACGTCACCAGCAGAATCACCTCGCGCTTGTCGAGGCGCTGACGCCACTCGGGCTGTCCGTGCTGCCGCCGGAAGGCGAGCGCCTCTGGACCTTGAACGCGGTGCGCGTGCCCGACGGAGTTGACGAGGCCGCAGTCCGGAAGTACCTGCTCGACACCTTCAACATCGAGATCGGCGCCGGCCTCGGTCCGCTTGCCGGCAAGGTCTGGCGCGTCGGCCTGATGGGCGCAAGTTCCTCGCCCCGCCTGGTGGTGCTGCTCGTGGCGGCTCTCCAGGCGGCCCTGGCGCAACAGGGGCGAACGGTTCGTGGGTGAGACGGTGCCGCGTCCGCTGGTAACGGCATGATCAGGCGGCTTTGGCGCTGGGCGCTCGGCGCGGCGGCGCTGACCTTTGCCTGCCTGGCGTACGCGTATCTGACGCTGCCCGATGTGCGTCCGCTGGCCACGGTGAACCCGACGTCCACGGCGTTCACGGAGTTACGCGCCCATGAGGCGCGCGCCGACGGCAAGACGCCGAGGCACGTGCAGCGGTGGATCGCCTATCGCCGGATCTCGCCTGCGCTCACGAAGGCGGTGCTGGTCGCAGAGGACGCGGCCTTCTGGCAACATGACGGGGTCGACTACGACGAGCTGCAGAAATCGATCGAAGTCGATTGGGCTCGCGGTCAACTGACGCGCGGCGCCAGCACGATCACGCAGCAGCTGGCGAAGAACCTCTACCTCTCGCCATCGAAGAACCCGCTGCGGAAGTTTCGGGAGCTGATCATCGCGCGGCGACTCGAAGGCGAGTTGTCGAAGCAGCGGATCCTCGAGCTCTATCTCAACGTCATCGAATGGGGCGATGGCATCTACGGCGCCGATGCCGCAGCGCAGGCATACTTTCACAAGTCGGCCGCTGCACTTGGCCCCAGCGAAGCGGCGCTCATGGCCGGCGCGATCATCAACCCGCGCCTGATGAACCCCCTCAAGCCCACTCGCCGGCTCACTCGCCGGCAGCAGATCATTCTGCGCCGAATGGGTGAGGTCGCGCCGCCACTGGTCCGCGCCTCAGCCGACGACCTTGCCGAAGATCAGCGTCAGGACGAGCAGAAATAGGCGGACCGCGAGCCTTGCTCAGCTTGACGCTCTCGATAAGCATCGCTACCGTGAAGGCAGATACCCGACGCATGCTCAACTACACCGACCGGCTGACGTTGCTCATGCGGGACATCGTGTCGCGCGTTCCGGAGTTGTCCTTCATCGACATGGACGCCGTGCTGGTCTTCGCGCGTTTCGGTCGTCTGCGAACTGACGGCGCGTTTGCCACCTGTCATTCCCTCGGCCTGCCCGCCAGTGAACCCGGCTACTACTTCTGGCGTGACCGCGTGACAGGACAGGTGACGCGGCGCACGGAGTGGTTCGTGACGAAGTCTCCGGTGGTGTCGCTCAACGAGCGGCGCATGAACTACCTGATTTCGTTCGCGTTGCCGCGCTTCTGCGACCAATCGTTGGATCGCTCGAGGAAGGAACGGTTCTACCGACGGTCCAGCGACGCGTGGATTGCGAAGCTCGACACGGTCGTGCACGAGCTCTACCACATCGACCCGGATCAGAGCGGCATTCGTCGCATCGAACGCTCCGACGGCACGTACTCGGCGCACTGTCACGGGCCTGCGTTCTTCGAGCAGGTGGCAGAGATGGTGACGGCGTACCTCGACACGCGCCCCGATCCATCAGCCTACGATTTCCTGCAGCACGACTTCGCCGCGTTGAACGCCGCGCACGCCGGTGTGGCAGCCACCAGCTTCAGGGGTTTCCCGTCCTACCCGCAGCGCTACATCGAGCGGCTGATAGTGCAGCCTCCCTGCGACGCCGCGCTCGTTGCGACCGACGTCGAACCGTGGAAGACGCGACGGACCAGAGAGCACTACACGGAAGCCGACCTGCATGTCCGGCAGTTCCTGCTCGACACCTCGCGCCGCTGTCCGAAAGTCCTGGCGCCGCGCGCCGCCTAGTCTGTCTCGATGCGGCGGATTCCCACCAGCCGCCGCGACCAGTACGGCAGCGTCAGATACTCCACCCGCACGACCCCGCGTGAACTCGGCGCATGCACGAACGCGTCACCGCCGAGTGCAATCCCGACGTGCGATGCGCCTGGCGCGGTCGTCGAGAAGAAGATCAAGTCGCCTGGACGTTGCTGGCCGGGAGCGACGTCCGCGCCAATCGTGAACTGGTCACGCGTCTCGCGAGGCAGCGCGGTGCCCGCACGGTTGAAGACGTACTGCGTGAATCCGCTGCAGTCGAACCCGCGCGGGTCGGAGCCGCCGTTCCGATAGGGTGTACCGCGGAGTTCGAGGGCGGCGCGCACGACGCGGTTGGCGACCAGCGGCGTCGGCGCGACATCTGAAGACTCGACTGCGCGAGGAGCGTCCGCCGTGGGCGCCGCCGGACGGGCGACGACCGGTGGTTCGGCATGAGCGGGCATCGGAAAGGGCCGCGGTGCCGCCCCTCCCGACGCGCACGCTGCGGCCGACACCGAAAGGGCAATCGCCCCAAGCAAGGCAGCCGCCTTCTGACTCCGCGCTGACATCCGCGTGATTGTACCGGCAGCGCGCCGGTCCGTACAGTCGCTAAATAGCTGCAATGCGATGTGTTTACGGGTGTCACCGCCTTGACACCCCGACAACGGTCGGGCAGAATTCCTGTACGAGATCGGCCGGAGAACAAGGCGGAGTCGAGACGAAGCGGTTATGGAACAGACGCTTCTGCTGAACGCGTCGTATGAACCCCTCAAGATCGTCGACTGGCAAAAAGCGGTAACGCTGTGGTGCCAGCGAAAGGTCGAGGTTATCTCTGTCTACGACAGAGAGATTAGGGGTGTGTCCATCAGCTTCAAGCTGCCCTCCGTGATCCGCCTCCTCCGCTACATCAAGGTGAAGCGCCGGTTCGACTACGTCCCTTTTTCCCGCGCCAACATCTACGCGCGCGACGACCACCGCTGCCAGTACTGCGGTGTGCCCTTCCCGACCAGCGAACTCACCTTCGATCACGTCGTGCCCGTGGCTCAGGGCGGACGCAAGGACTGGGAGAACATTGTCAGCTGCTGCGTGCAGTGCAACCGGACCAAAGGCGGCCGAACGCCGGCGCAGGCCGGCATGCAGTTGCTGCGAGCGCCGAGGCGGCCGGACTCCACACCCGCCATCCGGATTACAGTAGGTCTGCGCAACGCGCCCGACAGCTGGCGTGATTACCTGTATTGGAACGCCGAACTGGACGACACCTAGTGCGTAGCGCCGCACCGGCATCGTCGGTTATCCCACGCGATGCCTAGCTCGACAACCTCCTCCGTCACGCCGTCGCACACCATCGCGAGCGGGCGCATCACCCTTCATGGCTCGCACTTCGCCGTCGGTCCGACGCTGCCGGCCGTCCATATCGGCACGGCGGCCGCCCGCGTCGTCTTTGCCTCGGAGGACGACTTCGGCCTGATCGTGCCTGGCGCCGATGCTGGCCTGCTCCCGGTGCGGATGGACGGCGCCGAGGGCCACGCGGTCGTCGATGTCGGTTCGCCCATCGCGGCTGGTCTCCATCAGGTGGACAACCCGGCGTGCGACGCGCTCGGGAACCTGTACGTCACCTACAGCGGCACTCGCGGGCAGCACGTTCCAGTCTCCATCTTCAGGGTGACACCTGCGGGCACTCGCGAGAGTTTCTCGTCGGGCGTGATCAATCCCACCAGCATGGCGTTCTCCGCGGACGGGACACTGTTCGTGTCGAGCCGCTTCGAAGGGGCGGTCTATCGCCTGACCGACGATGGCCACGCGGAGGTGTTCGCGTCGGACCTGGGTATTGCCTGCGGTCTGGCGTTCGCACCGGATGGCACCCTGTTCGTGGGCGATCGTTCCGGCACCGTGTTCGAGGTGGCGCGTAGCGGCAGCGCCAGGACATTCACCACCCTCCCTCCCAGCGTGGCGGCGTTTCATCTGGCGCTCGGGCCCGATGGTCTCTACGCCACGGCTCCCACGCTCTCGGCCAGCGACGTCGTCTACCGCATTTCCTTTACCGGCGAGGTGTCGGTGTTTCACCGCGGCTTCGGGCGGCCGCAAGGGCTGGCCTTTTCTCCGGAGGGCACGCTCTACGTCGTGGAAGCGCTGGCGGGTGTGAGCGGCCTGTACCGGGTGCCGGCCGCTGGCGCGCCCGAACTGATGGTCAGCGGACCGAAGCTCGTGGGCGTGGCGTTCGATTCTGCCGGCGACCTCATTCTCTGCTCGTCCGACACCGCCTATCGCTTCGCGTCGCCCCTGCAGCCTGGAACCCTTTAGATACAATCCAGCCCTGATATGTCGCAGTTGCTGCAGCGCAAGCCGATCGCCGCACTCGTGTCCGAGACGGAAGGACAATCCGGCCTCAAGCGCGTGATGGGGGCCGGCGACCTGGTGATGCTGGCCATAGGCGCGGTGATCGGCGCCGGCATCTTCTCCTCGATTGGCACCGCCGCTGCAGGGGAGACGCTGCCGACGGGGGAGATCGTGCGCTACGGGGCGGGACCGGCGCTGGTCGTGTCCTTCATCCTGCTCGGGCTGGTCTGCGGCTTGGCGGCGCTGTGCTACGCGGAACTCGCGGCGATGATTCCGCAGGCGGGCAGCGCCTACGCCTACTCGTACGCGACGCTGGGCGAACTGGTTGCCTGGATCATCGGCTGGGACCTGATCCTGGAATACGCCGTCGGCAACATCGCCGTGGCCATTGCCTGGAGCGGCTACTTCAATTCCCTGCTCACCGGCGTCGGCATCCACCTGCCGGCGTTCCTGACGCACGGCTACCGCACGGCGCTCCTGAGCGCGGACCCTGGCGTGCACGCGCTGCTGCAAACGGCGCCCCACATCGCGGGTATCCCCATCCTGCTGAACGTGCCGGCGTTTGCCATCGTGATGCTGATCACGTGGCTGCTCTACATCGGAGTGCAGGAGAGCGTCCGCGCCAACAACATCATGGTGGCGGTGAAACTGCTGGTGCTCGGCGTGTTCGTCGCCGTCGGTGCCGTGCACATCGACACCGCCAACTTCGTCCCATTCGCACCGAACGGCTGGCGAGGCATCCACCAGGGTGCGGCCATCGTCTTTTTCGCGTACATCGGCTTCGACGCGATTTCGACCGCTGCGGAAGAAACGAAGAACCCACAGCGCAACATGCCGATCGGCATCCTCGCGGGGTTGGCCATCTGCACCGTGATCTATGTCGTGGTCGGGCTCGTGGCGACCGGACTCGTGCCCTACCAGCAACTGAAGGCCGCCGACCCGCTTGCGCAGGCGCTGCAACTGGCCGGGCTCACCACCGCCGGGTGGTTCGTGTCGCTCGGTGCTGTCGTGTCGCTCACCGCGGTCCTGCTGGTGTTCCAGTACGGACAGCCGCGTATCTTCTTCGCGATGGCGCGCGACGGACTGCTTCCGGGTTGGGCCGCCAGGATCCACCCGAAATACCGCACGCCTCACATCACGACCGTCGTCACCGGCATCGCGGTGGCGCTCGGGGCGCTGGTGCTGGACGAGAACGAAATCTACGACCTCACGAACATCGGCACCTTGTCGGCGTTCGCCATCGTCTGCATCGGCGTCTACGTGCTCAGGAAGACCGAGCCCGAACGCGAGCGTCCGTTCCGCGTCCCGTTCCTGCCGTTCGTGTCGATCGCGGGCGCCGCAGCCTGCGTCTACGTGATGTTCGGCCTGCCAACCCACGCCTGGGAACGCTTCGGGATCTGGCTGCTGATCGGGCTTGCCATCTACATCGGCTACGGCTATCGGCACAGCCGTCTGCGAGCGGAGAACCACAGGGCGGGCTGAGCTGACGCACGGGCTGCCGCCGGGAGCGCCGGTGTAGAATCAGGGTTTCGGCAAACCCGCATTTTTCCGGCAGAGGCAGCATGGCGCACGACTGGATCGCGGTTCGCGGCGCGCGTGTCCACAACCTGAAGAACATCGACGTTGACCTGCCCAGGCACAAGCTGGTGGTCATCACCGGTCTCTCGGGTTCGGGCAAGTCGTCGCTCGCCTTCGACACCATCTACGCCGAAGGTCAGCGCCGCTATGTCGAGTCGCTCTCGGCCTACGCCCGCCAGTTTCTCGAACGGATGGAGAAGCCGGACGTCGACCGCATTGAGGGGATTTGCCCATCAATCGCCATTCGGCAGAAGAACAGCGTTCGCAACCCGCGCTCG
>JBKJMH010000003.1:0-7484 GCA_046596625.1 Vicinamibacterales bacterium | reverse complement strand
CGTAGCGTTCGATCTCGGCGGGCGGTCTGGCTGAACCGGGCGCCTTCGCGCCCGCCCGATGCCCCGGCGGTTCCGGGCCCTCCCTGTGGCACAATCAGCGCGCCGGGATGGCCGAATCCATCGCTGAAGGAGAGATCTCATGAGAAGAGCAGTGGTGTTGGGCGCGCTGATGGCTATTGGCGCGCTGGTGGCGGTGAAGGCGCAGCCGGCGGCGAATGCGCCAAAGGTAATTGAGGTCGAGAAGGTCAAGGACAACCTCTACGTCCTGCGCGGCGGCGGTGGCAACACCGCCGTGTTCATCACGGCGGCCGGCGTCACCGTGGTCGACGCAAAGAACCCGGGCTGGGGCCAGCCGATCCTCGACAAGATCAAGACACTGACGTCCAAGCCGGTGACCGTGCTGATCAACACGCACACCCACGGCGACCATGTGAGCGGCAACGTGGAGTTCCCAGCGTCGATCGACATCGTCGTGCAGGAGAACACCAGGGCCAACATGGAGAAGATGCCGATCTTCAAGGAACACAACAACGCCGGCATGGCCAAACGGACGTTCAAAGACAAGATGACGATCGGCAAGGGCGCCGATCAGGTCGACCTCTACTACTTCGGCCCCGGCCACACCAACGGTGACGCCTGGGTGGTCTTCCCCGCTCTCCGCATCGTCCACGCGGGCGACATCTTTTCCGGCAAAAACGTGCCGCTTATCGACGACGCCAACGGCGGCAGCATGCTGCACATCTCTGAGTCGTTGATGAAGGCCCACGACGGTATCAAGAACGTGGACGCGATCATCAACGGCCACATGCCGGCGCAGACGACGTGGGCGGACCTGAAGGAGTACGCGGACTTCAACAAGGACCTCGTGGCCTGGATGCAGGCTGGGCTGAAAGCCGGCAAGACGCCCGAGCAGCTGGCCGCCGAGTGGAAGGTGCCCGAGAAGTACAAGGGCTACTCGCCTGCGGTCAGCGCGCTGATGGGCGGGATGGTGGGGCGCATCCAGACCCTGCAGAAAGAGATGAAGTAGACGGCGTGGCGCACGGCGCACGGCTCCGCGGCCGTGCGCTGGACGCTGGGCCCGCAGCAGGCGCCGACGCGGCGAGGCTGGCGGCCGATGACGTATCCTGACGCTCATGGGCCAGCCCCCTGTCATCATCGGCGTCGCCGGCGGCACCGGCTCGGGCAAGACGACGGTGGTTCGCCGCATTGCCCAGAGCCTCGGCCCCGAGCACGTCACGGTGCTCGAACACGACCGCTACTACAACGACCGCAAGGAACTGCGTCTGGAAGAGCGCGCGCAGTTGAACTACGACCACCCCGATTCGCTCGACACCGACCTGATGGTGGAACACCTGCGTGCGCTCGGCCAGGGCAACGTCGTGGAACTGCCGACCTACGACTTCACGATGCACGCGCGCCGGAGCACCACCGAACGCGCCGAGCCACGCCAGGCGATCATCGTCGAGGGCATCCTCATCTTCACTCACCGAGCGCTGCGCGACCTGATGGCCGTGAAGGTGTTCGTCGATACGGACGCCGATACGCGCTTCATCCGGCGCCTGGTGCGCGACGTCGCCGAGCGCGGCCGCACGATGGACTCGGTGATCGAGCAGTACCTGACCACGGTGAAGCCGATGCACTTCGACTTCGTCGAGCCGTCGAAGCGCTGGGCCGACCTCATCATTCCGCAGGGTGGACACAACGACATCGCCATCGACCTGCTGCTGAATCTCATTCGCGGCCTCACGGCCCGGTGACGGCAGGCTCGCGTCTCGCCTTCCTGTAGTTGCGCACGTGAACGGCCGACAAGATAGAGACGTCGTGCGGGACAACGATGCGGCGCACCGCCTCACGTCAGTCGCCTGATGAGATCTGGGCAGGATGTGCGGTCGTGGGCGTGCTGTCGGCACTCGCCATCGGCTTCGAGCCGACGCTCTCGAAGGCTATTGCCCGCGTGCGCCGGGCCTGAGGTCCGCCGCCGATGTCCGTCTTCCAGCACACCCGAGCCCTGCCCGCGAGCTCTGCGGTGCGGTGTCGTATTATGCGGCATGCGCTGCCGGCGGCTGACAGGCGGCGACGTCCGGCGACAGGGAGATGACGATGGCGAGTGAGAAGTCGTGCGTGACGGTGCACATGGCCGCAAGCCTCGACGGCTTCATTGCGCGGCGCGACGGCAGCGTCGACTGGCTCGAGGTGAAGGACACCTTCGCAGGCGGCGACACGCTGGACGCAGAGACGGCGCAGGCGTTTCTCGCCACCATCGATTGCTACGTGATGGGCTCGCGGACCTACGAACTGGCACTCGGCTTCGAGGCCAATGGGTTCGGCTGGGTCTACGGCGACACGCCGACCTTCGTCCTCACGCACCGCTCCCTGCCGAAGACGAGAGACACCGTCGAGTTCTGCGCCGGCGACCTTGCGCGGTTCGTGAACGAGCGGCTGCGGGCGTCGTACCGCAGCATCTGGATTGTCGGGGGCGGCGCGGTGACGAGCGAGTGCCTCCGGCTGGGGCTCGTCGACGAAGTGCGCTACTCGATGGTGCCCATCCTGATCGGCGAGGGCATCCCGTTCTTCGGTACGCTCGACACGGACATTGCGCTCCACCTGGTGGAGTCGAAGGCGTACCGCAGCGGCATGGTGGCGCTGCGCTATGAAGTGCAGGTCAAACGACCCTGACGCCGGAGTCCGTCTGCGCGCTCGCCGTGTGCGCGGGTGGCTGACCACATCTGTCACAGCTGTGTCGCGTTCGCGCACAGGGACGAGACGCCGCGTGGCGGATGCGTGCATGCAGATGCCACGAACGACACCGCGCCGGGCAACGGTCTTGCTCCAGTTGACCTCGATGACACCGACGACTCGACCGCCCACCACCCGCACGCGCCCCAGTACCGGCACGCCTCCGATGGCGATGATTGGCTTGCTCAGCCTCGTAGGACTCGCGCTGCTCCTCGTGCCTGGACTCGAAGCCGCCGCCGTCGACGCCGTGAAGACACCGACGCCCTTCCAGGCAATGACGCCACTGGCGGTGGTGCGGACGGCGCCGCTGCTCGACGGCTTCAAGCTGTTGCTGGCGGCCATCATCGGCTGGACCATCACCAGCGTTCAGGCGCGCACGCGTCGTGACCAGCCGCTGACGCGGTCGATGGCCCAGAGCTACGTGCTGCTGTGCGTGGCCGGTGCGCTGACGATGACGATGATTGGCGACTCGCTGCCGCGCGCCTTTGGTGTGGCCGGCGCCGCGAGCATCGTCAGGTTCCGCACGCCGATCGACGATCCGCGCGACGGCACGGCGCTGTTCCTGCTGATGGGCCTCGGCATGGCGTGCGGCGTCGGCTCGTTCGGCATCGCGATCATCGGCACGTTGTTCCTCGCCGGGTGCCTCGTGGTGATGAGCCGTCAGTCCGGCGGGGAGTTGCCGCGTTCGATGCGGGTGGCGGTCATCGCTGATGGCGCCTCATTCCCGGCGCAGCACATTGCGCGGGTGTTCTCGGACCATTGCATCACCGCCGAGGCGCTCGAAATCTCGCACGGCGCGCAGACGATCATCCGCTACAAGGCGGTGCTGAACGGGGACCGCGAACTCGAACTCGTGAGCCAGCAACTGCTCGAGAACGGCAGCAACGGCATCAAGTCGGTGTCGTGGGAAGCGCCGAAGCGCTGGATTTAGGTTCTACTACCGCCCAGTGGCGCCGCGCGCGAGTTCGGCGAGGCGGGCCTCGGCGAGTTCCTTCACGGGCGGGCCATCTTCGGTCAGCAGGTTGCCCGACGCCGCTGCGGCCTTGAAGGCGGTCTCGGCTTCAGCACGGTTGCCGAGGCGAGCCGAGGTGAGCCCGAGCAGGTACTGCACCGTGCCGGCACCGACGCCGGGGCCATCGGTCAACTGCACCTGCTGTAGTTCGGTGCGCGCCTCGCTCCACGATTCGAGGTGAGTCAGGGCGGCGGCCAGGTTGAGGCGAATGGACGCCTGCTCGGTCGGGTCCTTCGCTTCGCCCAGGCGGGCGCGCAGCGCGACGAGCGTGCGGTTCACGAACAGCGTCTGATCGTTGATGCCGATGAGACGCGGACGCAACAGCACCTTCGGGTCGGCCTTCTTCGCGGCGCCAGCCTTGTCCTTCAGTTCCAGCGCCAACGTCTGGCCCGCGGTCTTGGCCGAGAGCGCAGCCAGCAGCGCAGCGGCATCAGCCACCGGCCTGGCGTCGGCAGACACCACCACGTCGCCCACGGCGAGTCCGGCCTGTGCGGAGGGTCCGTTCGCGTCGACTGCCACAATCACCGGTCCGGTCATGTCGGCAACGTCGATGGCGGTGAGGCCGATGTTCGGGGTGAGGAAGGCCAGCGTGCGGTCGATCTGGCCGACGGCGTTGGCCACCGTGTCCTGTTGATCGAGGTTCACCTCGATGACGTCCGGTTCGGCGCTGCCGGCGCTGAGCAGCGACAGCACGAGACGGCTGCGGTTCGTGGCCACCGGCGCGGTGACCGAGGCAATACCCTGCGCATCGAACGCCTTGGCGAGCTTCGCCGACAGGTCGCGGCGCATCGCGGTTGTCACTTCAGCGGACACACCGAACGGACGGCGGTTGGCGTCGTAGCCGAGCCAGTCCGCCGGCAACTTCTCGCTCTTCAGCGCGGCATCGAGCGCCTCGGCCGGTGGCGCGAACACGAGAATGGAGCGGAGCGGCTCGAACGCCCGTTCGATGGCGCCGCGAAGGTCGGCGTTCAAACTTGTCTGGGTGCTGGCGACCAGCGCGAACGCGGGGCGCAGGGCGCCGCTCACTTCCACGCGCTCGCCAGCCTTCACGTCGATGCGCCGCAGGAAGCGGCCGGTCGGCGCGCGCAGTTCAACGGTGTGCGGTCCTTCGCAGAGTTCAGCGGTGTACGGCGCGTTGCCCTTCGATGCGCCGTCGACGAATACCGTCGTGCCCGGCTGCGGCGCCTGCGCCACGAGCGTGGCGACGGCCGGCGCCAGTCGGATCGGGTCGATGACGTAGTCGTCGAGCTGGCTGATCTCCTGCCGCCGCTCGGCCTGCACGAAGCAACCGCGCCTGAACTCGATGCGGTGTGAGCCGGTGGCGAGGTCGGTGAGCATGAGCACGCCCGACAGCTGGTTGGCCGGGATGCCGGCGGCTGTGGCCCTGGCAGTGAATTCCGCGGGCGGCGGACCGGCGGCCGTCCTGCCCTTCGAGACGCCGTCCACGAACACCTCGACATCGGCCGGAGCCGTGACGACGGAGAGCACGGCGGACGTGCGGGGGAGGGCGAGCGAGGCCTCTGCCGTGGTCTCGGCCGCAGCCGTGAAAGTGAGGCTGTCGGTCTTGAAGCCGGTGCGGCTGGCCGTGAGCGTGTGCTCGCCGACGAGCACGGCGACGTCGCCAGTGGCCGCGATGCGGCGACCGTCGAGCAGCACCGACGCGTCGGGCGGCGTGACGGTCAGTTTCACCGTCGTCACGGTGGCCTTCTTCGCGTCGTCGAAGAGCGCGACGACGCGCGGCGACACCTGGCCGGACATCGTGTAGCCGGCGTTCGTGCGCAGGAGCAGCGTGAAGTCCTGCTTCGCGCCGTCCTGGTCGCCGAGGCCGAAGCGCGCGCGGGCGCGCAGTTCGAGCGCCTCGACCAGCATCTGACGGGTGTCGTCGCCCTGGCGCGCCTGAAGGGTAGCGACCGCGCGGTCGAGTGACGGCACGGCCTGCTCGTACTCGAGCGCCTCGAAGTGCCGCCGCGCCTCCGACATCTGCACCTGGATTTCAGCGTCGGGCGCCTGCGCGGAGGCAGAGCGGACACCGGTGCCACCCATCAGCAGGGCCGCGCACAGCAGGGACGTATAGGCCTGTCTCATTGATACACCTGGATGCGGCGCGACCTGTCGTCGAAGACGTAGAGGCGGCCGGCCGGGTCGATGCCAAGGGCTGCAGCCCGGTTCAGCGCGCCGGGGCTGTTGTTCGGAATGGTGATGGTCGAGACGAGCTTGTTCTTCGGGCCGAAGACCAGGATCGACGCGCGCCCCTTGTCGAGGACGTAGAGATGTCCGAGCTGGTCGAACGCCACGTCGACCGGGTCGTCGAGTTCGTAGCCGGTCCCCTTCGCCGCGAGCTTTGACACCGCCTTGCCGTCGCGATCGACGATGGCCACCGACTTCGCGCTGGCATCGAGCAGCGCCACGTCGCCCATCCAGTTGCGCGCCATGCGCATCACCTGTCCAGTCGAGAAGATGGAGACGAAGCGGCCGTTCGCCAGCGAGCGGATGACGTTGCGTCCTTTCGGGTTCGCGATGATGCGCTCGCCTCGTTCGTTCGCGAAGACCGCCGGAATTTCGTCCACCGCACGCAGCTGGCCGTCGCCGCCGGGGCCGGAGAAGGCAATGGCATCGGCGCGTGCAGTGATGAGCGAGCCGTTGCGGGCGATGACCACCCGTTCCTGCTCGTCGACGAAGAACGCCGTGGTATCGACCGCCGCGAGCGACTGGGCCACCGAGCCGTCGGCCTTGAACACCGTGACGCCGGCCTTGTGGCCGAGCATCAGCTGACCGGCGGCATCGAAGGTGATGCCCGTGGCGTCGCGGAACTCGGACTTCTCCGGACCAATGGCCTTGCCGCTGAACGTGTAAGACTGGCCGCCCTGCCCGCGGACGTAGAGGCGGTAGGCGATCGAATTGAGGTTCAGGCCGTCGGTGGCGGCCGCGGTGCCGGGGAAGAGCTGGCGTGCGCGCTGGAATTCCTGCAGCGCCTGCGCCGGCTTCTCCTGTTGCACCAGGCAGTAGCCAGCCGAGAGGCTGGCGCGAGCGGCCCAGATCGACCGCGGATACTCCATGGTGACGCGGCGGTAACGGTCGAGTGCGTCGGCGTCGCGCCGCACCGAGCGTAGCGTCTCACCGGCGAAAAACCCGGCGGCGGCGACCGCATCGTTGCCGGGGAACAGGCGCGGCACGCGTTCGAAGCTGGCGAGTGCCGCGTCGATGTCGGCGGCCGTGCGCCCCTTGGTAAACGCGAGGCGTCCCGACAGCACGTGCGCCATCGGCGCCGAGTCGGTATCCGGGTAGTCCTTCAGCAGCTTGTCGACCGCGGATTGCGTGGCCTCGAGGTCGCGCGCCACCTCGAGCTGGTACTGGGCGATTTGCAGCAGCGCATTGTCCGCCACGCTGCTCGTGGCGAACGAGTCGACCACCGCCTGCAGGTCTTTCATCGCCTCGGAGTAGCGATGGTTCTGGAGGAAGCTCAGGCCGCTGTCGTACTGGCGGCGCGCGAACTCCTCGTTGTTCTGCTGGGCTCCCACCGACACGCCGAGCGTGGCGACCAGGAGAAGGACGATGCGGGGGGACGGAAGTCGTGTCATTTGATTGCGGCGACGTAGGTCTGGCCGGCCCTGACGGTGGCGTAGTGAGTCTTCACGACGTCGCCTCCACAGGCGATGTCGACGCGGTACTGGCCGGCCGCGATGTCCTGGACGACGAGGGGCGGGTTGCCGAGTTTGCGGTCGTTGATGACGACCTC
>JBKJMH010000391.1:0-7924 GCA_046596625.1 Vicinamibacterales bacterium | reverse complement strand
TGTCCGGCACCCGCCTGATCCTTCGTGAACGCTTCGATGACGGCAGCCGTCGCAGCGGTGCGTGGACGTCGGCGCACCTGCGGGCGGGCCGCGTCTCGCTCGAACCGGGTGTGCGGGTCGATCGCTGGTCACTGACGGACACCACGGCGCTATCGCCCTGGATGCAGTCCCGTGTGCCGATCGGCGCCGGACTTTTTGTCAGGGCGGCCGGCGGCATCTACCGGCAGGCGCCCGCCACAACCCAGGTCGTGGGCGTCCGAGGCACATCCACACTGGCGGTGGCACGGTCGGTCCATGCCGACCTCGGGGTCGAGGGATACCTGCGCGGAGCGGTCCGCTGGCAGGTCACCGCCTACAACCGGCAGGACCGCGACTGGCTGCGGTTGCCAGGAACCGAGCCGCGCGTATCCGGCTCGTTGTTCATGCCGGTGTCGACGACCACGCGCTGGCTGAATGCGCTCGACGGCCATGCCCGCGGCGTCGAGTGGCTGGTGGAGCGCCGCGCCGCGCGCGGCATCTCGGGATGGCTGTCGTATGCGCTCGGGTTCTCACGGTACGCCGACTCCGTTTCCGGCGAGCGTTTCTGGGGCGACTTCGACCAGCGGCACACGGTCAACGCGTTCGCCGCCTATCGCCTGAGCGACCGCACGTCGGCCAGCGCCCGCTTTCGACTTGGCAGCAACACGCCGGCGACTGGCTACTGGGCCGAGCGCGATGGACAGTTCTTCGTGACGACGTCTCGCAACGAACTGCGGGCGCCCGGGTATGCCCGCCTCGACATGCGCGCCAACCGCACCTTCACGCGCCGGCCGGGGCGGCTGACGCTCTACGTCGAGTTGCTGAACGTGCTCGGTCGCCGCAACGAGCGCTTCGTGCCGCCGGGCGTCAACCGGCGCACCTTCGAAGCGGGCGATCCCTTCGAGTCGATGCTGCCCTTCGTTCCGTCGGCCGGGCTGCTGGTCGAGTTCTGAGGCATCGCCGCACCGGCGCGGTGATCAGTCCTGGTGCCGCGTCTCTTCTGCCTTGCTCTGCTGCCACTCCGCTTCGAGCGCGTCGATACCCATGTCGGCCATCTTCCCGCCGTGGGCCGCGATGCGTGTTTCCATGGCGGTGAAGCGATGCGTGAACTTGTCGTTCGCCTTGCGTAGTGCAGCCTCCGGCTCGATGCCCAGGCGGCGCGAGAGGTGAGCGATGGAAAACAGCAGGTCGCCCATCTCCTCCTCGGCTCTGGCGTAATCGAGCGGCGTGTTCGAGGCGACGACTTCGGCCACCTCCTCGACTTCTTCCCGTATCTTCTCGATGACGTCCACCGGCTTGTCCCAGTCGAAACCGACCGAGTGCGCGCGCGCCCCGATTTGGTAGGCACGCAGCAAGGCGGGTAGCGCCGCGGGGATGCCGCTCAGCAGCGTCTTCGTCTTCTGCTGGCCGCCGCGCTCCTGTGCCTTCACCTCTTCCCACCGCACTTTCACCTGGCCCGACGTTTCGAGCGCCGGCTCGCCCTCGTCGCGCCTGAAGACGTGCGGGTGGCGGCGCACCAGCTTGTCGGCCACCGCCTTCACCGAGTCGGCGATGGTGAAGTGTCCCGCTTCCTGCTCGAGTTGCGCGACGAACACCGCCTCGAACAGAAAGTCGCCGAGTTCCTCGCGTAGGGCCTCGTGGTCGTGGTGATCGATCGCTGCGAGTAGCTCATACGTCTCTTCGAGGACGTACTTCTTCAGCGTGTCGATCGTCTGTTCACGGTCCCACGGGCAGCCGTCCGGCGCCCGTAAGGCGGCCATGATCTCGATGAGCCGAACGAACTCGCGTGCGGCGTCAGCGGCGGGAGAGTTTGGTAAGCTGGATGCAGACACAGGGTCATTTCATCACATGGCAGACATTTCGTTCACGCAGTTCGTCATCTCGCTCGCCAGCTCCGCGGCCATCCACTTCGGCGACGTGCCGGAACCAGGAGGTCAGCGGCTTGCGCAGCCCAACCTCGAAGGGGCGCGCCAGATGATCGAGATCCTCGCGCTGCTCGACGAGAAGACGAAGGGGAACCTGACCGCCGAAGAGCGCCAGGTGCTCGAGCAGGTGCTGTACGAGCTGCGGCTGCGGTTCGTCCAGGCGGCGGACGGCGGCAAGCGCATCATCGAGCCGTAGACGGGCAGGCAGGGCAGGGGATCCGTGACGCTTCGAATCACCATGCTCGGCACCGGCACCTCGCACGGTGTGCCCATGATCGGGTGCGACTGCCGCACCTGCCAGTCGACCGATCCGCGCGACCGCCGCAGCCGGCCGTCGATCCTCATCGAGGGGCTGGATGCCGACGCGGCGGCCACGCCGTTCGCGCGGTCGGTGCGGAATGTGCTGGTCGACACCTCGACCGACCTGCGGCAACAGGCGCTCACCTTCGGGCTTCGCCGCGTCGACGCGATCCTGTTCACGCACAGCCACGCGGACCACATCCTCGGGTTGGACGAGGTGCGCCGCTTCAACGTCATCCAGAAGAGCGCGATTCCGGCCTACGCCGATGCGCGGACGACGCGCGACCTCCGGCACACGTTCTCGTACATCTTTGATGCGGCCACGCCCCAGGGCGGCGGCATCCCGAAGCTCTCGCTGTCAACCATCGGCGGACCGTTCTCCCTCGGTGGCTTCGACATCGTCCCCGTGCCGGTGATGCACGGGCGCCGGCAGATTCTCGGCTACCGCATCGGCTCGTTCGCCTACCTCACCGACTGCAACGCCATACCGGACGAGTCGTGGCCGTTGCTCGAGGGAGTGAAGACGCTGGTCCTCGACGCGCTGCGCGAGAAGGTGCATCCCACGCATTTCAACCTCGAGCAGGCGATCGAGGCAGCGGCACGCATCGGTGCGGAGCGCACCTGGTTCACGCACGTCTGCCACGATCTGCCGTATGCCGAGACCTGCGCGCGCCTGCCGAAGGGTGTGGAACTGGCCTATGATGGGCTGGTTCTCGAGGTGGCGTAGATCGCGGCCACCCCGTCACACCCGCAGTCATGGACGTCATCCACTTCCCAGAAGACCCGCGCCCCCCGCGCTGGTCGCATCCCGTGCTGGCGCTCGGTAATTTCGACGGCGTCCACCGCGGACACCGCAAGATTCTCGAGCGGGTGAATCGCGTCGCATCCGAGCGCGGCGCCACGTCGGTGGTGCTGACGTTCGACCCGCACCCGCCGCGTGTGGTGCGCCCGGACAAGGCACCGCCGCTGCTGATGACCAAGGCGCAGAAACTGGAGGCGCTGGCGTCTGCCGGCGTGCAGGGCACGGCCATCGTGCGCTTCACGCACGAACTGTCACAGTGGGACCCGGAAACCTTCGTGCGCGCCGTGCTGGTGGACTGGCTGCACGTGTCGGAGGTGTGGGTTGGTGCGAACTTCCTGTTCGGGCGCGACCGGGCCGGCACCTTCAGCCTGCTGCGGACGCTGGGCGCGCGCTATGGCTTCAATGCCGAGAAGATCGACCCGGTTCGCTACAAGGACTTCGTCGTCTCGAGCACCCGCGTACGGCGGCTGATCAACGAGGCGCGCGTCGACGAAGCGGGCGCGCTGCTCGGACACCAGTACTTCATCGACGGCACGGTGGTACGTGGGGCGCAGCGAGGGCGAACCATCGGCTTCCCCACGGCCAACGTCGAGACGCCGAACGACCTGCTGCCGCCCTTCGGTGCGTATGCCACGACGGCGAGCCTCAACGGCATCGTCTACCCCTCGGTCACCAACATCGGCGTGCGGCCAACGGTCGACAACTCGGGGCGTGTCTCAATCGAGACCCACATCTTCAACCTCGATCGCGACCTGTATGGAGCGCCCATCCGCGTCGGCTTCGTGCAGCGCCTGCGCGACGAACGCGCCTTCGAGTCGCTCGATGCCCTGAAGGCGCAGATCAAGGCCGACTGCGACCGGGCCCGCATCCTGTTCGAGCGCCTTTCACTGTAGAATCCCGCTAGCTTCAGATGCGCCTGTACAACACGCTGACTCGGTCCGAGGAAACCTTCATACCGGGTTCTGACAACACCGTCCGGATGTACACCTGCGGTCTCACGGTCTACGCGCGCGGGCACATCGGCAACTTCCGCACCTTCGTCTGCGTCGACGTCCTGCGGCGTACGCTGCGTCATCTGCAGAAGTACACGGTTCATCACGTGATGAACTTCACGGATGTGGACGACCGCACCATCATCGGCGCGCAGAAGGCCGGCATGGACCTGCGCAGCTACACCGACCAGTACATCGCGGCATTCCGTGAGGATGCGCGGGCGCTCGGCCTCGAGCCGGTGGAAGAGAACCCGCGCGCCACCGACCCCGAGAACATCGTCGCCATGGGCGAGATGATCGAGGCGCTCGAGCAGCGCGGGCACACCTACCGCAGCGACGGCTCCATCTACTTCAAGATCTCGACGATGCCCGACTACGGCAAGCTGGCGCATCTCGATCACGAAGGGATCAAGCCCGGGGCGCGCGTCGATTCGGACAACTACGCCAAGGACGATGCGCGCGACTTCGTGCTGTGGAAGGCGACGAAGCCGGGCGAGCCAAGCTGGGAAGTCGCGGGGGGCACACCGGGCCGTCCGGGCTGGCACCTCGAGTGCTCGGCCATGGCGCTGCGCATTCTCGGCCAGCCGCCGATCGACATCCACACCGGCGGCATCGACCTCATCTTCCCGCACCACGAGAACGAGATCGCACAGAGCGAGTGCGCCACCGGGCACCAGTTCTCGCGCTTCTGGTTTCACGTCGAACATCTCATCGTCGACGACGAGAAGATGTCGAAGTCGCTCGGGAATACGCACACCATTCCTGACATCATCAAGGGTGGCCAGCGGCCGTCGGCGGTGCGCTACCTGTTGCTGTCGTCGCACTACCGCAAGCAGTTGAACTTCACCTGGGAGAGCCTGCAGCAGGCCGAAGAAGCGCTTCGCCGTCTCACCGACTGCATGGCGCGTGTCGCCGCGGTGTCCGTCCCGGGCTCGCATCCGGACGTGACCGCGCGTGTCGACGAGGCGCGGACGCAGTTCGGCGAGGCCATGCGCGACGACCTGAACACCGCGGCCGCGCTCGGCGCGATGTTCGAACTCGTGCGGTCGCTGAACTCGGCGGTCGACGCGGGGCAACTCGGCGTGGGCGATGGACCTGCCGTCCGGCAGGCCTTCGACGAGTTCGACCAGGTGCTCGGCATCCTTTCATTGCGGCAGGCCGAAGACGAGCAGCCGCCCGTGCCGGTCGAGGAGATCGAACGCCTCATCGAGGCGCGGCACGCCGCGCGGCGTGCCCGCGACTTCGCCGCTGCCGACCGGGTGCGCGACGAACTTGCGGAACGCGGCGTGCTTCTCGAGGACTCAGCCGCTGGTACGCGCTGGAAGCGCAAGTAAGCCCTGCCCCGCGGACAGCCGCTCGTCATCGCCAGAGGCTCAGCCTGCCCCGGTGCGGGCGCGTCCTTTGCTCCGCAGCGGGGTGTACATGACCCGCGACCGCGTGACGCTCGGGGAAATCGGCGAAAATCTCGCCTGCGCTGAACTGGAGCGACGCGGGTACGCAATTCTGGCGCGGCGTTATCGCTGTCGAAGTGGCGAAGTCGACATCATCGCGCTCGATGGACCGACCGTTGTCTTCGTCGAGGTGAAGACGCGCGCCGGCGTCGACTACGGGACTGGTGCCGATGCGGTGACGTCGACGAAGCGCCGTCGGCTGGTGGCCACGGCGCACCACTTCATCATGCGCCAGCGGCTCGCCGATCGTCCGTGCCGGTTCGACGTCGTGGCCATTGCGATCGACACACAGGGGCCGTCGGTGGAGGTTTACACAAATGCCTTCGACGCCGAGTAGAATCTGAAGTCCACACGTGCCTGAACTGCGCAAAGACCCGATCACCGGTCGCTGGGTGATCATCTCCACCGATCGGCAAAAGCGTCCCAACGACTTCCGTATCGAGCCGTCCACCGTCCTCGGCGGTGAGTTCTGCCCGTTCTGCACCGGGCGCGAGGACATGACCCCGCCCGAGGTGCTGGCATTCCGGCAGAACGGCCAGCCGGCGAACAGCCCCGGCTGGGACCTGCGGGTAGTCCCCAACAAGTTCCCGGCGCTGCAGGTCGAGGGCAACCTCGATCGTGAGGGCGAGGGGATGTTCGATCGCATGAACGGTATCGGCGCGCACGAGGTCGTTATCGAGTCGCCCGACCATTCGAAGATGCTCGCGACGATGAGCGAGATGGAGATCGAGCGGGTGCTGTGGGCGTTCCGCGAGCGTGTCCTCGACCTGAAGAAGGACACGCGCTTTCGCTACGTCCTGGTGTTCAAGAACCACGGGGCGTCGGCCGGCGCCACGCTCGAGCATTCGCACTCGCAACTCATAGCGCTGCCGATCGTGCCCGACTTCGTGCGCGAGGAAGTCGAAGGGGCGCGTCGTCACTTCGAGCAGAAGGAGCGCTGCGTCTTCTGCGACATCATTCGGCAGGAGATCGCGTCGGGGCGGCGCGTCATTCACGAGAACGCCGACATCGTCGCCCTGGCGCCGTATGCGCCGCGGTTCCCATTCGAGACCTGGCTGCTGCCCAAGAGCCACGGGTCGCGCTTCGAGGAGGCGCCGCGACAGGCGTACGAGAACCTGGCGCGGATGCTGAAGTCGGTGCTGCAACGGATGAACCGCGCGCTCGAAAATCCATCGTATAATCTCGTCATCCACAGCGCGCCGTTTTCGGATACGCGTGCCGAGTACTATCACTGGCACGTGGAACTGATGCCGAAGCTGACGCGTACCGCCGGGTTCGAATGGGGGACAGGCTTCTACATCAACCCCACGTCACCGGAGGAAGCGGCGCAGGTCCTTCGCGCGGCTAAGGTGTGACGCCCCTCTCAAGAAATCGGCGGGAATGGGCTCAGTGGGGTTGAAGCTGAGCGTGTGCGTGTGGTACTTTAGGGTTTCTGGCGAGCGGGAATAACTCAGTGGTAGAGTGCGACCTTGCCAAGGTCGAAGTCGCGGGTTCGAATCCCGTTTCCCGCTCCATCTCTCGCCTAGTTCCTGAGGCGTAACGCGGGCCTTCACGGCCCGTTCTGTGTTTCAGGGGCCAAATCGGCGCCGTAGCCAAGCGGTAAGGCAGAGGTCTGCAAAACCTCCACCCCCGGTTCAAATCCGGGCGGCGCCTCCAATTTCTACTATTGCGTCCTTCGATCTCGCCAGTCGTACAGCACGTGTGCACGGTCCGCAATCGCGGCTTGCGGAGCCATGCGTACGCGCCGGGACCGCCGGGGTCTCAGGCGACGTCGGGTGTGCGTGAGAGCCGGTAGCGAAGCACTCCCGCTGTCAGGTTCCTCGTCAGGACCCGACCCCCTCGAACAATTTCGAGCCCGCCGCCTTCCATCAGCCTGACGGCGCAGGCGCGAACGTTCGGCAGGCACGCGCGCCACGACGCGCCGCCAACAATACGCGCCACATCGCTCGGGCAGATCGAACTGTCCGGGCCACGGCTGCTGAGCAACGACCGCAGCGTGGCGTCGATGCGCCGCGTCGTCGCGGCGGGGGTGGGCGGTAGCCACCAGGGGTGACCGCGTTCGCCCAGCGCGAGCTTGGCGTCGTGCACGCGGCTCCGGCTGCGCAGCAGCTGCTGCGCGCCGGAGGCGTCCCGAACCGCGCGACGCGCCGCCATCAGCGCGTTCACCAGCTCCTGACGGAAGCCGGGAGGAATCCGCGGATCGGAGGTTCGCCAGCGACGGCCGTTGACCACGAGGAAGGCCGCCTCCGGTGGCTCGACCGCGGGTGCTTCGAGTGACGTGACTTTCCGGTCCTGTCGCGTTCGCCTATGCACCTGAATGTGCGGTCGCAAACCGCCTGCCGGTCGCGCGGCACTCAACGGTGTGTCGAGTCGACATACGGATAAAACGGAAACGCCAGCCAACAAACGCTTGCAGTCGTCGGCGGCCGGCGCGAT
>JBKJMH010000359.1:0-4627 GCA_046596625.1 Vicinamibacterales bacterium | reverse complement strand
TTCGCACTGCTGCTCGCTCCGTTCGCGACCTTTGCTCAATCGCAAGACCCGGCCCCGCATCGCGTCGTGCCACTGCATACGTTTTCCGCGGGCCAGTGGGTCGAGAAGGTGTCAGGCGATTTCAGCAAGCCTGGAGAGCCCTTCGTCTTTCGGATTCATCAGGACGCGGGATACATCACGCTGCCGCACGTTCATCCCATCGACGAACACATCACGGTCGTCAAGGGCACGTGGTCGCTTGGGATGGGCCGGCGCTTCAGCCAATCTGCCCTGGAGGTCATGGAGACCGGGACGTACGGAATGGCGCCCAAGAACATGGAGCACTTCGCGTGGTCGAAGACCGAAACGATTCTTCAGGTGCACGGAATTGGACCGTTTACGTCCACGGTGGTCGAGCCCGTTTACGAGCTCACGGACCACGGTGTGTTCTCACTGACATCTCTGCTGGCGCCGGGTGTTCTCACCTCGTCGAGCCCGCCAGACTGCTTTGCCCTGAAAGTCAACGACCAGGTGCGCGGCGATGCCGGTCAAGGCCACGTTGTTGGCGCGCGGTGCTCGCCTAGCAACCAGATCACTCAGTACTGGATCCAAGATCCGAATGGCGAGCGATTCTGGGCAACGCTTCAGCAATTGACGAAGCGCTGACTTCATCGCGGCGTAGCCGTGCCTCGCCGAGGAGCATGGTCAGAGGAAACATGCGGGTATTGCTGTCGGTGGTCGGAACGCGCGGGGACGCGCAGCCGGTGATTGCGCTGGCACAGGAGGTGCGCGAGCTCGGGCACGAAGTGCGCCTATGCGTGCCGCCCAACTTCATTGCGTGGGCGCAGGGTCTGGGGTTCGCGTCCTCTCCGGTCGGCAGTGAGATGAGGGCGCCGCGGCCCGGTGCGGCGGCAACCCGGCCTGTGCCCGACCTGATCACCGACCAATTCGACGTGGTCGGGGCGGTAGCGAAGGGGTGCGACATCATCCTCGGGGCGAACGCGCACCAGTACGCCGCGCGGTCGATCGCCGAGCTGTACGGCATCCCCTATATCAATGCGGTGTATGCGCCGACGGCGCTCCCGACCGACGCCAATACCCGCGCCTGGAACGAGCGTTCCCTGGAGCGGGTCAACGTCAATCGGGCGCGGCTGGGCCTGGCGCCGATCGACGACGTGCTGCGCCACATCGTCACTGACCATCCGTGGCTCGCCACCGACCCGACGCTCGACCCACCGTCGTCCATACCGGGCATGAGCATCGTGCAGACCGGCGCCTGGATCCTCCCCGATTCGAGCCGCCTGCCCGCCGACCTCGAGGAGTTCCTCGACGCCGGCGAGCCGCCGGTCTTCATCGGGTTCGGCAGCATGCCCGTCGCCGAGGGGACGGGCCGCACGCTCATCAACGCCGCGCGCGCGGCTGGGCGACGGGCGATCCTGTCGGAGGGGTGGGCCGACCTGAGGCTGATCGACGAGGCGCCGGACTTCATCGGAATCGGGGACGTCAACCAGCAGGCGCTGTTCCCGCGGGTGGCGGCGGTCGTGCACCACGGCGGCGCCGGCACGACACTCGCCGCCGCACGTTCCGGTGCACCGCAGGTGGTCATCCCGATGTTCGGCGACCAGCCGTTCTGGGCGAGCCGCGTGCGCGAGCTCGGCCTCGGCACGTCGGTCCCGATCGCCAACCTGACCGCCGACGGTCTGGCATCCGCGCTGCACGACACGATCGTGCCAACCATCGCGGAACGAGCGACCACGATTGCGGCGCAGATTGTCGTCGACGGGGCGGCGGTCGCCGCGCGACGATTGGTCGAGCAGGTCGCGTAGGAGCGTCCGAGTTCTCATGTCGTTTTTTGCGGCCTGGCATCGGCTTGCGGCCGTCGGCGACCGGTGGAATGAGACAAACACGAAGCGTCATCCTCGAGGCGGCCGTGACGCTGGAATGGGATGGGAAGACCAAGCGGCTCGCTCGTGCCTGGTTCGGCCGGGCCGCGCCCGTTGCCTGGGCAGCTGATGATCCGGACGCTTCCAGGCGACTTGACGACCCTCGACGTCAGTGGCGTCCTTTGGAGCCAACCACGTGTTCACCCTCACGGAGCCGCATGCGACGAATCGACCTCGGCGAGATTGAAGATCAGGCCTGGTGTCCGGCCTGGTTGCGGGACGCGATGACCGGCTACTTGCAACTGGTCATCGACCAGATGCAGGTGTACCGAAGCGCCGCGCCAGTCGTCGCGGCTCTGCTGCCGGCGACGCCTCGCCCCACGGTCCTGGATCTCGCCTCGGGTGCCGGTGGCCCGTGGCCGCGACTCCGGACGCAGACCGAAGCGGCCGGCGCCGCGCCCGCCGTGACGCTCAGCGATCTTCAGCCCAATCGGGCGGCCGCGCTACGCTTCCGTGCCGAACCGGGTTTTCGATATCTCGAGCACTCCGTGTCCGCGATGGCGGTGCCAGAGACGCAGGACGGGGTGTGGACGATGTTCAGCGGGCTGCATCACTTCAGTCCTGCCGAGGTCCGCGAAATCCTGCTGGCGGCCCAGCAACGGAGCGTGGCATTCGCTGCGTTCGAGGCGACGCAGCGGTCCATTCGCGGCCTTCTCGCAACGCTGGCCATTCCATTGCTGGTCTTGGTCCTTATGCCCCGAGTGCGACCGCGGCGGTGGGTGCCCCTGGTACTCACCTATCTTCCGCCTCTCTTACCGCTGCTGATCATGTGGGATGGAGTGGCGTCGACGCTGCGCAGCCACCGCGCCGACGAACTGCGCACGCTGGTTCGCGAGATCGCCGAGACCGGATATCGCTGGAGCGTCGAGGAGGTGCGTCCCCCATGGGCGCCGTTTCCGGTACTGCACGTCATCGGGCGCCCGGAGCCCGAGGCGCCTTGTCAATGCCCCAAAATGGAAGCATGATCTCGACCTCCTGCCGATGACGCGCGATCGGGTCGTCCGCGGCGCCCTCTGGAGCAGCGTGGCGCTCAATGCGCTCGGAGTGGCGATCCTCGCCCCGCTCGTCGTTGGTCGCCCCGCGCCACTGTGGCCCATCCCCGCCCCGCCCTTCTATGCGGCGCAGCTGGGCTACACTATCGCTTTGTTCGGTATCGTCTATGGGTGGCTGGCAATGCAGCCCACGCTTCACCGCCCGCTCATCGTCGTTGGCGCGTTCGGCAAGGCCGGCTTCTTTCTGCTGACCGCCGCGTACGCGGTCGGCGGAGATGTGCCGGTGGCGATGGCGCTGCAGGCGACGCCCGACCTCGTCCTCGCGAGCGTCTTTCTGTGGTGGGCCTGGGCGCCGTTCATCCCGACGAATGTGGATTCCAAGTCGAGTTGAACCAGACCCGCTGAGTGCGCCGACAACTGACGCCGTTCGTGCCAGCAGGCGGCGCAGCGTCAGTCATCGCGGCTGTTCGTCGGCGCGTCTCGTGTGTGGTTCACTCATGCGCTTCGCTGGGCATGGGAGCAGGTTTCGCTGATCAGCAGACAACGGAAGCGGAGGGGAAATGGCGGTCGATGTCCTCGATGAACTTGCACACCTCATCGAGCAAGAGCGGGTTGCGCTTCTCACGCGGTGGCGGGGACAGGTCAAGGAACTCCCCGCGGCGCGGGATCTCGATGTGCCGACCCTGAACGACCACATACCCGACCTGCTCGCAGAACTGGCAAGAGCTCTCCGACTCAACTCGGACGAGACGATCCCACACGCCCTTCTCGACGGCAGTCCGCCCGCGCACGGCTTGCAACGGGTCAAGGATGCATTCGACATCGAGGAGGTTGTGGCGGAGTACAACATCCTGCGCGGCTGCATTCACGATTTGGCCGAACGACATGGGTTGAACCTCCAGGGACGGCCATTCCACGTGCTGAATCGCGTCCTGGATGGAGCGATTGGTCTGGCCGTGCAGTCGTTCGCCAGCCAGAAGGCGCTCGAGGTCCAACTCCGCCGCGAGGAGTACCTGGCGTTCGTGGCCCACGACCTGCGGACCCCGCTCAACGCGGTTGCGCTCTCGGTGCGGGTGCTGGAGAAGACCCTGGCCAGGGACCGGGAAGATACGCCGCAGTCCGCCCGGATGTTCACGGCCCTCAGGCGGAACGTGCAACATCTCGCGGCACTGGTGGCGAAGGTGCTCGAGGAGAATTCGAGCCTCGACACCGACACAGGCATCGCGCTGCAGCGCCGGACTTTCGACCTGTGGCCGCTGGTCGAGGGCGTCGTTCATGACCTCAACCCCATCGCGGGGACCGGCACAACCCAACTGACGAACGCCGTTGCCGAGGAATTCGTGGTCTACGGCGATGCGAGTGTGCTGCGACGGGTGTTCCAGAATCTGATCGCCAACGCGATCTCCTATACGCCGAGCGGCGAGGTGGTCATCGGCGCGCAGTCGACGGACGACGGCGGCGGCGTTGAGTGTTTCGTCCGCGATAACGGACGGGGGATACCCGAGGACCGCTGCAGTACCGTGTTCGAAAAACACGAGACGGATCCCGAGCCGGCAGGTGGGTTTGGACTGGGACTTGCCATCGTCAAAGCGTTCGTCGAAGCGCATGGTGGGATCGTCACCGTAGAGAGCGAGTTGGGTGTCGGCTCGACATTTCGGTTTACGCTGCCCGGTCGATGACATGTCGCTGCAATGCTGGACCAGTGGCTGGCCT
>JBKJMH010000301.1:0-3061 GCA_046596625.1 Vicinamibacterales bacterium | reverse complement strand
TATTCCCCACGCAGCGCGGTCACCAACGCGGCATCGTCGTCTCCGAGAGCCACGCGGCAGACGCCTCGTTCGGTCGCGGCAATCAGCACGCGGCCGAGCGGCGAGGCCGCCGTGGCGAATCGAATCGTTTCGCCAGCGCCGCCGGCGCGATAGGCGGAAGGGGTCATCGCCAGCCTGGACGGCGCGCTTTCGTAGAAGCGACTGCTCGAGCCGAAGCCAGCGTCGAAGATCGCCGTGGTGACGTTACCGTCGGCGCGCAGGTGGCGCTTCACGCTCTCGAAGCGGCGGGTCTCGGCAAACGCCCGAGGCGTGACCCCGACGATGCGCTTGAAGTTGCGGAGGAAGTGGTGCGGGCTGGAGCCCGCTCGGCGTGCAAGGGTGGTGAGCGGCGGCGGCACGGCGGAGCGCGCAATGTCGCGGCACGCGCGATCGATTCGCGCCAGCCAGGGGTCGACGGCAGCCTCGAGCGGACGACAGCGCAGGCAGGCACGGAACCCAGCCTGCTGCGCCGCATCGGTCGAGTCGTAGAAGCTGACACGTTCGGGCCGCGGGCGCCGGCTCGGGCAGGACGGGCGGCAGAAGATGCCGGTCGAGCTGACGGCGTAGACGAAGCGGCCATCGGCGGACCGGTCGCGTGCACACACGAGTGCCCAGCGCTCGTCGGTCGCGTCGTCGGTTGTTCGACGGTCGTGAGTGGTAGCCAATGCGTTCATGCGCCTGTTGTAGCGCGCGTTCCGACGTTCATGCTATCCGGGGATTGCGCTCAAACCCAGAGCGGAATGGACGAGTCTCAGCGGTTCGCATTCCCGGGTAGGATGGCGCGAAGCCTGTTCATGCAGTGGATGCGAATCGTCACCGACGGCGCCGTGCTCGCGGGCCTGGCCACGCTGGTCATCCTGTTGTCGTTGCGGGCGAATCCGCGGATCTGGCTGAGCGACTTCCCTCCCGACATCCGCAACGCGGTACCGCCAAAGACGGGGGCCGAGAAGCGGCAGTCGCTGTGGTGGGGACTTCCGCTGTTTGCGATCCTCCTCGGCGGACCGGTCGTCTCGTGCCTGCTCCTGGAACGTCGTTTGACCGCACCGGCCAGCTTCGGGATGTTGTTCGTGCACGCCTACGCTGTGGCGTCCATCTTCAACGTGATCGATCTGCTCGTCATCGACTGGCTGGTCATTTGCGCCTTCACCCCACGCTGGCTGGTGATTGCCGGGACGGAGGGGATGGCCGGCTACACCGACTACCGGCACCATTTCCGCGGTTTCCTCGTCGGCTGCCTCGCCTCGGCCGTCTTCGCGCTGCCAGCTGCGGCACTCGTCTACCTGACCTGATCCACGGCACAGTCCTGGCCGTCAGCCGGCTTTCCTCATGGCGCAGGGCGCCCTTCACGCCTTCACGACGAGGCTGGCGCGACGACGGACAGTGTGGCCACCTTTGGCGAGAAAACGTCGAGGTCGAGCGCCGCCACCATCGCGTCGAGCGCCCCCAGCGAGTCGACCCAGCGGCTGACGATGAGCAGATCGTGCTCCCAGTCGAGATACACGACGTTGTTGCCGTTGCCAAGGAAGACCACAGCGGACGCTGGCGCGCTCGGCAGCATCCGCTGATCGGTGTTCAGGTACCAGTTCGCGAAGCCGTAGTCGCGGTTGGCCGGCCCGGGCGTGCGTGCCCGGCCAATCCAGCCCGCCGGCACGATGGTTCGGTCGTTCCAGCGGCCGTTCCGAAGGAACAGATAACCGAAGCGCGCCAGGTCGAGGGTGTTGATGAACATGCCGCCGCCCCAGTGCCCACCGCCCGACACCGATAGCATGCGGCGACCGTCGACCTCGGCGAACGAGTTGGTGTAGCCGTACCACTGCCAGGTGGACGAGGCACCGATCGGGTCCATCACTTCGTCGCGCAGGACATCGGGCAACGGCCGCTTCCACACATGGAGCGCGGCCAGCGCCAGCGCGTTGACGCGCACATCGTTGTATTTGAAACGACTGCCCGGCGGGAATAGCCGCCGGTTCTCCCAGTTCTCGCGCGGTCCCTCAGGCCTGTCCACCCAGTCGGGCTTTCCCCACAGCGTGCCCTGCCAGTCGCTGGTCTGACGCAGCAGGTGGTCCCAGGTGATCGGCGCGTTGTGCTGGGACGTGAACAGGTCGACTCCTGGCGGCATCGCGGCAGCTGCCGGGGCGTGCAGGTCGCGAATGAGTCCGCGCTGCAGGGCGAGTCCGACTACGGTGGTGAGGAACGTCTTGGTGACGCTGAACGTCATGTCGACGCGCGCCGGGTCACCCCACTCGGCCACGATGAAGCCTTTGCGCACGATGAGGCCGGTCGCCGGCCCGCGGTCGGCAATGGGGCCGATCGGCTCGTGCATCGGCTCTCTGCCGTACGATTGCTCCAGCATCGTGGCGGCGTCGCGACTGAGCCGGGTCTCGTGGGCAACAGCCAGCGCGACTGCCGCGTCCACGGCCGGGGGCGTCAGCCCGACATCGACCGGCGCCCTGTGCTGCCACGCGGCGGGTGGCGGGAAATACGTGCCCGGCGGCCCCTGCCCCAGGGCCACCACGGTCCAGAGAGAGCCCGCACCGGCGAGCGCCAGCGCAGTACGCGCGATGTTTCTCATGAGCGGTCCGTCGGTTCTGGTGAAGGGGGTGCCGGCACCACATACGCGTAGAGTTTCTGGTCGCAGATCTGACCTTCCTTGATGGCGCTGCGCCGCAGCGTCCCCTCGAGGGTGTAGCCGGCCTTCTCGAGTACCCGGCACGATGCGAGATTGTGCGCGAACGGCAGCGCGTAGATCCGTGACAGGTCGTGCTGCGCCAGCGCGTAGTGCGTCATGGCTACCAGCGCCTCGGTGCAGATGCCGCGGCCCCAGTGCCGCTCACCCAGCCAGTAGCCAGTCTCTGCCGAGACCCGTTCCACATCCTGCTGCAGCAGGAAGCCGATGCCGCCCGCCGCCTCGCCATCGACCTCGATCGCGAAGTTCGTCTCGACGCCGCTGCTCCGCACGTAGCGGATGAAGCGCTCGCTGTCGCTGGTGCTGTAGGGATGCGGAAACCGATCGCGCAGGTTC
>JBKJMH010000066.1:0-11718 GCA_046596625.1 Vicinamibacterales bacterium | reverse complement strand
ACACACCTGTCCGACGCGACGCCGGATCTGGTGGTGACCTCGAACCCGGGCTGCATCCTCCAGATTCAGTCCGCCGCCCGCGAAGCCGGGCACTCCTTCCGCGTCCTGCACATCGTCGAACTGCTCGACGCCTCGATTACCGGACGCTCGGTCCTCTGAGCGGCGTTCGATTCTGCGTGGCGTAGCCGCGGACCTTCAGGTCCGCAAAGGTGAGGCCGCCCCGAACAAGTTCTCATTTTTTCGGCAGTCATCCGTACAATTGGCTGCCAGAGGCACCTCCGTGATCGAAATCTACGATACGACCCTTCGCGACGGCACCCAAGGCGAGGGCGTCACGTTCTCCGTCACCGACAAACTCCGTGTCGCCGAGAAGCTCGACGCCTTCGGCGTCCACTTCATCGAAGGCGGGTGGCCTGGCTCGAACCCACGCGACATCGAGTTCTTCGAACAGGCGAAGAGCCGCACGTTCAAGACGGCTCGGCTCGCTGCATTCGGCTCGACGCGCCGCAAGGACATCGTCGTCACCGCCGACGATCAGGTGCGCCTGCTGCTTGACGCGGAAACTCCGGTCGTCACCATCTTCGGCAAGACCTGGATGCTTCACGTCCTCGAGGTGCTCCAGACGACGCCCGAGGAGAACCTGGCGATGATCGCCGACACTGTCCGCTACCTCAAGGCGCACGGCAAGTTCGTCGTCTACGACGCCGAGCACGCGTTCGACGGCTACAAGGACAATCCCGAGTACGCCCTCGCCACCTGGAAGGCGGCTGAACAGGCCGGTGCCGACTGCCTCACGCTGTGCGACACCAACGGCGGCTCGCTGCCGGCGGAGGTGACCGGCATCATGCGCGCGGCCAGGGGCGCGCTGACGGTGCAGCTCGGCATCCACACCCACGACGACATCGGCCTCGGCACCGCCAACGCCCTCGCCGGGCTGGAAGCCGGCGCGACGCAGGTGCAGGGCACCATCAACGGCTACGGCGAACGCACCGGCAACTGCAACATCACCAGCGTCATGCCGATCCTGCAGTTCAAGCTGCAGCAGGAGAACGTGCGGGCGTCGGCGTTCCCGCACTTGAAGGAGCTGTCGCAGTTCCTCGACGAAACCGCGAACATCCGCCCGAACCCCCGGCTGCCCTGGGTGGGCAGCGGTGCGTTCTCGCACAAGGGCGGCGCGCACGTGAACGCGGTGCAGAAAGTCATTCGCAGCTACGAGCACATCGATCCGTCGCTCATCGGCAACACCCGGCACATCCTCGTCAGCGACCTGGCCGGCCGCAGCAATATCGTGATGAAGGCACGCGAGCTCGGCTTCGACATCAGCAACAGCACGCCGCAGCTGCGGACGATGCTGACGCATATCAAGGAGCTGGAGCATCAGGGCTTCGAGTTCGAGTCGGCTGACGGCTCGCTGGCGCTGGTCATCCGCCAGGCGATGACCGACGTTACGCCGCCGTTCGTGGTCGACGCCTATACGGTCACGATGCGCCGCGACGGCGGCGTCGCCACCTGCGAAGCCATCGTGAAGGTGCGAGTCGGCGACCAGTCGGAACACCGGGTGGCTGAAGGCGACGGTCCGGTGAACGCACTGGACGCCGCGCTGCGTGCGGCACTCATCCGCTACTACCCGCAACTGCGCGACGTGCAGCTCACCGATTTCAAGGTGCGCATCATCGACTCGCGCGGCGGCACTGCGGCACGCACCCGCGTCATCATCCAGTCGAGCGACGGCACCGCCGAGTGGGGCACGGTCGGCGTCGACGACAACATCGTCGAAGCCAGCCTCCAGGCACTGGTCGACAGCCTCAGCTACGCCCTCGTCCGTCCCGGCCTCAGCGCGGCGGTGACGGTCTAGAATTCGATCCTGGTGTCGACCGCAGCATCACTCGTGTGGCTCTCGCTCCGGCGCGCCGCGGTGGTCGTCGCCGTCCTGGCTCTTCTTCCCTATGCCTGGGGGCCGGTGTATGACTTCCCGCGTCCCGCATCGTTCGCGGGCACCGAGTTCTGGAATCCCTACGCGTCGCTCACCGGCACCTGGCAGCGCGCCAACCTGCACGCGCATGGGCAGGCCTGGGGCGGACTGACCAACGGCGAACAGCCCGACGCGGATGTGGCGACGCGTTACAGAAACCTGGGCTACTCGGTCGCCGGCGTCTCGAACTACATGAGCATCGCCGCCGAGCACGGCATCGACACCATTCCGCTCTACGAACACGGCTTCAACCTGGGCAAGATTCACCAGCTCGCCGTCGGGGCGCACGCCGTCGACTGGTTCGACTTCCCACTCTGGCAGACACGCAGCAACCAGCAGTACGTCATCAACCGCGTGCACGCCACAGCCGACCTCGTCGCCCTGAATCACCCGAGTTCGCGCGATGCGTACAACCTGGCAGCCATGCGGTCGCTCACCGGCTACAACCTCGTGGAGGTGGCCAACGGCCCGTTCACCGCGGAAGACGTGTGGGATGCGGCGCTTACGTCGGGACACCCCGTGTGGGCCGTGGCCAACGACGACACGCACGACCTGAACGATGCGCGGCGGCTCGGGGTCGGGTGGAACCAGATTGACGCTCCGGGCAACGCCACGAAGGACATTGTCGCCGCGCTGCGGGCCGGACGCTTCTACGCCGTGCTTCGAACCGGGTCACTCGAAGGCGGCGGCATCACCACGCTGCGGTCGCTCGCCGTCATGGACGCCACGATGACCGTGACCCTGAACGGCGTGCCGTCGACGATTGCCTTCATCAGCACCGACGGCGCCGTCCGCCGTGTCGTCAACAACACGCTGACCGCCGACTACACGCTCAGCGCCAATGACCCCTACGTCCGCACAGTCGTGACGACGCCGCAAACCATCCTGTACCTGAATCCGGTGCTGCGGTGGGACGGCCGGAGCCTGCCAGCGCCCGTCGCCTCGACCAATGAGCTGCTAACGTGG
This sequence comes from Vicinamibacterales bacterium, assembly GCA_046596625.1. Lineage (GTDB taxonomy): Bacteria > Acidobacteriota > Vicinamibacteria > Vicinamibacterales > CAVVIG01 > CAVVIG01. Next base: position 8,780 of record JBKJMH010000066.1, on the reverse strand, counting down.
CTGCAGCGAGCGCTGTCAGCTGTGGCGCTGGTCGCGATCGTCGTGATGGCGTTCAGGCACATGTAGCTGCCGACCTTCAGGTCGGCTCCCCGAACGCGCCCTACTGCGTCAGCTGGCTGAACGTGTCGCACTGGCGCGGGTCGCCGGTCTTCATGCCGCGCTGGAACCACTCCATGCGCTGCGCCGACGTGCCGTGCGTGAACCGCTCCGGCTGCACCCGCCCGGTGGACATCTTCTGCAGGTGATCGTCACCGATCACCGAGGCCGCCCGCAGTGCTTCGTCGGCGTCGCCCGGCTCCAGTTCCACCTTGCCGGCCTGGAAACGCCCACCCTGCGACGCTTCATGTCCCCAGATGCCGGCATAGCAGTCGGCCTGTAACTCGAGGGCGACCGACGCGCTGTTGGCGCCCGCACTGCCGGCTCGCACGCGTTCGTTCGTGCCGAGCAGCTTCTGGATGTGGTGCCCGAACTCATGGGCGATGACGTAGGCCTGCGCGAAATCGCCAGGTGCACCGAAGCGCTTCGTCAGCTCCGCGAAGAAGCCGAGGTCGAGATAGACCTTCCCGTCGGACGGACAGTAGAACGGACCGGTCGCACTTTCCGCCGCTCCGCACCCGGACTGGGTCGCGTCGCGGAAAAGGACGACGCGCGTGCGCTGGTAGTCGGAGCCGAGCAGGCGCTGCCAGGTGTCCTGCGTGTCGCCGGCGACGGCATCGACGAAGTCGACCATCTTCTCTTCCTCGGGAGTGGTCTGCACTTCGGTGGTTGTGCCGGTGACGGCGGATGAGGGCGACCCCGCACCTCCACCGCCGAGCAGCGAGAGGAAATCGGTGCCCGTTGCCCAGCTCAATACGAGCAGAACGAGCAAGCCACCCACGCCGATCGAGGCGCCGCCGCGCATGCCGCCACCCGACCGTCCACGTGCGTCTTCGATGTTGCCGCGGTTACCAGACGACCAGCGCATGCTGCGACTCCCCTTGTGTAACGATGGCGGACCTGAAGGTCCGCGGCTACATCCAACCCCGGCGGACCTGAAGGTCCGCGGCTACATCCGATTCGCGGCTACGGCCGATTCGCGGGCTACGGCCGGCCCACGAGCTGCGTGGTGCGAGCGGCCTGCCACGCTTCGAAGTCCTTGAACGCCCGGCTCAGTTGCACCGGCTCCTCGAGCTTGCCGTCGAGCACCTCGGCGGTCTTGTAGCCGTTGCCCGTGACGCAGACAACCACCGATTCACCCGGCTTGATGACACCCTGCTTCACCAGGTCGATTGTAGCTGCGAGGGTCGTGCCACCCGCGGGTTCGGTGAAGATCCCTTCGGTCGTCGCGAGCAAACGGATGGCGTCGACGATCTGTTCGTCGGTCACCGCGGCACCCGTGCCGCCCGTCGCCCGCACCGTCTGCACCACCTGATAGCCGTCGGCTGGGTTGCCGATGGCGATCGACTTGGCAATCGTGTCCGGCTTCACCGGCTCTGGGTAGTCCTCTCCGGCGAGGATGGCGGTGACCACCGGTGCGCACCCCGCCGCCTGGGCAGCATGAATCTTCGGCAGTTCGCCTTCGACCAGGCCGATCGTCCGCAGTTCGCGCAGGCCGCGCGCGATGCGCGGCAGCAGCGTGCCGCCGGCAACCGGCGAGATCAGATGATCGGGATATCTCCAGCCGAGCTGCTCGACGATCTCGAAGCCCATCGTCTTCGCCCCTTCGGCGTAGTACGACCGGAGGTTGATGTTCACGAAGCCCCAACCATAGCGATCGGCCACCTGCGTGCATAGCCGGTTCACATCGTCGTAGTTGCCGGCGATGGCAAGAATCTTGGGACCGAACACCGCCGAGCCGAGCCGCTTGCCCGCCTCGAGGTTGTTGGGAATGAAGACGCAGCACTCCATGCCGAGCCGTGCCGCGTGGGCAGCCACCGAGTTGGCCAGGTTACCGGTCGAGGCACAGGCCAGCACCTTGAAGCCCAGCTCCTTGGCGCGTGTGGCGGCGACCGACACCACACGGTCCTTGTACGACAGTGTGGGATGGTTGACCGAGTCGTCCTTGATGTAGAGCTCGCTCAGGCCAAGCTGCTCGGCGAGGCGGGTGCACCTGACGAGCGGCGTGAAGCCGGAGTGGAAGCCGGTCTGCGGTTCGCCCGTAATCGGCAACAGTTCGCGATAGCGCCACATGTTCTTCGGGCGTGCGGCGATCTGCTCACGCGTCAGCGTAATCGACGCGTAGTCGTAGATCGGCTCCAGCGGACCAAGGCACTTCTCACATACGTATGTGGCCTCGGCAGGAAACGTCGACTTGCACAGGTGGCACTGCAGTCCGATGAGGGCGCTCACACAGCCTCCGCGAATGATGAATCCGAAAGTCCCTGAATGACTCTGGCCGGAACCAGGACCGGAGCCGGCACAATCGCAGCCCGATCACGTGCGATGGTCAGCACGTCGGCGATAACCGCCACGGCCGAGGCGTCGCCGCCCGCGCCCTGGCCGCTCAGCATGATGTCGCCTGCGTAGGCGCACGAGATGATCGCGGCGTTACGCGGTCCGTGAATGGTGGAAAAAAGCGTGGCGTAGGGTACGAAGGTCGGCGCCACCCAGGCTTCGAGCCGGCGCCGTTCGCTGTCGAACTCCGCGTGTGCCACCTGCCGAATCGTGCCGCCGCGCAGCTTCGCCCGGGCGAACGCCGCCGCACTCACCTGTGCGGTCGTGCGCGTCTCGATGGCGGACGGCGCGACGCGCACCTTGAAGGCCAGCGCGCACAGGATGGCGAGCTTCGCCGCCGCGTCGACACCATCCAGATCCTCCGACGGGTCCGACTCGGCGAAGCCGGCCGCACACGCCTCGGCAATCGCTTCATCCATGCTGCAGCCGGTGGTTTCGATCTTCGACAAGACCACGTTGCTCGTGCCGTTGAGGATGGCCTCGATCCGCAGGACGTGGTCGCCGGCCATGCCGTCGCCAAGCGCTCGCACGATCGGCATCGCGCCGCCGACCGCGCCTTCGAAGCGCAGTTGACGACCCTGTCGCTCCGCCAGTGCCAGCAGCTTCTCGCCCTGGTGCGCGATGACCGCCTTGTTCGAGGTCACCACCGACTTCCCTGCCAGCAGCGCCGCGCGCACGTAATCGACTGCCGGCTCGGAACCCGGAATGGTTTCGATGACGATGTCGATGTCGCTGGCGAGGAGGTCGTCGAACCGGTCGGTCCAGGTGAGGCTGGCGAGAGCAGCGGGCTGGCGGGCCTGCTTGTCGCGGGCGCGCCGGTCACAGAGGTGGGTGAGCCTGAGGTGGGGGATTGAATCGGGGCCGGTCAGCCTGCGGGCCACAGCCAGGCCGACGGTGCCAAGGCCGAGGATGCCGACATGGCAGCGCTGCAAGTCGCCCGGGCTGATACCGGACGTCTGGAACGAGTTGAGCCCCACGCCTGCGGTTATACCAGACGCCGAAAACGCGGGGCAACAACTTTCTATCGATGCATCCACATTCGTCGATATGAATCGACAATTCAGATTGCAGAACTCAGAGTGCAGAATGAAGGGCCGCTCCAATCTGCATTCTGAAATCTACAATCTGCACTCCGACTACGACGCGCACTCGCCTTCCATCACTTCAGGGGTGAACTCGCCGGTCTCGGCGAGGTCGATGAAGTCGTCGGCGGTGGCTGTCTCCAGCGTCAGCTGTTCGAGATCGGTGAGCAGCGCCTTGACGTGCGGAATCTCGATGCGCTGGAAGAACGCCGTCGCCGACTCGCCGTCGTTCTTCTGCGTGTCGTAGTAGCCGATCAGGCGTTCGACCGCCTCGGGAATGCGACGTGCCGGAATCTTCGCCGCCGTGCGCGCGAAGCTGGCGCCCTCTGCCGTCGTGCCGCCGCCGACCATCACGAAGTACTGCGGCACGGCCTTGCCGCCGATGCGCCGCACGCTGCCCTGGAAGCCGATGGTGGCAATGTGGTGCTGGCCGCAGCCATTCGGGCAGCCGCTGATCTTGATGACGGCACCGTCGGCCTTCGTCACCAGGTCGGGCCGCTCGCGCAGCGTGTCACCCAGCAGGCGCCCGAGGCCACGCGACTGCGTCACCGCGAGTCGGCAGCATTCCGCGCCGGGGCAGCTGTTCACGTCGGCCACCGTCGCCGCGTCGCCAAAGCCAAGGCTGGCCGCGGCCAGTCGACGGTACAGCTCGCGCACGTCGTCCACCGGCACCCAACGCAGCACCAGGTTCTGGTCGACCGTGACCCGCACGGTGCCGTCGCTGTACGACTGCGCGAGGTCGCCGAGCACGCGCATCTGCTCGCTTGTCAGGTCGCCGAGCGGCACCGTGACCGTGGCGGTGATGTAGCCAACCTGCTTCTGCGGCCGCACGTTCGTCCGCCGCCAGTGATTGAACTGGTCGTCGGTGGAGTTGAGCACCGGCACGACGATCGGTGTGATGCCGGGGCCGTTCGGCGACACCGATGCCACGCGTGCCACGATGGCACTCGGTTCCGGCGCGTCCGGACGCGACCAGGTCGGCGTCGGCTCCATCTCCGGCGAGTCGAGTTGCAGCCGTGGCACGGCCCCGTCGCCGTTGCACCAGACCAGCGCCTTCTGGTACTCCTCGACGAAGCGGTCCCAGCCGAGCTTCTTGACCATGAACTTCATGCGGTTCCGCTGGCGATGCTCGTAGTCGCCGTGATCCTTGAACACGATGAGCAACGCCTCACTGATCCGGAACAGCTCGGTGGCCGGCACGTAATCGTGGATGGCGCCAGCCGCCTTGCACATCAGCGCCGTGCCGCCGCCCGCGAGCACCTTGAAGCCGCGCTCGCCGTCGGGCCCGAATGCCGCCTTGAACGCCAGGTCATTGATGGCGATGGCGGCGTGGTCTTCCGTGCAGCCCTCGAAGGCAATCTTGAACTTGCGCGGCAGTGTCGACGCCAGGCGATGCCCGAGCAGGAAGCGCGTGACCGCCTCCGCGTACGGCGTCACGTCGAACAGCTCCTCGGCCGACGTGCCGGCAAACGGGCACGCGGTGATGTTGCGCACCGAGTTGCCGCACGCTTCGCGTGTCGTCATGCCCGCGTCGGCCAGCAGGCGCATCGCCGACTCCATGTCGTGGAGCTTGATGAAGTGCAGCTGGATGTTCTGCCGGGTCGTGATGTGGCCGAACCGCCGCGAATACTTGTCGGCCACCTCGGCCAGCGCCCCGAGCTGATTACTCGAGATGATGCCCTGCGGGATCTTCACCCGCAGCATCGACGCATCGTACGACTGCCGCTGGCCGTAGGTGCCGCGCAGCAGGCGGAAGGCACGCCACTGGTCGGGCGTGATCTCGGCACGCTCGTACTTCTCGAGCATGACGACGAATTCATCGATGTCGGCTTCGTTGGCGAACGACAGCCGCGCGCGGCCGTGGGTATTCACAGTCTCGTGTCCTGACATCCTCTAGGTCCTCTGCTGCCGCGCGTTCCGGCGCTGCGGTTCCGTCGTCTCGTCGAGCGCCGCCACGGTGGCAAGGGCGCGTCCATTCAGGTGCAGTGCGGCCACGGCGCCAATCACCAGGATCGCCGGACCGTTCGTGTCGAGCGTGCCCTGGCCTGAGGCCAGGGCGCCGAGCGTGCCGCGCCACACCTGTTCGGTGGGCAGCGTCCCCTCGGCGACAATCGCGGCCGGTGTCGTCGCGTCCCATCCGGCGTCGACCAGCAGGCTGGCGAGTTCGGCCCGGCGGCCATAGCCCATGAGCACCACCACGGTCACGCCGTGCGGCCGGAGTGCGTGCACCGCGCTGGTGAACAGCTGCGTATCGTGCCCACTCACCACGAAGAAGCCGGATGCGTGGTCGCGGTGTGTGAGGGGAATGCCGGCGCTGGCCGGCGCCGCAATCGCGCTGCTGACGCCAGGCACCACGTCATACGAAATGCCGGCGCGCTCGAGCGCCTGCGCTTCCTCGCCGCCGCGTCCGAAGACGAATGGATCGCCGCCCTTGAGGCGCACCACCCGGCGGCCACGGCCCGCCTGGCTGACCAGCACCGCCTGTATCTCGTGCTGCGACAGCGCGTGGCGGCCAGCCCGTTTGCCAACGTAGAAACGCTGCGCCTTGCGTGCAAACGCCAGCACGCGTTCATCGACCAGTGCGTCGTAGAGCACGAGGTCGGCGCGACGCAGCGCCATCGCCGCCTTGCGCGTCAACAGCTCGGGGTCGCCCGGACCGGCGCCCACCAGCGACACGTGTCCGCGTTTCGTCATCGGTCTTCTCCTGCCGTACCCGCCGCTGGCACACAGACGCCCACGAGTGCACGCGCCGCAGCCGCGCCTTCGCGCGCGGCATACAACCGGTTCAGCGCCTTCAGCAGCAGCGGACGCCGCTGGTCCATCGGAATCCCGTCGCGGCGCCACGCCGTCCGTGAGTCGCGCGCGGTCGCCATCCACGAGGAGAGTTCGTGCGGAATCAGCGCATCGAGCCCTTCACGCAACATGCCCGCAATGGCCGGCGCTTCCCCGCTGGTGGAAATGGCCAGCGTCACGCCGTCGCGGCGCACCACGCCGCCGAGATAAGCGGTGGCATTCGGCGGATCGTCCACGGCATTCACGAACAGCCGTCGCTCCTCGGCGGCGAGGGCCACCGCCCGGTTCACTTCGGGCGTGGCCGCCGCCACCACGAACCAGGCGTCATCCAGATCTGTCGGCACGAACGGCCGACGTTCGATCGTCACCGGCGCCGCTTCGACGTCAGGATGAATGTCGGGCGCCACTACGCGCACCTCCGCCCCAGCGGCCAGCAACGCGGCCAGCTTGCTGGCGCCGACCGGTCCGGCGCCGACAAGCACGACGCGGCGTCCGCGCAGGTGCAGAAAGATGGGAAGCAGTTCGCGCATAAAAACAAAAAGCCCGGGGAGCTGTGCGCCACCCGGGCCGGTTCGTTCAGGAATTCGAGTCGATCAGTGCGTGCACGATGACCACAGACCTGTACGGTTGGCGCGAGGGGCGTTTTCCGCCACGCAACAACAGCAACACGCGCAGGCCCGAGTCATCTTCACGATGCACTAGAAGTACTCTCTTCCGCCCTTCCGGGTCAAGCAGTTTGCGTGGCGCGTCAGGCCGACCGCTGGTGGGCCGACACGGCGGGATGGCCGGCGATCCACCCCCGCCAGGGCTGGTCGGTCCCGACGCGAATGCCGATGCGCGGCCCCCACGCGCTGTCGCCCACCGGCATGCCGCCCGGTTCGATGAACAGCCGCGACCCTGACAAGTCGAGCTGGTTCTCCTCGAGCGTGATCCCCATCGCCATCGTCAGGTTGCCTGGACCGCGGCACAGCGCCGACTCGGACAGCTGCGCCGGATTCGCCGTCGTTCGCCCCTTCACCGCGCGCAGACGCCGGCGGCGCATGGTGGGGATGCCGTCGAGCGGGGCCAGTGCCCTGACCAGTACGGCCGCAGGGTGATGTTCCGGTTCGGTCACCGCGTTCACCAGACTGTGGATGCCGTAGTTCAGGTAGACGTAGGAGAAACCGGGAGGGCCATACAGCGGCGCATTGCGCTTGGTTCGGCCCGGTGCGGCGTGACAGGCCGGATCGGATTCGCCGATGTACGCCTCCACCTCGACGATCACCCCGCTGGTGACGGCGCCGCGGCGCCGGTGCACGAGCACCGCACCAAGGAGATCGCGCGCGACGTCCAGCGTGGGCCGGTCGTAGAAGTCGCGCGGCAAGGTCACGGCGTCAGCGCGTCCACACCCTGCAGACGCGCCGCGGCTCGAACGGCAGCCCGCGCCACGGCAGGATCGGTGTCCTGCTGCATGCGCTGCACGGCACTCAGCGCTTGCGGATCGCCAGACCGTCCGAGCACCTCGAGCAGGTCGAGTCGAATCGACACGTCGGGGTCCTGCACGTGCGGCCCGAGCATGCTGCCACGGCCCGGCGCTGCATCTTCGAGGTACTGCAACGCCTTGCGGCGCAACCGCGGCCGTTCGAGTCCGCCCACCAGTTCGTCAACCGGTCCGTTCGACAGCAGCACCGCGGCGAACTGTCCGGCGAGCAGCAGTTCGGCATTCCGCTCGTTCAGCAGCAACGCGTCGATGGCACCCCGCTGGTCGGTCGCGCCGCTTCGCGCCAGCCCTTCGACCGCCGCCAGCCGCAGCGAGTAGTCGCGTCCGGAGAGGGCGGCCACAAACAGCGGCAGGCTCGACGGATGGGCAATGCGCGCCAGGCCGCCGAGCGCAGCCACCGCCACCGAGCCGCGACCGTAGTGCGTGTAGACGTCCGTGAGCGCCTGCACGCCGCGGTCGTAGCGCAGCGCACCGATGGCGTCCATCGCGGTCATCCGGATCGCAGACTCGCGGTCGTTCAGGGCCGTGATCAGGGCGTCGCCCACCGTTATGTCCGCCGCGAGATCGCCGACGCGCCAGGCGTACAGCCTGCCAATGACCTGCACGGCCGCCGACCGCAACTCTCGCTGCGGCACGCCGACCGCCGCACCGAGTTCAGCCGCCGACTCCGCCAGCAGGCGCCGCCGGTCGGCGCCGTAGACGTTGTCCGCCAGCAGTCCGAAGGCGTAGAGCGCCTCGACCGCCACGCGCGCATTGTCGTCGCGCGACGTGGTGCGAAGCGCCGTCAGCACCTCGAGTTCCACCGGACGCGGATTGAGCACGCCCGACCCCTGCTTGAACAGCGCGACCGAGGAGATGTCGTTGCGTACCTCGATGAGCAGGCCGACCCGCTTGCGGGGCACCACCGGTACTGCCAGGTGCAGATTCACTTCCGCCGCAATGGCTTCGGCCTGGATGGCGTCCTCGGGATCGTTCAGCGCACGCGTCAGCGG
>JBKJMH010000018.1:0-3296 GCA_046596625.1 Vicinamibacterales bacterium | reverse complement strand
GCGCGTCTCTTCGATCAGCGTGATGAAATCGCGGAACAGGTAGTCCGCATCGTGCGGACCCGGCGCGGCCTCGGGGTGGTACTGCACCGAGAACACCGGCTTCGACTTCGAACGCAGCCCCTCGACGGTGCCGTCGTACAGGTTGAGGTGCGTCACTTCGAGGTCGGGCGGCAGCGAGTCGGGGTCGACCGCGAAGCCGTGGTTCTGCGAGGTGATCTCGATCTTGCCGGTGGAGAGGTGCTTCACCGGATGGTTGCCGCCGCGGTGCCCGAATTTCAGCTTGAACGTGTGGCCACCGAGTGCGAGGCCGAGAAGCTGGTGACCGAGACAGATGCCAAAGAGCGGCGTGCCTGACTCGGCGATGGTGCGCGTGTTCTCGATGGCGTACGTGAGCGGCGCCGGGTCGCCGGGGCCATTGCTGAGGAACACGCCGTCGGGGTTGGTAGCGAGCAGTTCCGCGGCCGGCGTGAACGCCGGATAGACGCGGACGTCGCACCCATACGCGCTCAGGCGACGCAGGATGTTCCACTTCATGCCGTAGTCGTACGCGGCAATCTTCAGCCGCCGCGTCGAACGCCGCTGGGGAACAACGTCGTACTCGTCCGCCTCCTCCTGCGGCCAGTCGAACGCGGTCTGCGACGTGACGACGCGCACAAGGTCAGACCCTTCCATCTTCGGAATCGCCCGCGCCTTGGCGACGAGCGCCTGTTCGTCGAGTTGCGAACCCGTGGCGACGACGCCGCGCATCACGCCGCTCGAGCGCAGCCGGCGCGTCAGCTCGCGGGTGTCGATGTCCGAGATCGCCACGATCTTGTTGGCGACGAGGTAGTCGCGAAGCGTGCCTTGCGCGCGCCAGTTGCTGGACACCGGCGACTCGTCACGAATGATGAACCCGGCCGCATGCGGCTGGCGCGACTCCACGTCGCTGGTGGCGACGCCGTAGTTGCCGATTTCGGCGCAGGTCATCGTGACGATCTGGCCCGAGTACGACGGGTCGGTCAGGATCTCCTGGTAGCCCGTCATGCTCGTGTTGAACACGACTTCGCCGGCGGTTTCGCCTTCGGCGCCGGCCACCAGCCCCCGGTAAATCGTTCCGTCTTCCAGTGCGAGAATGGCTTCACTCATCTTTTCGATATTCCGCTCAGCGCTGCTCCAGCGATCCACTCACCCGGGTTCTCTCCCCACCTGCCACCTTCGACGTTGCCGTCCACGGACTGAATCCGTCGAGTTCGAGCCGGACCGTGTGGTCGCCGGCCGCAACGGCGTCGAGCAGCATGGGGGTCGTGCCCACCATCGTTCCATCCACGAACACACGCGCACCAGCCGGACGCGAATCCACCATCAGTGATCCCACCGTCGCGCCACGCGCGGCGGAGGGCAAGCCGCTGGTGGGGTTCGGAACTGGCGGTGACGCCGCGGCCGGTCGTGCGGGTCGCGTCGCCTCCAGTGCCACCTCGATTGACTGTGCGGTCTGGGTCGCTCCGATCCTAACGCGTCGCTGCGCTGTGACATAGCCCTGATGTGCAATTCGCACGACGTGCGTACCGCGCGCGAGTGCAGCCAGGGTGAGCGGCGTGGTGCCGGCGTCGCGGCCATCCACGCTGACGCGGGCGCCGGACGGTGTCGAGCGCACGCTGACGCGGGCGGTCGGCGCAGCGGCGCGCGGCGGCGCAGGACGCACAACACGTGGCGGTGCCGGGACAGACCCCACCGGCGCCGCAGCCGGGACGCGCGGCAGCGTCGGGGCTGTCGGCGTCGGCACCGGCGCCGTTTCGACACGCGCAGCAGGCGCGGCCACAGCAGCGGGAGGCGGCGCGGGCACGGCAACCGCGGGCACGGCACGGTCACGGGTCGCTACGCCATAGCCGCCGGCAAATCCGACGAGCACGCCGACGGTGAGCGCCAGCACGATCGGCCACACCGCAGAGCGGCTCTGCTCGATGGCTGTCTCGGTCAGCGAGGCGGCATACCCGAACGTCGTCGCCTGGTTCCGGTCGCGATCGGCGAGCGCCGGCTCGTCCAGCACACCCTCGTCAGACTCTGCACCGCGCAGTTTGATGTCGTCGCCGTGCACGTCGGCAGGTGGCAACGATTCGGGATCGGCGTCCTGGCCCGTCGGCTCCGAGGCGAAATCGTCGTGCCGTCCTGGCGGCGGTTCCAGCCCCTCGTCGTCCATCGACAGGGGGTGCGCGAGATGCGCGTCGATCAAGGTCAGCTCCGGCTCGGCGAACAGCCGCGCGGGTTCGTCGAGAGGTGCACCTGACGGTTCGGGTTCGCTCTCGGCCGCGAGGATGAGCGGCAGGTCCGGCTCCGGCGGCGGTGTGCGCCGCTGCGGGCGCGCGTCCGGGTCGCGTCGACGACGGGTGCGGGCCGGCCTGGGCTCCGACTCCGATTGCTGAAGCGCGCCGTGCAGCGCATCGGCGAACTCGAGCGCGGTATCGAACCGTTCGGACGGGTCTTCCGCCAGCGCGCGGGCAAAGATGGCGCGCAGCGCCGTCACATCGGCTCCGTTGATCGGCGTAATCGTCTCGGCCGCGAACGCACCGACGCCCACCACGCGACGACCGAAGAGCATCTCGAAGACCAGCGCGGCCAGACTGAAGATGTCGGCCCGCCGGTCCCAAGTGGCGCCGGCGACCCGTTCGGGCGACGTGTACGGGCGGCGGATCGGCGCGGCGACGCCAAGTGAGTCGAGTATCTGGGCGATGCCGAGGCCAGTGACACGCGTCTCGTCGGTCGACACCAGGACGTCGCGCGGATGGAGGGCACCGTGAAAGACGTTGACCGCCGCGGCGAAGTCGAGTGCTCCGCCCAACTGTGAGGCGATGCGCAGCGCTTCGGCGACCGGCGCGGGACCGTAGTCGCGAATGACGACGTCGAAGGAGTCGGCCGCGACAAAGTCGAAGGCCAGGAACGGGGAGTTCTCGACCATGCCGGCCGCCAGCGGGGCCGCAATCCCGAGATGCGTCAGGTCGGCAGCGATCAGACCGTCGAGGGCGTCGACGAACCGGTGGACGTTCTCGGGTGCAAGGTCGAGTCGGAACTGCTTCACCGCGACCAGCCGACCGGGGTCGGGCTGATAGGCGCGATAGACCGGTCCGAGGACGCCCACGCCGATCTGGTGAAGAACGCGAAATGGACCGAAGGCGTCAGGGGGCGCAGTGCCGGAAGCGTCCGTGTGCAGCGTGGGTACTCCTCGAGGAAAGTGGTGAATCGTAACACTGAAACACTGCCTGTTCAATCGTTTAGCCGTGTTACAGTAGGTGCCCGGTGACGTCGAACTCAGCTGATTCCCT
>JBKJMH010000400.1:0-15082 GCA_046596625.1 Vicinamibacterales bacterium | reverse complement strand
AGCCGCCGCATGGTGGCCTCCATCCGCGCCGGCGACTGCGAGAGCCAGCGCCGGTTCGTCATCGCCACCACCGCGCAGAAGTTGCACGCGAAAGGGCAGCCGAACGACGACGCGTGCGCCACCGTGCGTGCGCCCAGATACGTGGGATGGAGGTACCGCTCCATGTCGACGCGCTCGTAGGGCAACTCGGGCAGGTCGTCGAGCGGCGTCATCGGCCCGGACGCCGTGCTGGCCTGCGTGCCGTCTTCGCACCGCCACGACAGGCTGCTGACCGTCTCGAGCGGTCGTTCGCCTTTCAGGGCGGCGAGCAATTCGAGCAGCGGCCTTTCCCCTTGCGAGCGGATGACGAAGTCGACGTAGCCCGAGGAGAGCACCGCCCGCGAGTGCTGCGTCGGGAAGTAGCCGCCCCAGACGATCCGCACGTGCGGCATCGCCAGCCGAATCGCCTTCGTCACCGGCACCGCCTGGCTGACCTGCGGCCCGGGCATGACCGTCACGGCCAGCAGGGCGATGGGGTCATCGGCGGCGCGCGTCGCGAAGGCCGCCTCGATCGCCCGCGCCGGATCGAGCTCGGCATTGCCGTCGACCAGATGCCACCGCTCTGTGGCCCCGACCACCGCGGCCAGCGTCATCAGCGACAGCGGCAACGGTTGCTTGCCCGGCGTCGTCGACAGCGGGTTGTAGAAGACAATCATCGCGCCACCCACACACCGAACATCGCGGGCTGCCGGCCGAGCCGCAGGCCCGACCACGCCCGGCGCAGACGCCACAGCCACGGCCCTGACGAGCGGGTAAACGTGGCCCCCATGCCGAACACCACAGCGGCACTGCGGAGGTCCTCGAGCGTGAGAAACCCGCGGCCACAGGAGATGGGCGACGACACCCCGACACGCGTACGCATTGCAGCCAGTTGTTCCTCCACCATCCGCTCGCCGTCGCGCTCCAGCGCGAACGTCGGCGAGTCCATCACCACCAGCGCGCCGCCGTTCGCGAGCATGCGCCGGCTCTCGGTCAACACCGCTCCAGGATCGTCGGCGTAGTGGAGCGATGCATTGAAGACCACCACATCGAACTGTCCCGCCTCGAACGGCAACTGTTCGAACCCGGCCTGCACTCGTGGAAACGCGACGCGGCTGGCCGCCGCTGCCCCCAGGCCATCCTCCCCGTCGTCATTCAGGTCGACCGCAACCGCGGCGTGACCGAGCACCATCAGGCGCTGGCTGAGCCAGCCGTTGCCCGCTCCCAGATCGAGCACGCGCGCCGAGCGCCGCGCCGTCGAGAACGCCCGAAGCAGCGTGTCGAGGCTCTGTTGCCTGATGCGCCACTCGTCAACATTGGCGGCGGTGGGCGACACCGACGGCAACGCCCGGTACTCCTCCGCCGATCGCATCACATGGCCGTCGGCGCGCCGCACCGACCGGTACTGCGCGAGGAATGGCCGCGCACGCGCCAATCGATCCTCCGAGGCGCAGCGCAGGATGCCGTCACGCTGCACCGCCAGCGCGCCGCATCCGACGCATCGGACGGGAACTGGGGCCAGCGGCAACGACATGCCGCATGCGGAACAGGCCAGCCTCGGCATCCACATCACGTCACGTCCGCCGCACTACAACCAGGAAGTGATCGCCCATCGCTCGCATGACCGGCCAACCGCCCACGACCTCATCGGCCGCCAGCAGGCGCGCCACCAACGCCGGATGCCTGGCGGCGAACGCCTCCAGGTACGGCGGCGGCGCCACCACGCCCAGTCCCTCGATGGCACGCACGGCGAACCCCGCGCCTTCGAACACGCGCGTGAACTCGCCAGGCGAGACGTACCGCATCCAGACAGTCCCGCCTTCGAGCGGCACCCCGACCGGGCCGCGCCGCAACCGGGTGAAGGCGCGTGTCCACTGCCCGCGCGCAACGTAGAGCGCAATCTCCCAAGGGCAGAGACGGCCGATGACCGACGCCACCAGCACGCCACCCGGCCGCAGCACGTCGCGCAACTGCCGGGCCGTCCCGGCCAGGTCGGCGACGCAGTTCAGCGGGCCGAAGTTCGAGAACGCGGCATCGAACGACGCCGTCTGGAACTTCGTCACCTGCTCGATCGACCGGCACAGCACCAGCGGGCGATGCGGCTCGTCGAGGCGAGCGGCGCGCGCCCGCGCCTCGCCCACCATCGCCGGTGACGCGTCGATAGCCGTGACGCCGTAGCCGGCTTCGACCATGGCCTCGTGATCGGTGCCCGGTCCGCACCCGAGGTCGAGCAGGTCGGCTCCGGCCGGCACGTGGCGCCGAAGCATCGCGAGCGTCCGTCCACGCATGTGCCGAAGAATCGGGTTCTCGCTGTTCGTGCGGTGGTAGTCGCCGGCGACGTCGTCGAAGGCGCGCGTGGTGTCGAAGCCCGAGGCCTGCCCGGGCGGCATCATCGCCACGGCGCACTCCTCCATCCGGTCTTCATCGAGCACACACAGCGTTCGCAGACCGGGTTCTCCGACATCTCGAGCGTCGCGCGAAAGGCGCGCAGGTTGCCGTCGACCACGGCCCGCAGGGAACCGTGACGAACCGTACCCACCGGTTCATGAAAGAAGCAGGGGCGCACCACACCGTCGGCTTCGATCACCACCGACATGTAGGGCGCGTTGCACTGAATGGAGGGGAACGGGGCGAGACCGGCCAGCGCCGCGTAGTACTGCGGCAGACGCCGCAGCTTCGCCGGGCTCTCGGCCACGAATCCGCCAGCGAAGTCGTCTTCGCGCTCGACGAGCGTTCGTTCCACGACGTCGGCAAACTCGACGATCTCCTCGCGACTGAGCGCCAGCGGCCTGACGCCGGCGGCTCCCGTACCACCGAACGCGCTCGAGCCCACATCGGCCGCCAGGAACGAGATGCTGTCGAGCGCCATCGCCCTGGCGTGCTCGATGATCTGCGGCAGGTCGCGGAAGTTGAGCCGGTGCAGCGTCGACCGCGCGCTGACGGGCAACCGTGGCGCAATCGCCCGCAGGCGTGCCACGCCGCGTTCCACAGCCTGCAGCGCAGAGACGCCGCGAATCCGCCGGTACCCGTCTTCCTCGTGCGAGTCGAGCGACACGATGACGCGGCTGAAATGCTCCGCCACCTTCGCCGCCAGGCGCTCGAGCAGCACGCCGCTGGTGTGCAGGTGCAGGAGGAGCCCCTCGCGCCGGAACAGCGCCGCGATCTCGAAAACCTCGGGGCGCAACAATGGTTCGCCTCCCGAAAAGAGCACGATGCGCGTCCGCAGTTGAGGCAGCTCGGCCGCCAGCCGCCCGATCTCCGGCATCGTCAGGTCGCCGTCGCCGCTGGCTCGCCACCAGTCGCAGGAGACGCAGCGGCTGTTGCAGCGGCTCGTCGGGAAGAACACGACGACCGGCAGGGCGAACGTCCGGTTCGTCCATTCGTTGAGGCTGACGAACGCGGCAGGATTCAACACGTCAGTGCCCCTGCTCGCTCGGCAGAGCGGCCGACTGACGGTTCAGCAGCGGCACCAGCACCGGCGCGTCGCCGTCCGGTCGCTCCGAGGCCAGGCGGCGCACACGTGCAGACAGCCAGGGCAGCTTCAGCAACGGCATCAACGCGCCTGCCAGCGCGGAGAGCGCCGGCCGCGACACATGATGCGGCGACGTCATCATGTCGCGCACCACCGCAACGGCGCGTTGCAGCCGGAAGCGCGCGTGCACGTAGGCGTGCAGCGTCCTGTAGAAGGCAGGCGTGTAGGTGGCGCGATACATCATCGCGAGGTCGGACGAATCGACCCAGTTCTGCTTGGCCCCGAGTTGCGACTGCACACGCGCGTGGAACGGGGTACCCGGCAGGGGATACGAGACCGAGATGCCGATGTCGTGCGGCCGACAGCGGCGCACCATTGCCATCGTCTGCTCGATCTCGTCGAAGGTTTCACCCGGGTAGCCGAACTGCAGGAAGAAACAGACCTCGATGCCCGCCGCGCGGAGCAGACGCGCGGCATGCTCGATCTGGTCGACGCGCGTGCCCTTCTCCATGGCATCGAGCACGCGCTGTGCACCGGACTCGGCGCCAATCCACACTGTGCGACAGCCCGCGGCAGCGAGCGCCGCGACCGACTGCTCTGTAATGCCGTCCGCCCGCATCAGGCACTTGAACGGGATGACTGCGTTGCGCGACACGAGCGCCGCCGCGAACGCCTCGACCCACCCGGGCTTCAGGCCGAAGATGTCATCCGTCACCCACAGGTGATCCGGGGCGAAGGTGCGCGCCAGCCACTCCACCTCCTCAGCCACGCGCTCCGGCGACCGCGCCGTGTAGCGCTGCCCGTAGATCGGCTTCGCGCACCAGTTGCAGTGATACGGACAGCCGCGGGTCGTGGTGATGTTCATCGAGAAGTGGCCGTGCCGGCGCAGCCACACCCGGCGGTAGCGCTCGACGTCCACGAGGTCCCAGGCGGGCCATGGCACGGCATCGAGGTCGCGCATGATCGGCCTCGCTGGCGTGCGCACCAGCCGCCCGTCCACGCGCACCACCACGCCGTCGATCTGCGCCAGCGGTGTCGCGTCGCGCCGCAGAGCGTCGATGACCCGCACCAGCGTCACCTCGCCTTCGCCGGCAATGACCACGCAGGCGCCCGCGTCGAGATACAACGCCGGGTGATCGGTCGCGTCCGAGCCGGCGACGACAACGGGAATGCCACGCTGCACCGCGGCCGCAATCATCGCCAGAGCCGCCTCGCGCATGCGTGAGAGGCACATCTTGCTCAGGTAGTTGAAGCTGTCCTCGAACAGCACCGCCACGGCAGGCCGCTCGCGGTCGAGCGCCACGTCCCAGTCGCGCTCCGACTCGGCGAGCATGGCGTCGAAGAGCGCCACCGTGTGCCCCCCGTCGCGCACGCACGCGGCGGCGTAGAGTGCACCGAGCGGCGCATACGGACGCTGCGCCTGCCACAGCGTGGGGTCGAACCGCAGGAAGTACGCCTGGCCGATGAGGACGTCGATCGCCATGGTCACGCCTGCAGTGCGGTCCCGGCCGCAGCCCGGTCGGCCACCGGATGCGCCACGGCGGCGCGGTAGACGTTCAGCGTCTCTGCCGCAGCCCGCTCCCAGGAGAAGGTGCGCGCGCGCGCCAATCCTCGCCTCGACAATTCCTCGCGCCGCTCGCGGCTTTCCGCCAGCCCGACGATGGCATCGCCCAGCGAGTCGACGTCGAGAGGGTCCACCCGCTCTGCCGCATCGCCCGCCACCTCGTTGAGGGCGGCCACGCTCCCCGTCACCACCGGCGTGCCGCACGCCATCGCTTCAATCACGGGCAGGCCGAACCCTTCGTACACCGACGGGAAGACGAACATCTCGGCCAGGTTGTAGAGGGCCGGCAGGTCTTTGAACGGCACGTAGCCCGTGAACCGCACGGCGTCGCGCACGCGCAGTCGGTCAAGCTGGGCGTCGATGTCGTCCGAGAGCCAGCCGTAGGGACCGGCACACACCAACTGGTGCGGCAGGTCACCCGCCACGCGCCGCCTCGCGAAGGCCGCGATCAGCGTCGGCAGGTTCTTGCGTGGCTCGATTGTGCCGACATAGAGAATGAAACGCTCGGCCAGGCCGTAGCGCTGACGCACGCGGCGCAGTTCGAACGGATCGTGGATGACGTGGAATGACGGCGCCGCCGCTTCGGTCACGACGTGCACCCGCGCGGGTTCGAGGTCGTAGATCCGCACGATGTCCTTCTTCGCCGCCTCCGATACGGTGATGACCGCGTCCGCTCGCCTGGCCGCCAGATTGACAAGAGGACGATTGAGCAGGACGCGACGCCGCGGATGAAACGCCGGATACATCGTGAGGCTCATGTCGTGAATCGTCACGACCGTCGGCACCGGCGAGGCCAGCGGCACCATGCCGTTGGTGAAGTGCACCACGTCGGCCCTGATGCGCCGCAGCAACCGCGGCGCGTGCGTCTGCATCCAGAGCAAGCGCGGCAGGACGGACGGCACGACGAGCGTTGACACGTGGGCGGGCAGCGGCTCCGTTGTCTCGACCGGCGTGTTCGAGATGACGGTCAGGGTGTCGCCGACGGTCTGGGCCGCCGTATGCCGCAGCAGGTGCTCGGTGTAGTAGCCCACACCGGTGCGGCCCGGACGGAGCGTGGTGCCGTCAAACGCGATGTGCATGACGCTCCACCTGTGAGCACGCCGACGCAAGTCCAATCGCGACAGCCATGACGATGTAGGTGCCGGTGAACGACAGGAAGGAGTCGGCGAGTCCGTGCACAGCGATGGCCACGCATGCGGCTGCCACGCCCAGGTCAGGGCCGCCGGCCGCGCAGCAGCGCCGCACGGCCCCAGCCACGCGAACGGCCAGCCACGCGAGCACGGCTCCACCTGCCAGGCCCATGCCGACGAGCAATTCGATGTAGGTGTTGTTGCTGTGCACGCGCGGGTCGGGGTTGGCAATGGAGGCGTAGCGCCCGTACAGCAGGCGGAAGTTGTCTGGTCCGACGCCGAGCAACGGATGCTCGCGCCACATCCGCACCGCGGCAGCCCACAGAATGAAGCGGCCGGGCCTGGCCGCGGCCACCGGCATACGCACGGGACCACCTCCCTGGCGCAGCCCGCCAACGGCGCGACCGGTGACGGTGGCGGTCGTGAACGTCAGCACGGCGCCGGGCTCGGTCGAGAACCAGAGACGCTGCTCCTGCTCGAGATCCCACACCAGTCGATGGCGCCCCGGCCCGACCGGTGCGTCGACCGCGACGACAATGTCGATCGTCTCGCCCGGGCGAACCGGGGCCGGGAACGGCGTACGAAGTCCTTCCCAGGCCAGCACCATGTCGGACTGCTCCTCGAGCCAGTGATAGGAGAGCGCGATCGGCGCTGCCGCCGACGAGTCCCAGGTGACACGACCCGTATTGGTGATGCGCAGCGGCACGCCAATCGCGCGGCTCGTGTCGATCGACAGGTACGACGGCGCGTCCACCTCCGCCGAGAACCACTGCCCCTGGGTTTCGCTCGTCATGCGCAGCAGCAGCGCCTCGGCCGAGCGGGACGACCACAACGAGACGCCGGTGAGCAGCGCCACGCAGGCGATGCACCACGTGGTGCGATCACACCCGTTGCGCCGCCAGTGCATCACGCCGACGAGCGCCAGCGACGTGCCCACCGTAATCAGCCCGGAGCGCGTGAAGGTGAGGACGATGGCCTCGACGGTGAGCGCCAGCAGCAGCACCACGCCAGCCTGTCGGGTTACCCCCGGCGTCGTCACCAGCACCCCGAGCCCGAGCGCAAAGGTCACCTCGAGATACATCGAGGCGATGGTCGGATACTGGAATGGACCAGACGCGCGGAGCTGGGCGCCGACAATGGCGGCCCCCTCGCGAAAGAGCGACAGGAGCAGCGCCGTACCAGGCACCGCGGCGAAGTCGGCCACCACGAGCGCCGCGACAATTGTTCCCGACACGAACCCCGTGGCCACCAGCCGCGTCCTGAGGCGGATGTCCGCTGACGCCACTGCTGCCAGCAGGCCGACGGCCGACGCCAGGCCTAGCCTCGCCGCCATATGGAGTCCGTTCGCGCGGTAGACCGGCGCGGCAACGGCGGCCACGACGGCCACGAGCGCGAGGAGTGCCCACGGCGCCACGGCGCGCACCCGAACGACAGACCAGGCGCGCTGACGCAGCGCCACACACGCGACGACACCCAGGACCGCGAGCAACGCCGTCTCGACGTTTGTCAGGTTCTGTCCGGGCACGCGAACCAGCGGCCGCAGCGCCTCGAACGGCGCCACGAGCAAGAGCAGTGCGACGCCTATCGACGCCGTGCGATCAAGACGCACGGCCCGGCGCACGCGCAGGCGGTCACCAGCGCCGGACGTCGCGAGGTTGCTACGCACACATGCGTCGGCAACAGACATGGTTGTACGGGCGACAGTCCAAGATCCTTGCCACGGTGACGGCCGCCTTCACCAGAAAGGGCACGTCGAGTGCATAGGCACCCTGGTAACGACGATGTCGCGAAACGCCAGTGAATGCCCTGATCCGCGCCAATCGCGCGATGTTCACCAGCGCTCCCGTGCCTGGCGCCGCCGGCCGGCGGCGGTTCGCGACGTCGTCAGGGTTACGATCGGCGAAAGCATGTTTCGCGAAGAGAAACACCGAGCCGCGCAGATGCTCTACCGCGCAGCAACCGATCTCCTCGCCAAGGGCGCAATGTTCATCGTCACCGTGGTTGCGGCCCGGCGCCTGTCGCGAGCCGACTTCGCACTATTCGCGCTTGCCTCCACGCTCGGCTGGCTCGCCTCGGTCGCCGCCGACTTCGGACTGCAGCTGCACCTGGCGCGCGCCGTGGCTCGGGCGCCGCGCTCGGCGCGGGCGCTCCTTGCCCGCTGGTGGCCAGTGCGCGTCGGCACCGGTCTCGCGGCGCTGGCCGTGGCGCTCGTGGCACTTCCGCTGACCGGAGCCGCCGCGACCTGGTCCGGCGCGTGGTTCCTGATGGCCTACGCAGCCAACGGCGCCACCGAGTTCCTCTACTACTTCTTCCGCGGCCACGAGCGGACCGACCTCGAGTCGACGCTCACCTTGGTGCAACGGTGCTCGATGCTGCTGCTCGCGCTCATTGCGCTGACCGTGGCACCCGGCGCCTACTGGCTATCGGTGGCGATGCTCGGCCCGGCACTGCTCGGACTGATAGCCGCCCTCACCCTCGCGCGCGCGATGGGGAGCGACGAACGGATGGAGGCGACGGTGCCGCCGCTGCGCGGCCAGGCGTTCCTTCAGGACATTGCGCCGATTGGCCTCGGCATCCTGCTCTCGGCGCTCTACTTCCGTATCGACGTCTTCCTCCTGCAGCACTGGACCGGCGGCGACGCGGTCGGTGTGTACAACGCCATGTTCCGGCTCGTCGAGGCACTGCGCCTGTTCCCCGCTGCCGCGCTGGCGGTGGCGCTGCCGATGCTGGTGCGTGCCGACGACCGCCGGCCGCTCGTTGCCCTCGCCACACCCATGACCGTGGCCGCGGTGGCGGCGGCTGCCGTCGGCTGGCTCGTGGCGCCGTGGCTGGTCCGCGCGCTCTACGGCGCGGCGTTCGCCGGCGGCGTGCCGACGCTGCGGCTGCTGTTGCTCTCGCTGCCGCTGATGGCGTTGAACTACGCGTTGACCCACCAGCTGATTGGCTGGCATGGCCATCGTGCGTATGCCGCCATCTGCGGGGCGGCGCTGGCCGCGAACCTGTTCCTGAACTGGCGGTGGATTCCCGCCATCGGCATGCGGGGCGCAGCATGGTCGACGCTATGGACCGAGGTGGTGCTGACGCTGGGCTGCCTCTACGCTCTCCGCCGGATCGGCGCCGGGGTCACAGGGCTATCGGCCGTCACCGCCGGCGCGCCGCTCGAGGCACACCCGTGATGCTGCCGCTCCGCGCCGATGCAGGCACCCGGCCCGGCCTCACGCCAGCTGAAGAGGCGATTGTCCGCAGCGTGCTCTACGCCGCGGTGTTCGACTACCCGCTGACGCTCAGTCAACTCCGCCAGACTCTCATCGGTTCAGCGCAGACGCCCACCGACATCGTGCGGGCGCTTCGCGACAGTGCGGCGCTGGCCGCGCTCGTCGAGACGCGCGACGGCTTCATCTTTCCGGCCGGCCGCTCGGACCTCATCGAGACTCGCCGGCGGCGCGAACACCGCAGTCGCGGCTTCCTCGCCGAACATGGTCCACTCCTCAGGGTGATCGGCGCTCTCCCCTACGTGCGCTTCCTCGGCCTCTCGGGCAGCGTCGCACACCTGAACATGGAGAACGGTGGCGACCTCGACATCTTCATTGTCACGAAAGGCGCGCGCGTGTGGAGCACGGCGGTGGCCGTCATCCTGCTCGCCAAGGCCCTTGGGCGGCGGCGTACGCTGTGCGCCAACTTCATCGTCGCCGACAGCGCGCTGGCGTTCGATCAACCGGACCTGTTCAGCGCTAGCCAGGTCATCAACCTGAAGCCGCTGGTGGGCGACGAGACCTATCGCCGGCTGCTCGACGCCAACCCGTTCGTGCACGACTTCTATCCGAACTTTCATGCGCCGCACGCCGGGCACCTGCGCGTCCGCCAGCCGGCGCTGCTTCGCGGCATGAAAGCCGTGGCGGAGGTTGTGTGCTGGGTGCCATCCGCGGTCGCCGAGACGGTCTGCCGGACGACGTATCGCCACTATCTGCGGCGGAAGTCGGCGACGTGGCACTCGCCCGAGCAGGTGGTGCTCGGCGACACCGTGCTGAAGCTGCACACGCGCAGCCACCGCGCCGCCGTGCTGTCGCGCTTCAATAACGCTGTCGGTGAACTCTGAATCCGCTAACATCGACGGTCATGGCGATCATCGACCTCGCTCGTGTCACCACCGCCTTCGAACTGCCTGGCTGCCGGCTGACCCGCAACCACGGTGTGGTACGCGGCATCGTCGTCCGCTCGCGCAGCATCGTCGGCACCATCGGCGCGTCGCTGCAGACGCTCATCGGCGGCAACATTTCGCTGTACACGGAGTTGTGCGAAAAGGCACGCGAGGATGCGTTTCGCATCATGCTGGCGCACGGCGCGGAACTCGGGGCGAATGCGCTGATCGGGGTGCGCTACGACGCCAACGAAATCGCGCCAGGCGTCACCGAAGTGCTGGCCTACGGCACCGCCGTGACAGTGGAACGGGTGGAGGGTGGACAGTCGTAGTCACCGGCACGGTGCGATCAGGTGTTTCTCCTGCAACAGCGTCACGATTCGGGTGACGCTCTGCTCGACCGGCTCGGCGTCGGTCTGAATCTCGAGATCGGGCGCGGCAGGCGCCTCGTAGGGGTCGGTGATGCCGGTGAAATGCGCGATCTCGCCGGCGAGCGCGCGCTTGTACAAACCCTTCACGTCGCGCGCGATCAGCCACGCCAGTGGCGGGTTGACGAAGACCTCGAGGAACGCGATCGCGTCGGCCTCGGCCATCGCCCGCACTTCCGCGCGGATGTTCGCGTACGGCGCGATGGCAGCGGCGATGACGAAGACGTTGTGTCGCGCCAGCAACCGCGCCACGAAACCGATGCGGCGGACGTTGCTGTCGCGATCCTCTCGGCTGAAGCCGAGTCCCTTCGACAGGTGCGTGCGCACCACGTCACCGTCGAGGATCTCCACCGGTCGCTGCGCGGAGACGTGGGCGCCAACCGCCGTCGCGAGCGTGCTCTTACCCGCGCCAGACAGGCCGGTGAACCAGAGAATGGCCCCGGCCATCGTCAGGCCAGCAACTCTTCGAGCGCCTTGCGGACAGCCTCCACTGCTTCGGCATCGCTGGCGGCGCCGCGCGCCAGTCGCGCCAGGCGCTCGGCCGCGCCGGCCCTGGCCGCCGAGAGGCTCGTCGAGTCGCGCAGTACCTCCGCGATCATCCCGGCGCCGGCGGTGAAGTTCGTGGTGGGGTCGATGATGATGAAGCTGCCGGTGCCGCGATTCTCGACGTAGCAATCCGCCATCACCGGGCGCGCCGTGGTGATGGTGACCGAGCCGATCTGGTTCAGCTCGAGCGCACGGTCGAGTTCGGCCGTCACCGTCCGCGTGGTGTGCTTCAGCACATAGACGCGCGACGGATCGAGTGGACGTTCGTCCATCCACACCACGTCGGCGCGGAAGCGCTGCGCCACGTGCACATCGCCGACCGTGATCATGTCGCCGCGGCTGATATCGATTTCGTCCTCGAGCGTCAGCGTGACCGACTGCCCCACCGTCGCCTGCTCCAGTTCGCCGTCGAAGGTGACGATCTGCTTCACGCGCGAGGAGCGCCCCGTCGGCCAGGTCGTCACCGCGTCGCCGCGCTTCACGCTGCCCGACAGCACCTGCCCGGCATAGCCGCGGAACTCGTGGGTGGGGCGCAGCACCAGCTGCACCGGAAAGCGGAACGCGGTCGACTGCGCATCGCGCTTCACTTCGACCGTCTCGAGGAACTCGAGCAGCGGCTGGCCGTCGAACCACGGCGTCCGGTCGCTATGGCCGATGACATTGTCGCCGTGCAGCGCGCTGAGCGGAATCGGGTGCAGCTTGGCGCCGGCCAGGATCTGGTCGAACTCGTCGACGATGGTGTCGAAGACCGCGCGGTCGAAGTCGACCAGGTCCATCTTGTTCACGGCGAGGACGTAGTCCTTGATGCCGAGGAGTCGCGCAATCTGGGCGTGGCGCCTGGACTGCGGACGGACACCGTGCCGCGCATCGACGAGAAGGATGGCGACGTCCGCCGTCGACGCGCCGGTCGCCATGTTGCGCGTGTACTGCTCGTGTCCGGGCGTGTCGGCCAGGATGAACTTGCGGCGCGCCGTCGCGAAGTAGCGATAGGCGACATCGATGGTAATCCCCTGCTCACGTTCGGCACGCAGGCCGTCGGTGAACAGCGAGAAGTCGATGGGGCCCGCCGATCGGTTCTTCGAGGCGCGGGTGATCGAGTGCAGCTGGTCTTCGTAGACCGAGCGCGAGTCGTAGAGCAGGCGGCCGATCAGCGTGCTCTTGCCGTCGTCGACGCTGCCGGCGGTGCAGATGCGCAGAAGTCCGGCGGACATCAGAAGTAGCCCTCGCGCTTGCGGTCTTCCATTGCCGCCTCGGAGGCACGGTCGTCGGCGCGCGTCGCGCCGCGTTCGGTGATGCGGCTCGTGGCTACTTCTTCGATGATCCTGGTCACGGTATCGGCTTCCGACTCCACCGCGGCGGTGCACGTCATGTCACCAACCGTACGGTAGCGGACGATGGTGCGGAACACGTCTTCGCCGGCCTGCGCCTGCGTCACTGGCGTCACCGCCATCACCATGCCGTCACGCCGGAACACCTCGCGCTCGTGGGCGAAGTAGATGGTCGGCAGCTCGAGGTGCTCGCGGGCGATGTACTGCCACACGTCCACCTCGGTCCAGTTCGAAATCGGGAACACGCGAATGTGCTCACCCTTGCGGTGGCGGCCGTTGAACAGCGACCACAGTTCCGGGCGCTGGTTCTTCGGATCCCATTGGCCGAACTCGTCGCGAAAGCTGAAGACGCGCTCCTTGGCGCGGGCTTTTTCTTCGTCGCGGCGGGCGCCGCCAAACACCGCGTCGAACTTGTGCTGCTGGATGGCGTGCAGGAGCGGCACGGTCTGGATCTGGTTGCGCGAGGCGCGCGGGCCGGTCGGGTCGGTCACCAGCCCCTGCGCGATGGCGTCCTCCACCGAGGCCACCACCAGGCGCGCACCGAGTTCGGCGACGCGCCGGTCTCGGTAGTCCATCACTTCCGGGAAGTTGTGGCCGGTGTCGATGTGCATCAAGGGGAACGGGATCTTCGCCGGGAAGAACGCCTTCTCGGCGATGCGCAGCATGACGATGGAGTCCTTGCCGCCAGAGAACAGCAGCACCGGGCGCTCGAACTCCGCCACCACCTCACGCATGATGTGGATGCTTTCCGCTTCGAGCGCGGCAAGGTGGTCGTAGCTGGGCGCCAGCTCTGCGTGCGACGCGCCTGGCGGGATTCGATTGTCGACTGCGGCCATGGGCATTCGATCGGTCCGAAAAAAAGCAAAAGCCCGGGAAGATTCCCCGGGCTTCTGGTCTGTGGTTCCGTTGAAGTCTGGTTTCAGCGGATGTTCACCGTGAGGCGGCACGACCGTACAGCGCGGGGTCCAGCGAACCCGTACAACAACACGCGCAGCTACAGACGGTGACTCTCGATGACATCGACGAATAGATATCTACCAACTTACGTCGGCCAAGTCAATCGCCGCGACGGACCGCTCCCGCGGTCAGTCCGGCTGCGCCGCCAGTTGCGGCTTCGTCTGGGTCGCGGTCTGGTTCGCCAACACGGAAAAGAAACGGTACAGCAACCACGCGTCCACCACGATCACCACCAGCAGGAGCAGGTAGGCCTCGCTGCCGGGAAGGAGCTTCAGGTCGTGGACCAACTTCGACAGCCCGAAGGCCACTACCCAGGCATCGAAACTCATGCAGATGCGGCGGAACGTCTCGGGGCGCATGCGCTGGATGATCTGCGCGCCAATCGGCACGCCGAGCGCCACACTCGGAATGATCCACGGCACGAGGCCGAAACTCGGTGCGGTAAACAGCCCGACCCAGATGTAGGCGACGGCGGTCATCGACGATTCAGCCAGGCGCACGAGACCGAGCGCCGCGCGGAATTCCCGCTTCTCGAGTCCCTGGTTGTTCAGGGCGATGGCCAGCGGCGGTCCGGAGATGGTCGTCACTGAGTAGAGAACGCCGACCCCGGCGCCGAACAGCAGGCCCGCGCTCCGCTCGGCCTTGATCGGCCGCCTGAAACCCGCCGCCTGCAACAGGATGAGCGGCAGCAGCACCAGGTAGGTGTAGAACTTCAGCCAGTCCGGGCTGACGCTCGAGAGCATGAACGTCCCGGCGACGATGCCCGGGATGAGGCCGACAATCATCGGCAGCACCCGCCGCCACACCGCGCCGAGCGAGGCTCGGTTCACCCACAGCACATAAGCGTTCAAGGGTACTTCGATGATGATCAGCGCCGGATTGAGCACCCGGTTCGACAGGAACAGCAGCGCCAGCGGCACGGTGATCGACGAGAACCCGTACCCCAGTGCGCCGTTGACCGTCGCGGCGAGAAGCGTGATGGCCGCAAGCCACAGCATCTGTTCGGTCATGTCGATTTTGCCTCCGAACTATACCCCGTCAGCACAGCGCTCCAGCCAGCGGCACGAACGCAGCCGTACAGATCAATCTGGAAACCGAAATCATCACGCTTCTCCGTTGTTGTCGAGGTTGATCAGCCAGGTCGCCGAGCGACTGATCGAGGAGAAGCGGTGAACGCTGAGGAGGGGTGTAGCGCTACCTGAGGATGCTTCTCACCGATCGAATCGTCGGCCCGGTACACATGCAGCGACACATCGCGCACGCGCAACAGGTACAACAACAGGAACGGTGAGCAGCGACACGCACTGAGGCAGGATTGTGGTGGAGCGGCGGGGGCCAAGTCAAGTTGGCGTCTCGCTTGCCGCCGTATGCGCGCCGCGAGGACTTCACCGAACACGCCCACCGAGCGCCCGACGCGCGTCATCGAACCGCCATCACTGCGAGGGCTGCATCCGCTTGCCGCGCTCGGCCAGCTCGGTGGGTTCACCGACCTGCTGCTCAC
>JBKJMH010000138.1:0-9274 GCA_046596625.1 Vicinamibacterales bacterium | reverse complement strand
TGCACGGCCTCGCATCGAGCGCCAGGTGGCGATGATCACCGGCTCGCACAATCAGCAGGTCTTCTGGTACGCCACCGGCAACAGCCGCGTGCTCGGACAGTTACCAGCCGCGTACCTCGTCGCCGAGCAGCGCTGGATCCCCAGGCGTATGGCGGTGCTCCATCCTCCGACCCAGGCGCCGATGTCGGAGACCGGCCACTGGAACAGCACGTGTCTCGTCTGTCACACGACCAACGGCAAGCCGCAGTTCGACACGCCGTTTGGCTCGCAGCCGATCGCCACGCAATCGGCGCAGACGACCGTCGTCGAGTTCGGAATCTCCTGTGAGTCGTGCCATGGCCCCGCGGCGGCTCACGTTGCGGCGAACCGAAGCGTGCTGCGCCGCTATCGCCTGCATCTCGCCGGTGGCAGTGACTCCACGGTGGTGCAGCCGCAACACCTGGACCCGAAACTCGGCTCGCAGGTCTGCGGACAGTGTCACAGCGTCTGGGAGTTCTACGACGCCGCTGGTGAGCGACGGGCCAACAGTGGCGGCCTGCCGTTCCGTCCGGGCGGCGACCTCTCGACGTCGCGTTTCGTGGCGCAGCCCACGCGCAACCTCGACTCGCCGGCCATGCAGGCGCTCCTCGCCGACGACTCGCGGTTTCTCCGCGATGCATTCTGGGCCGACGGCACCGTGCGGGTCTCTGGCCGCGAATACAACGGACTCATCGAGTCGCCCTGCTACCTGCGCGCGACCACGCCAGAGCGCACGCTCACCTGCTTCTCGTGCCACGCCATGCACAAGGACGGGAACGACCCGCGCACCCTCGAGTCGTGGGCCGACGATCAGTTGTCGACGCGGGCGCTGGCGACCGACGCGGCACCACGTCCGGATGCCAGCAACGAGGCGTGCCTCCAGTGCCACGAACCCTTGCGCGCGTCGGTCACGACGCACACCCATCACGCCGCGAATTCTCCCGGGAGCCGCTGCTACAACTGCCACATGCCGTACACCACCTACGGCTTGCTCAAGACCATCCGCAGCCACACTATCGGCTCACCCAGCACGCAGGAGAGCCTCGCCACGGGACGGCCGAACGCCTGCAACCTTTGTCACCTCGACCGCACGCTGGGGTGGACCGCGGACGCGCTCCAGCGCTGGTACGGCACGGCCGCTCCGTCAGTCGGCAGCGATGAAGCGACGACAGCGGCGTCGCTGGTGTGGCTGCTCAAGGGTGACGCCGGTCAGCGCGCCATTGTGGCGCAGGCCATGGCGTGGCCACCGGCCCAGGAGGTGTCCGGCACGGCCTGGATGGCGCCGCACCTCGCCCGGTTGCTGGACGACCCCTACGATGCCGTCCGGCTCGGCGCCGCCCGCTCCCTGCGTTCGCTTCCCGACTTCGCGGCATTCGCGGTCGATGCCGCCGCGCCTGCAGCCACCCGTCGTCAGGCGCAAATGCAGGTGATGACCACATGGGACCTGAACCGCCGCCGCGCGCCAGGGCCGCCGCAACTGCTGCTCACCGGCGCCGGCGACGTCGACATTCCTCGCGTGCTTGCCCTGCTCGCGCAGCGCAACAACAGATCCATGCTTTTGCGCGAGTAGCTCGCCACCGCGAACATTCCGCGTCATTTCGCTTGTTCGCACCGGAAGGCAGCGTTACGCTTCGGCCACTTCATACCCGCACGCCGCACGTCATCGTTCGTCGTCCATCGTCTGAGCCAAGGCAGGAGGCAGTATGTGGCGGAGTGCAGCAACATCCCGGACATGGTTATTCGACAGCGCACGTGGTGAACGGACCGGCGCGGCGAGGCTGGCTGGGATGTCCCTGCTGGTGCTTGGGTGCCTCGCCTTCCTGCCAGGGACGGCGCACGCCCAGAGCGCCTTCTCCGGAATTGTCCGTGACACCAGCGGCGCGGTGCTGCCAGGCGTCACGATCGAGGCCGCCAGCCCGGTCCTCATCGAAAAATCGCGCACCGTCATCACGAATGAGAGCGGTCGTTACAACCTGGTCGACCTGCGCCCGGGCGGGTACAAACTGACGTTCATGCTGTCCGGCTTCACAACGCTGGTCCGCGACGGCCTCGAACTTCCCGGCAACACCACCGTGACGATCAATGCCGACCTCCGCGTCGGCTCGCTCGAGGAGAGCATCACCGTCTCAGGGCAGGCGCCACTCGTCGACGTCCAGAACGCGCAGCGCACACAGGTGGTCGAACGCGAAGTGCTCGACGCACTGCCGACCACCCGCAACATGCAGTCGGTTGGCTCCATCGTCCCCGGCGTGAAGTTAAGCCGGCCCGACGTCGGCGGCTCACAGGGCATGGAACAGACCTACATGCGCACGCACGGTGCCGACGACCGTCACACCAGCATGCAGGTGGATGGCATGAGCGTGAACAGTTCCATGGGCGACGGCAACATCCAGGCGTACAACGACGATGCGCTGGCGCAGCAGGTGGTCTTCCAGACCAGCGCGCTGCCCGCGGAAGTGGCCGCCGGCGGCGTCCGCGTCAACATGATCCCGAAGGACGGCGGCAACACGCTCAAGGGAGGCGGCTTCTTCGGCGGCACGGCTTCCGGATGGCAGGCCAACAACCTGGACGACGACCTGCGCGCGCGAGGGTTCACCTTCAGGAACTTCGTCGACCACGTGCAGGACTTCAACTTCAACATGGGTGGTCCGCTGAGGCAGAATCGGCTCTGGTACTTCGGGACGGTGAGGCACGTCTCGGTTGACGAGGGCATTGGCAACTCGTTCTACCGGAGCGACTACTCCGACAGCCAGGGGATCGACCACAAGGTAGGCGACCCCTCCATCCAGCACCAGTTCGTGCGAGACGCCCTGATCCGGCTGACCTACCAGGCCAACTCGAAGACCAAGGTGGCGTCGTACTTCGAGCGCATCTGGAAGCACAAGGATCCGGAGCTGCTGTCCGGCTACGACCCCATCACGGCGTCGGACATTCGCGATCCGAAGCACGCGATCTATTACGTCGGTCAGGCCAAGCTGACTTCAACGCTGACCAACCGCGTGCTGCTCGAAATCGGCTTCTCGACGAACGTCGAGCGCCTGAGCCAGCGCTACCAGCCGGCGATCGAGGACATAGCGGCGCGTCCGTTCACCGCCGACTGGTACAAGACAGTTACGCACTCCGCCGCGAACGGCAACGTCTGGGGCGCAGCGCCAGGCGGCTCGACCGGCACCTATCCCGACCGCCGGGTACTGTCCGGTGCGCTCTCGTACGTCACCGGGTCCCATTCGTTCAGGACCGGCGCGCAGTGGTCGTCAGGCGTCGACGGCAACTCGCAGATCCGCACGGGCGACCTCGTGCAGAACTACAACGACGCGGGCGCAGGACGGAGCTGTGCGCAGGACGCGCTGCAGAACTGCTTGCCGAACACCGTCACGGTCTACAACACGCCGACGCGCTATTTCTCGTATGTGAACTACGACCTCGGCCTCTACGCGCAGGACACGTGGACGTTCAAGCGCTTCACCCTGAGCCCGGGTGTGCGCATCGACACGTTCAAAGCCGAGAGCCAGAGCGGCTGCCGCGAGGCCGGCCGCTTCGTACCGGCGTTCTGCCGCGACACGACCCCGAACCAGCCGAACTGGACCGACATCTCGCCGCGCGTGGCGATGGTCTACGACCTCTTCGGTAACACGAAGACCGCGCTCAAGGGCAGCGTCAGCAAGTACATGCTGCCGTGGTCCGGCGGCTGGGCAAAGCGCTACAATCCGTTCACGACCGTCACCGACGTGCGCACCTGGCGCGACCTGAACGCTGACGACATCGCGCAGGACAACGAGATCGGTCCGAGCGGCAACTCGAACTTCGGCGTGTCCACCGGTCGGACGGCGGATCCGAACCTTCGCCGCGAGTACAACCTCGAGACCACGCTGGGCGTCCAGCATCAACTGCTGCCGCGCCTCGCCGTCTTCGGCGGCTGGTTCCATCGGCGCTTCTACAACCAGGAAGCACAGCGCAACCCGGCGCTCACGCAGGCGGACTGGACCTCGTTCCAGGTGGCTAACCCGATCGGGAACGGCGAGATGATCACCCTGTTCAACCTGAACCCGGCCAAGGCGGGACAGTACGCGAGCAGCCTCGTTGACGTGAACTCGGACATCAACCGCACGATCTACGACGGCTTCGAGGTGAGCTTTACCGCCCGCCTGCCACGCCGCTCGACGATCTTCGGCGGCTGGACGAACGACCGCGTCGTCACTATCACGTGCGACCAGTACGACCCCAACAAGCTTCGTTTCTGCGATCAGTCGGGGAAGACCTTCCAGGAGTTCGGCAAGACGTCAACGCCGCCCTTCCGGAACGACTTCAAGATCGCGGGTAACTATCCGCTGAAGTGGGGTTTCGAGGTCAGCGCCGTCTTCATGAGCTACGCCGGAAAGGGCAACAGCTACACCGCGCAGGACCCGTCGCTCGGCGTCTACTGGTCCGTCCCGGCGTCGGTCTTCCCGAACGGCCAGCGCACTCGCGTCCCCACGTCCGCGCCAATTCTGCTCGCGGCTGGCACCCAGACACAGGCGCCCGGCGTGAACCTGATCTCGCCCAACACCAAGTTCCAGAATCGCTGGAACCAGCTGGACGCGAGCACGAAGCGCACGTTCAAGGTGGGAAGCAGGGAGTTCCAGGGGCAATTCGCGCTGTTCAACCTCACGAACAACAACGTGGTGCTCCAGGAAATCCAGACCACGTCGCTGGTGACGGGCCTCAGTCCGACGCTCGGTCGGCCGCAGAACTTCCTGCAGGGGCGCATGATGCGCCTCGCGCTACTGGTCAACTTCTAGTCGTCGAGCGCCCCGTGGAGGGTGCGGCTGTTTCTCCGGACACGCCGCGCCCACCACCCGCTCTCGAGCAAGCGCGAACCTGCGCTGGCAACAGGTCGCGGTCCTGTAGGATGTGACCGGAGGCGACGACCGTCCTGATGTCCAGCTACCTGCAACCGGCACTCCTCGGCGGCCTCGTGATGGGCGTGCTGTCGGCGCTGCCGATCATCAGCGCCGGCAACCTCTGCTGCTGCCTCTGGGTAGTCACCGGTGGACTGCTGGCGGCCTACCTGCTCCAGCAGAATCGTTCCGGACCGATCACGGCCGCGGACGGCGCCATCGTCGGCTTGCTGGCCGGCCTGATCGGCGCGACGTGCCAGTTCGTCCTCTCCATCCCCATTGGCTTGCTCGTCGGTCCGGTCGAGCGGCAACTGCTCGAGCGGTTGCGCGAGATGTCGGGGTCTGGTGCTGCCCAGTTCGATCTTGGCCGCGGACCAGGCGCCGTCGGCGTCGTGCTGCTTCGCGTCATCGCGTTCATGTTCACGCTCGTCGTCGGCTCGGTCGTGTCGACGATAGCCGGTGTGGTGGGGGCGGTGCTGTTCGCGAAGCCGTCGCCGGTGTCGTCTCCGAATCCGTAGCGCGCCCGCGCCAGCCCGCTCTAGACGACATCCGGAGTTAGAATCGGCGCATGGCCGATCCCAAGACCGCCGAGTTCAGCGATCTTCTTCGCGAAGACCGCACGTTTCCTCCCTCCGAAGCGTTCCGCGCCCAGGCGATCGTGCGCGACGAGGCGATCTACGAGGAGGCCGCGCGCGACCCCGAGGCGTTCTGGGCAAAGTTCGCCGCCGAACTCGAGTGGTCGACGCCGTGGACGCAGGTGCTCGACTGGCAGCCACCACACGCGAAGTGGTTCGTCGGCGGACAACTGAATGCCAGCGTGAACTGCGTCGATCGGCACGTGCGCGGTCCGCGGCGCAACAAGGCCGCCCTCATCTGGGAAGGCGAACCCGGCGACCGCCGCACGCTCACGTATCACGACCTCTATCGCGAGGTGTCGCAGTTCGCGAACGTGCTCAAGTCGCTCGGCGTGAAGAAGGGCGACCGCGTCGCTGTCTACCTGCCGCTGATCCCGGAACTGGCCATCACCATGCTGGCGTGCGCGCGCATCGGCGCCGTGCACAGCGTGGTGTTCGGTGGCTTCAGCGCCGAATCGCTGCGCGACCGCATCAACGATTCACAGTGCAAGGTGCTGGTCACTGCCGACGGCGGCTACCGCCGCGGCCAGGTCGTGCCGCTGAAGCAGATGGCCGACGAAGCGCTCGAAGGCACGCCCTCCATCGAAAGCGTCGTCATCGTCCAGCGCGGCGAACAGGCGATGAAGATGGTGCACGTGAAGGAAGGGCGCGACCACTGGTACCACCGTCTCATGCAGGACGCGTCGGCGACGTGTGAGCCCGAGCCGATGGACGCCGAGGACATGCTCTACATCCTCTACACGTCGGGCACCACCGGGAAGCCGAAGGGGATTGTGCACACCACCGGCGGCTACCTCACCGGCACCTACGCCACCACCAAGCTCGTGTTCGACCTGAAGGACGAAGACGTCTACTGGTGCACCGCCGACATCGGCTGGGTCACCGGCCACAGCTACGTCGTGTATGGGCCGCTGGCGAACGGCGCCACCGTGCTGATGTACGAGGGTGCACCCGACTGGCCGCAGAAGGATCGCTTCTGGTCGCTCATCGAGAAGTACGGCGTCACCATTCTCTACACCGCACCCACCGCCATTCGGGCGTTCATGCGCTGGGGCACCGACTGGCCGGCGAAGCACGACCTGTCGTCGCTGCGACTGCTCGGCTCGGTGGGTGAGCCGATCAACCCCGAGGCGTGGGTTTGGTACCACACGTTCATTGGCGGTGGTCGCTGCCCGGTCGTCGACACGTGGTGGCAGACCGAAACCGGCGCCATCATGATCACGCCGCTGCCCGGTATCGTCACCACTCGGCCGGGGTCGGCGTCACGCCCCTTCCCCGGCATCTCGGCCGAGATCAGGAACGAACAGGGCGAGACCGTGGAGGTAGGCGGCGGGTTCCTGGCCATCACCCGCCCGTGGCCGTCGATGCTGCGCGGCATCTACGGCGACCCCGAGCGCTACGCGCGCCAGTACTGGCACAAGTGGGGACTTGGCACCTACGTCACCGGCGACGGCGCGAAGCTCGATGCCGAGGGAAATTTCTGGCTGCTCGGTCGCGTCGACGATGTGCTGAACGTGGCGGGGCACCGCATCGGCACCATGGAAGTGGAGAGTGCGCTGGTCGACCATCCAAGCGTGGCCGAGGCCGCGGTGGTGGGCAAGCCGCACGAGATCAAGGGGCAGTCGATAGCGGCCTTCGTCACGTTGAAGGAAGGCATCTTCGGCACGAAGGCGCACCTCGAAGTACTGCGCGAGCACGTCGCCAAGAAGATCGGCGCCATAGCCAGGCCGGACGACATTATCTTCACCGCGGACCTCCCCAAGACGCGCTCGGGCAAGATCATGCGGCGCCTGCTCCGCGACATTGCCGAGGGCAAGGCCGTCGGCGACACCACGACGCTGGCGGACCCGAGCGTGATGGCGAAGTTGAAGGGACAGTACGAGAACGAGACGTAGATAGTCGTGGGTCGTGGGTCGTGGGTCGTGGGTCGTGGGTCGTTGGTCGTTGGTCGGGGCCGGGGTGGCCGGGGCGGTCGGCGGCGCGCGGCTCGAACGTAGCTGCCGACCTTTAGGTCGGCTCTTGAAATAGCTCATAGGCGGTCCCGAACCCAAGTCTTCATTTGCAGTGTCACGCCGGCTGCTCTCTCGTCTGGCGTGAGCACCCGGACAAAGTGCCCGTGTGAAGCCGGCGGGTTACGAGAGAGGGAACACCCTTTGCCCAAGAACAGGTCGTGGGTGTAGGACCCTTTTCTCAAGGGCTGTAAAGTCGTCACAACTTTCGATATCAACGCGCTTATGGAAATCGACTTCTTGAATCGACGCGTAGCGCTGCATGCGCTCAAGCAAGTTCTCACTTACGAAGGAATGCTAGAGGGGCTTCCGACAGCGGAGCGCA
The DNA here is from genome assembly GCA_046596625.1 of Vicinamibacterales bacterium. Lineage (GTDB taxonomy): Bacteria > Acidobacteriota > Vicinamibacteria > Vicinamibacterales > CAVVIG01 > CAVVIG01. The sequence goes on along the minus strand of JBKJMH010000138.1, from coordinate 1,410 downwards.
ATCAAGAACAGATCCAGTTCATACTGGAAGATGAGCAAGGCGGCGCGTACGGCGTGAAGCCTTACCTGGTTCCACCATCGGAGATAGCGCTTGACTACCGAGGGGAGAGGCCTTATCCCTTCGGCACACCATCGCGCCTCCCAGCCGTCCTCTGCATTGCACGCTTTCGATCCTCCGAGCCAGCGAACGGCAAGGCCGGTGACGCATCAGGGCTCAAAGTCATTTGGTTCCAAAGTGCGTTTGCGCTTCCAATTGCAGACGACGTTTTAGGCCATCTAGGCCGGACAGATTGGGAGATCCATGCTGGCAGCTTTGACTACTAGCCATAGGCCGAGCCCATGTTTCAAGTCGGGCGCCGGCAGTCGTCCTGCAGTCGTCGCCCGCCTGGCCGGGATCTTCTGCCTCGAGATCACAGCAGTTCGGAGTCAGAGCTAACAATGGGCCACTTCCAGGAGAACGTCACAGAATACCTTCGCGCTGATCGTGCTACTTTCGTCAATACCGAATGTCTCATTCAGCTGGATCCTGGAGACATTGTGTCCAGAGGGACGCATTGGTATTGCGATGCCGTAGCCGTGAACTTTCGAGAATCAGCGGTGTTCCTGTGTGAGGTGACCTATTCCGCGTCGATGGGTTCGCTCGTCGGGAGGCTGCAGGCATGGGCCTCGAATTGGGAGGCACTGTGCCGCGCCCTGAGGCGCGATTCCTGCGTGCCCAGCAACTTCGCCGTGTGCCCATGGGTGTTCATCCCAAAGTCGAATCACCGTCAGTTCGAGCGGAAACTGTCGTCCGTGTTAAGCGGTACTGCCGGCCCAAGCACGATGCCGACGCCACGGGTAACCTATCTGGAGTCGGTCGTTCCTTGGAACTACCCGTCATGGGACCGAAAGCTCACCGAGCTTGCCAGCAGTCCGAGCGCCTCTGTCGAAACCGAGGGCTAGGCGAGCGGGAAGGTTCCGCGCTCGGGCCTAGTGTGGGTAGGGATGCGACATACGGCTCAGCCCGGCGCCGTTGCTCCGTTCGGCCTGGCCGTGTAGCGGAGAGCCGGAGCTAGTCTAATTGGTCGTTGGTCGTTGGTCGGCCTATGACAGCAGCACTTCGAGGTCCTCCCTCTGCAGGGACCGGACCACGCTGTTGTCGGCGGTGATGATGGCCTCTGCGAGTTCGCGCTTGCGCTTCTGCAGTTCCAGCACGCGTTCTTCCACCGTGTCGCGCGCGATGAGCCGGTAGGCGAAGACGTTGCGGGTCTGTCCTATGCGGTGCGCACGATCGACTGCCTGGGCCTCCGCCGCCGGATTCCACCACGGGTCGAGGATGAACACGTAGTCTGCGGCCGTCAGGTTCAGTCCTACGCCACCGGCCTTGAGGCTGATGAGGAACAATCGGCACGAATCATCGGTCTGGAACTGG
>JBKJMH010000076.1:0-8185 GCA_046596625.1 Vicinamibacterales bacterium | reverse complement strand
TCGTCGCCGTCCTTGCCGTCCGTGCGGGTCCGGGCGAGGAATCCGTCCATGCGCAGGTTCTGGAAGAAGCCGAACGACGCATCGGCTCCGTAGCCGTCGTTGCTGCCGGTCTTGCCTACCAGCGAGGTGCGGTGGGTGAACATGCCGCCGATGCTGCTGCGGCGCAGGATGTCGCGCTTGACGCGCAGCACGCTGAAGTTCGCGGCCTCCACGCTCACCAAATCATCCGCCGCGGTCTGCACATTCAGCGCGCCGATGCTGAACTTGCCGGCCTTGCCGGTGATGCGGCCACCGGCCTGGAGGGGAATGGAGCGGCCGGCATCGAGGCCGATGCGACGGCTGAAGAACAGGTACGGCGTGTCGCCGACGCCTGCGTTCAGGCCCGAGCTCTGGCGGCCGGCAAAGGCGAACGTCCCCTGTCCTTCAAGGAAGAAGTCGCGCTTTTCCGGAAAGAACAGGTTGAAGCGCGTGAGGTTCACCTGCTGCTCGTCCACCTCCACCTGCGCAAAGTCGGTGCGCACGGTGAAGTCGGCGGTGAGGTTCGGGGTGATGCCGTACTTCATGTCTCCGCCGATGCGGGCGGCGAGGTCGTTGCTGACGCTGGGCCGCACCGTGTTGTCGGTGGACAGGCTGGAGATCGCGTACGGCTTCAGCTCGATGTTCGGCCCGGTCGGCGGCACCTGCAGGCCGACGAGCGTCGCGGCGGACGACACCTTGAGAATGCCGCGGAACGTGGTGAGGGCTCGCGGGATCTGTACCAGGTGCGTCCATTCGTTCTTCCAGCGCACGACGCGGCGCAGGTTGATGCCCCACGTCTGGTCGCGCCCAGGGCCGTAGCGGAGCGACTTGAACGGAATGGCCATCTCGATGGTCCAGCCGCCGTCGAAACGGCCGGTCTTCACTTCCCAGATGGTGTTCCAGTCGACGTTCGGCGGGTTCTCGTCGGTGATCTGCTGGTCGGAAAAGCCGCCGATCGGGTTGGCGTAGAAGAGAAACGCGTTGCGCCGGTCGTGGTAGGTGTCCAGCAACACCGCGAAGGTGTCGTTCTGGCGCAGCTGGCTCGTGTCGCGCCGCATCTCGTTGGCCACCATCCGATCGGGATGCGTGTCCCAGTTCCTCGCCGACACGTAGATATTTGTGTCGTCGAAGAACACCCACGCCTCGGTGCGTTCGGTGGCCGGCTGTCCCTCGTTCGGCTCCTGCTGCAGGAAGCCGCCGATCGCTTCGGTCGACTCGTACATCGCTTCGTCGAGCTTGCCGTCGATGCGCAGGGGGCTGTCGACGCGGACGGCGCGCACGGCGACGTGTCCAGCGCCGTCGCGCGACACGACGGCCGGCGCTACCGGCGGCGGCGCCTCGCCGGACGTCGCGGCCGGACGCCCCTGGGCGGACACGGACGCCGAAAGGCACAGCAGGAACAGGAACGCGCCACAGGCGCGCAGAGCACGGAACGGCTTCTTCATGGGTGAGGAATCGTAGTGCGTGTCAGTTGCGTATCGCAAGTGACTACCTCCGGTCTATCCTGATTTTGGTAGACTGAACGCATCATGCCGGCATCCGCCGCTGCCCGACGAACGGTTCGACCCAGGCGCTCCGCCTGTCCGGTGTCGCGCACGCTCGACGTGCTCGGCGATCGCTGGTCGCTGCTGGTCGTGCGCGACCTGATGCGCGGCAAGCGCCGCTTCGCCGAGTTCGCCGAGTCGAAGGAGGCCATCCCCACCAACACGCTCGCCGAACGCCTCAAGCGTCTCGTGCGTGCCGGCATCGCCGAGAGCCACCGCTACAGCGAGCACCCGCCACGGGTCGAGTACGTGCTCACGGCCAAAGGCGAAGACCTGCGTCCCATGATGCGCGCCATGGTCGAGTGGGGCGTCAAGCATGCGGGCGGCCGCCTGCCAGAGCCGATCGTCCGCTCGTAGCCCCCTGGCGAACTATTTCACGGCCTTGACGACGCCCGAGTCCGGCATCACGCTCGCCCTCGCGATCGACCGCGCGCAGCGGCTTGGCAACCTGCACTACGCGCTGCAGCTGACGCTGCCGCTCGACCCGCGCGCGCCAGTCACGGGCACGCTCACCATCACCTTCAGCCTGTCGGGCGCCAACACGCCGCTCGTGCTCGACTTCGCATCTGGCCCCTCAGGATCGGTGGCACGTCTCGTCGTCAACAGGAGCCCGGTCGAGCCGCGGACGATGAACGGCCATCTTGTGCTTCCAGCGGAGCACCTTGTGGACGGCGCGAACACGGTGCATCTGGTGTTCACCGCTGGCAACGGACCGCTGAACCGGCGCGCCGATCACCTCTACACGATCTTCGTGCCGGCTCGCGCGCACGAAGCGCTGCCATGCTTCGACCAGCCAGACCTGAAGGCTGTGTGGACGCTGACGCTCGACCTTCCAGCTGAGTGGACTGCGGTGGCCAACGGCCGCGCGCAATCGCGAACAGAGCACACCGACGACACCGGCGCGCAGCGTGCGCGCGTGTCGTTCGCGGACACCGCGCCACTCCCAACCTACCTCTTTGCCTTCGCTGCCGGCGCGCTGACCGAGCGCGTCTTCGTGCGCCGGGACCGCGCCATACGCGTCTACCACCTCGGCTTCGACGAGCGGCTCGTCGCCGCGAACCTCGACGTGATCGTCGATGGCCACATCGATGCCCTGCGCTGGATGGAGGAATACACCGGCATCGCCTATCCCTTCGGCAAGCTCGACGTCGTTCTGCTGCCGGCATTCCAGTTCGGCGGCATGGAGCATCCGGGTGCCATCTTCTACAACGCCTCGGTCGTCCTGCTCACCGAGTCGGCCACGCGTCAGCAACTGCTGGCACGGGCGCACGTCATTGCGCACGAGACCGCGCACATGTGGTTCGGCAACCTCGTCACCATGCGCTGGTTCGACGATGTGTGGATGAAGGAGGTGTTCGCGAACGCGATGGCCGCCAAGATCGTGCAGCCGCAGTTCCGGGAGCTCGATCACGAGCTGCAGTTCCTGCAGGCGCACTACCCGTCGGCCTACGACGTCGACCGCACCGAGGGGACGCACCCCGTCCGCCAGACGCTCGGCAACCTCGCCGAGGCCGGCTCACTCTACGGCGCGATCATCTACCTCAAGTCGCCAATTGTGATGCGACAACTCGAGCGGATGATGGGTGAGGACGCGCTGCGCGATGCGCTGCGTGAATATCTCACGGCTTTCCGGTTCGGGAACGCGGCGTGGCCGGACCTGCTCGCGATCCTCGCCGAGCACACCGCGATCGACGTCCGCGCCTGGAGCCACGATTGGCTCGAGGCGCCGGGCCGGCCGCACATTCACGTGCAGCGGTCCGAACCCGGTGGCCCGAGCGTCACCATCACCACACTCGGCGCGGCCGCATCGCGCGCACGCTGGCCCCAGCAACTGGAACTGGCGCTGGGACGCAACGGTGCGGTGGAGCATGTTGCGCTGACGCTCGACGGCGAGGCCGCGCTGCAATTGACAGCAGAACAGGCGGCGGCCGACTTCATCCTGCCGAATGGCCGTGGTCTCGGATACGGCAACATCAGCCTCGACGCGAGCAGCCTGGCGTGGCTGCTGGAGCATTTACCGGAGGTGCGGGACGGGTTGACGCGCGGCAGCGCGTGGCTCACGCTGTGGGACCGGATGCTCGACGCTGAGGTGCACCCGCGTGCGCTGCTGGACCTGGCGATACGCGCGCTGCCGGGGGAGCCAAGCGAACTGAACCTCCAGCGGCTGCTCGCCTGCATCGAGCGGCTCGTGTGGACGTTCCTCACAGACGCGGAGCGAGCCGAAGCGTCGCCGGCGCTCGAGGCCGTGCTCCGTGCGCGTCTCGAGCACGCCGAGTCAACCAGTGTCGCGGCCGCCTGCTTCGCGTGCCTTCGGTCCACCGCCTCCACGCCGGCAACCGTGCAGTGGCTGCGGCAGCTGTGGGCCGGCGAGGCCTTCCTGCTGACATTGACGCTGGGCGAGCCGGAACTGATCGCCCTGACCTGCGACCTCGCCGTCCGAAGCGATGACGGCGACTCACTCGTCGACGCGCAGCTGTCTCGAACCGCTGCACCCGATCGCCGGGCGGCGCTGGCGTTCGTCGCGCCGGCGCTCTCGTCGGTGGCGGCCAGGCGCGAGTCGTTCTTCCAGACCGTCAGTGATGCCACGAATCGCACCCGGGAACCGTGGGTCATCGACGGCATGCGGTGGCTGCATCATCCGCTACGAGCGGACCACGCCCGCCACTGGATCGCGCCTGGGCTGGCGCTCGTCGCAGAGGTGCAGCGCACCGGCGATATCTTCCTGCCCAAGCGCTGGCTCGACGCCATGCTCGGCGGCCATCGCTCGGCTGCCGCCGCAGCAGTGGTTCGTCGATTCGTCGCAACCCGGCCCGCGGACTACCCGGTCGCTCTGACGCGGATGATCCTCGCGTCGGCCGACCTGCTGTTCAGGGCAGCGCGACGCGGGGCATGACAGCCGCTAGCCAACGATGAACGGCACACTCGCCGAGGTCGAGCCCCACTCGATGCGAAGCGTCGCACCAGCCGGCGTGTCGTCGATGTGGAAGGTCAGTAACTCGACGGGCGCCTGCGTCTTCCCCACCTTCATGGTCGTGCGTCCGAGGTCCTGCCCGGCCGGATAGGGTATGCCCCATCCGCCGGTTCGCTTCGACACGATCAACTGCCAGTCCGTCGTGCCCGGAATGCTGTGGAGACCATAGGTGCCGGCCGGCACCGTCAGCGCGCCGAGCCTGAGTGGCTTGTCGGTCTTCAGCGTTGTCTGCTCGTCGGCACCCGTCCGCCAAATCTGCCCGGCCGGCATCATCATCGCCTCGGACCGTCCCTTGATGGCGGGCCGGCCGTACTCGATCGAGATGTGCGCGCCGTCGACGGTCCATTCGGTGCGGACATGCGGGCTGCCGCCCGAGCCCGACTTCAACGGAGTGGTCTTCTGCGCCGCGAGCGTCGTGGACAGCAACAGCGCACCGAGCGCCGCAGCCATCGTCAGGTAGGTAGGTTTCATCATGGAGTCTCCAGACAGCTAATTAATGATTTCCTTATGATAACGCAGCCTTGCCGCCGGCCCACGGTGCGCACACTCCAGGCTGCGCTCCGATCCAGCTATATGAATTCAGGGAGTCAGACGCCGTGACGCAACGGTTTATTTATGTCGCGCGGTCAGGCACGCGGTCGATACTCGACTTCCTTTTACCCGTCGCATCGCTCTCTTTGTCGATCGCGTGCAAGTGCTTTTGTCGTCCGGGTTCCATCGAATTCGAAACGGCAACGTCCCAGCGAAAGGATTGCGGAATGTTCAGAGCGTTCTCACGTCTCCTCACGTCGGCGCTTCTTGCGGCAGTCGCCCTCGTGCTTGTGCCGGCCGCGGCCCACGCGCAAAGCGCACTCACCGGCACGGTGAAAGACACCTCGGGTGCCGTGCTCCCCGGTGTCACGGTCGAAGCCGCCAGCCCGGCCTTGATCGAAAAGACACGAACCATCGTGAGTGATGAGAGCGGCGCTTATCGCCTGGTCGACTTGCGTCCCGGCGTGTACACGCTGACCTTCTCGCTCGAGGGGTTCTCGACCGTCAAGCGCGAAGGGATCGAACTGCCCTCGAACTTCACGATGACCATCAACTCCGACCTGAAGGTCGGGTCCCTCGAAGAGACGCTGACCGTCACTGGCGCCTCACCCACGGTCGACGTCCAGAGCACGACCAAGTCGCAGGTGCTCAACCGGGAAACGCTCGACGCGATTCCGACGGGACGCACCATTCAAGGCATGGGTCAGCTGATTACCGGCGTGTCGCTGAACATTCCGGACGTCGGCGGTTCGCGCGCCATGCAGCAGACCTACATGTCGGCTCACGGTATGAGTGCGTCGCAGACCACCGTGCAGGTGGACGGATTGGTGGTGAACGGTCTCGACGGCGACGGTGCCGTGCAGAGCTATTTCAACAGCTCGATGAGCCAGGAAATGGTCTACACGACCTCGGGCGCGTCCGCTGACGTGTCCGGCGGCGGCGTGCGTCTCAACATGGTGCCGAAAGACGGCGGCAACATCTTCAATGGCAGCTTCTTCGCTGGCTTCCAGGACAAGAGCTTCCAGACCGACAACTTGACGGAAGCACTGAGGGCTCGCGGCCTGAAGTCTGCGGACGGCATCGACCGACTGTCGAACTTCGAGGCGTCGCTCGGCGGACCGATTCGAAAGGACAAGGTCTGGTTCTTCCTGTCCGCGCGCACGTTCCACCTGGACACGCTGCCCGCCGACGTCTTCAACGCCGACGGCTCGCCCGGCGTCGACCCTCAGAGCATTGCCAGCGCGCAGGCGCGCATCATCTGGCAGATGAGTTCCAAGAGCAAACTCACCGTCTATAACGATCGCATCGGCAAGAACCGCGGCGCCGCCATGACGGCCGGGTTTGATCCCGCAACGGCGTCTGTCGTGTGGAACTCGCCGATCTACACGACGGGGGCCATCAAGTACACATCGACGTTGACCAACAGGCTGCTGCTCGAAGGCGGTTTCTCGACCAACTACGAGCGCTACAATTTCCTGTATCAGCCTGGGATTGAAAAGCAGCGCGGCACGCCTGAGTGGTACTCGACGATCAACAAGCAGGACATCGCGCTGGGCACGACCTACAACGCCGCCGTCAGCCAGCAGTTGCAGTCTCCGGACCGGCTCGCCATTGGCGCGTCACTGTCGTACGTGTCCGGTGCGCACAATGTCAAGGCGGGCTTCCAGGACAGCTGGGGCAACTATCGCCGCACCTACCAGGCGAACGGCGATTTGCGCGCGTTCTTCACCAACGGTGTGCCGACACGCGTCGACGTGCTGAATACGCCGTGGGAACGACGCGATCAACTGCACAAGGACATCGGCATCTACGCGCAGGACGCGTGGACGCTGAACCGCCTCACCCTGAACTACGGCGCGCGCTGGGAATACTTCGCTCACGGCACCCCTGAGCAATCGGCGCCAGCGGGCCGCTTCACTGCCGCCCGTCACTTCGACCCGATTGATATGCCGACGTGGAAGAGCATCGCTCCCCGCTTTGGTGCCGTCTACGACCTCTTCGGCAACCAGAAGACGGCCATCAAGTTCAGCCTCGGCAAGTACATGCAGGCAGGCTCCACGGGCTTCTCAGAAACCTACAATCCGCTGGCGCTCACGACCGCGCAGTTGACGTGGATTGACGCCAACGGCGACAAGATTCCGCAGGGCGAATTGGGCTGCGTCTACCAGACTGCCGGGTGCGAGATCAACCTGGCGCAGTTGCCGGTCGGATTCGGGGTCGCCAATCTCTCGAAGTTCGATCCGGACATCAAGCGGATGTACAACATCGAGACGAGCGTCAACGTCCAGCACGAGCTGTTTCCGCGGGTGTCGGTGTCGGCTGGCTGGTTCCATCGCGACTACAAGAACCTGCGCCGTCGCGATAACGTCCTCCAGTCGTTCGCGGATTACACACCGTTCACGGTGTTCAGCCCGATTGACGGCACTCCCATCACCTACAACAACGTCAGCGCGACGGCGCTCAGGAACGTCTCGACGGTAGACCTCACCGCGGGGAGCGACCGTAAGCTGTCCTACAACGGTTTCGAGTACAGCTACAACGCCAGGCTGCCCAAGGGCATCACCGTCTTCGGCGGCGGCATGAGCGAGCGCACAATTGCGCAGTTGTGCGACGAGAAGTGGAACCCGAATCTACTGCTCTACTGCGACCAGACCAAGAGCGGCATCCCCTTCCGGACGCAGTTCAAGCTCGCGGGCTCGGTGCCGATGAAATTCGGCATCGTGACCAGCTTCTCGTTCCAGAGCCTTCCCGGGTATCGCTTCGGCACTGCCGCGCTCAATATCGACGCTGGCATTGTGGCCGGACCGAGCGGGCAGCCCGGCGCTGTGTCACTGGCCAACCCGAGCGGCCTTGGCACGGTCTGGCAGATCACCAGAACGACCGCCTACACCGCGGCGATGCCCTGCGTGGCGCAGGGCAAATGCGTGGCGGGTCAGCTCGTCAACCCGTCGCTGTCCGCTGCGAACGTCTCCATCCCGCTCATCGCGCCGCAGACCGAGTTTGGCGACCGCATCAACCAGCTCGATTTCAACATCGTGAAGAACATCAAGGTCGGCCACATGACCCTGCAGCCGAAGTTCGACCTCTTCAACGTGTTGAACGTGTCGCCGGTGTACGCCGT
>JBKJMH010000311.1:0-10721 GCA_046596625.1 Vicinamibacterales bacterium | reverse complement strand
CGAGTACGGCATGGACGCGACGCCGACCATCGTGCTGGTCGATCGCGCCGGCAAAGTACGCCTGTTCCATCCGGGAAACATGACGCGGGCCGAACTCGAGCCGGCCGTCCAGGCGCTCGTCGGCGACGCGGGAGAAGCGGGGGCGCGCTGACATGAGCCGAACGCCGCTGCTGTCGTCGTTCCAGCAACTCTTCCGCGATTTCACTGAACACGAGGCCACGGGACGCCCGCTGGCCGACATCCAGGCCACCCGCACCAGCGGGCACTCTCGCCGCGATTTCCTCAAGGGGATAGGCCTTGGCGCCGTCGGCACGGCGATCGCGCCCCGTCTGGCATGGGCCGCTGCCGCGCCGCGCATCGCCATCATCGGCGGCGGCATCGCCGGCCTGCACGCCGCGCTGACGCTGCAGGACGCGGGCTTGCCCAGCACGGTCTATGAAGCGTCGAGCCGGATCGGCGGCCGCATGCACTCGGACACGACGTCGTGGCTGAACGGACAGGTGACCGAGCACTACGGCGAACTCATCGACAGCACGCACAAGACCATTATCGGCCTCGCCAGGCGCTTCAGGATTGACGTGGAGGATGTGGCGGGGGCCGAGCCGAAGAAGAGCGAGGACACCTGCTACTTCGCCGGGCGTTATTACACGCGCGCCCAGGCCAACATCGACTTCAATGCCGTCTACCACGCGGTGAAGAAGGACCTGAACGACGCAAGCTACCCGACGCTCTACAACCGCTACACGGCAGGCGGATACCGGCTGGATCACCTGAGTGTCTACGACTGGATCGAGACCCGGGTGCCGGGCGGGCACGCGAGTCCGATGGGCACGCTGCTCGACCTTGCGTACAACATCGAGTACGGCGGTGAGACGACGGACCAGAGCGCGCTGAACCTCATCTACCTGCTGGCGTATCAGCCGATCCCCGGCAACTTCCGCATCTTCGGTCGGTCGGATGAGCGCTATCACCTTCGCGGCGGCAACGAGCAGTTGCCCCAGGCGGTGGCCGCAGCGCTGCCAGCCGCGAGCCTGCGGACGGGCACGGCGTTGACCGGTCTGGCGAAGAGGGCCGACGGCACGTGGGACCTGCGCTTCAAGCCCAGGGCCGGTACGGCGTTCTCCGTCACGGTCGACCGCGTGATCATGACCGTGCCCTTCTCGGTGCTGCGCACGCTGGACTATGCCGGCGCCGGCTTCAACGACGGCAAGCGCGCCGCGATCGAGCAACTGGGCTACGGCACCAACGCGAAGCTGCACCTGCAGTTCAACACGCGCCTGTGGAATCGGACCGGACCGTGGGGGACCGGCAACGGCGCGAGTTTCGCCGACACCGGTTACCAGAACACCTGGGAGAACACGCGAGGGCAGGCTGGCGAGACCGGCACGCTCGTGAACTACACCGGTGGTGCCGTTGGCGCGACCTTCAGCGGCGATCGGACTGATCCGGCGGTCGTCGCAGCCTACGCGACTCGCTTCCTTTCACAGATCGAGCCGGTGTTTCCTGGGCTGACAGCCGAATGGAACGGACGGACCACGCTCGACAACCCGGCGATGAATCCCTATCTGCGCGGGTCGTATGCGTACTACCGCGTCGGCCAGTACACGTTGTTCGGTGGAGCGGAAGCGGAAGAGTCGGCTGGGTGCCACTTTGCCGGCGAGCACTGCTCAACCGACTTCCAGGGGTTCATGGAGGGGGCGGCGCAGGAAGGGGCGCGTGCTGCGCAGGAAATCCTGACTGCTTTTCGCTGAGCGGGCGACCGCAAGGAAAAGGCAGACGGAGTGATCAGCCTTACGGCCAGGCTCTCCGTCCGCCCATTCCCTCTCTGGGGGAGGACTAGGTTCGGGCTTCCTGTTGACGCAGCACACGCACCGAAAAGGCAATCGGTGGGGCGCTGGCGTCCTTCGGCATGTGCGACACCCCGTTGCAGTGTTCGCACTGGTAGAAGTTGTCAGACCGGTTGATGTAGCTGAGCACCGGCATGCGTTTCGCGGTACCAGGGCATTCTGGGCATTCCACGTATTCCATCGCGTCCTTCCGGGGGATGTCGGACGTTTTCTGACAACAAACTCGACGGGGCGGACAGTAACAGCTGGGCTCGCAGCTCGTCAATCTATCTTGTTGAATAGTCCGGGTTATTGCCGGACTATTTTTCTGCCTGAGGAACGACTCTTTGGGACACGAGAGTCGTGAGGAGCGCGCGGGGCGGCATTGAGGCCGATATCGAAGTCAGCCTCCGGCGCCGAGCCGGCTTACGAGCGCTCGATCGTGACCGATTCGATGGTGATTGGCGTGACCGGACGATCGTTCCGGGTCTGGGTGCCACCAACCTTCTCGATGATCTCCATGCCTTCGACCACCTCGCCGAACACACTGTGGCGATTGTCCAGCCACGGCGTCGGCACCAGGGTGATGAAGAACTGGCTGCCGTTGGTGTTCGGGCCCGAGTTCGCCATCGAAAGAATGCCCGCCTTGTCGTGCCGCAGCGTCGGGTGGAACTCATCGGCGAACTTGTAGCCCGGACCGCCGGTGCCCGTCCCGAGCGGGCAGCCACCCTGGATCATGAAGCTGTCGATGACGCGGTGGAAGACGAGACCGTCGTAGAACGGCCGGGTCGTCTTCTGACCGGTCTTCGGATCGACGAACTCCTGTGTTCCTTCGGCCAGGCCAACAAAATTCTTCACCGTGTTCGGGACTTCTGCGTCGAACAGCCGGACCGTGAAGTTGCCCGCCGAGGTCGTGAAATGCGCATGCATCATTGATATGCTCTCCAATTCGTAGACGCGACTGTCGCGATCATACCGGTACCGCCGGACGCGCCAAAGACAGCTACGATAGAGAACCTGCAGGGCAGGTCCAACAGGAGGCTTATGAATCTCACGCGAGTGCTTTACGGCGCCGCCGGCCTGATGCTCGCATCGGCGGTCGCGTTCGCCGGTCAGGCGGACCCTAAAATCGACAAGCTGAAGAATCCCGCTGCCTTCACCGAGAAGGCTCCGGCCACCTTCAAGGCGAAGTTCGACACCAGCAAGGGCCCGTTCATAGTCACCGTGCACCGTGATTGGGCGCCGAACGGGGCCGACCGTCTGTTCAACCTGGTGAAGTCCGGCTACTACGACGATGTCCGGTTCTTCCGGGTGATTCCCAACTTCATGGTGCAGTTCGGCATCCATGGCCGCCCGTCGGTGATGGAAGCCTGGCGGCCGGCCCGCATCCAGGACGATCCGGTCAAGCAGAGCAACCTGCGCGGCTACGTCACGTTTGCCACGTCCGGTCCGAACACGCGCACCACCCAGGTGTTCGTCAACTTCCGCGACAACGCGTCGCTCGACCGCCAGGGATTCGCACCCGTCGGGCAGGTGACGACCGGCATGGATATCGTCGATCAGCTCTACGACGGGTACGGCGAGGGTGCCCCGCGTGGCAAGGGCCCGGACCAGAATGCGATGCAGATGGAGGGGAACGCGTACCTGGCGAAGGGGTTCCCGAAGCTCGACTTCATCAAGACCGCCACGATCGTTCCGTAGCACGCGGCGCGATTGGCAGTACAACAAGAGGGACGGTGCGGCACTCCGCATCGTCCCTTTTTTCGTTGGGCTCCCCCATGACTGACTCCCTGGCTCCGGGCCTCGCGGCACTCGCCGCAGGTCAGCACCCCGACCCCTTCTCGCTGCTTGGGCCGCACCTGACGCAGGACGGCCACGTGGTGGTTCGCGCTCTCCGGCCCGATGCCGCGCGCATCGACGTGCGGGTGCTTCCCGCGGGCGACCTGCAGCCGATGACGCGGCTAACCACCGACGGCCTCTTCGAGGCGACACTGACCGCGGCGTCCGTCCCCGACTACCGGCTGCTGGTGACGCTCTGGACCGGGCCGTCGGCCGAGGTGGACGATCCGTACCGCTATGGCAGCGTGCTCACCGATTTCGACCTGCACCTGCTTGGCGAAGGAACCCACCATCGCGCGTTCGAGACGCTCGGCGCCCATCGCCGGCAGATCGGCACCACCACGGGCGTCCACTTCGCCGTGTGGGCCCCGAACGGCCAGCGGGTCAGCGTGGTCGGCGACTTCAACGGGTGGGACGGCCGCACGCATCCGATGCGGCACTTCAGCCTGTCGGGCGTGTGGGAACTATTCATTCCCGATCTGCAGGACGGCGAGAAGTACAAGTTCGAGATCCGGACCTCCGCCGGCCACCTGTTGAAGAAGAGCGATCCGTACGGCTTTGCGTTCGAGCTGCCGCCGCAGACCGCCTCGATCGTCCACGACATCTCCGGCTACACGTGGCAGGACACGGACTGGATGTCGTCGCGCCACACGCACGGCGGCTGGATGAACCGGCCGATGTCGACCTACGAGGTGCACCTCGGGTCGTGGGCGCGGGTGCCGGAGGAGGGCAACCGCGTGCTGACCTACCGCGAACTTGCCGCGCGGCTCGTGCCCTACGTAGTGGAGATGGGCTTCACGCACATCGAACTGCTGCCGGTAATGGAGCATCCGTTCACCGGCTCGTGGGGCTACCAGGTTATCGGCTTCTACGCCCCGACCAGCCGCTACGGCTCGCCGGAAGACTTCAAATTCTTCGTCGATGCCTGCCACCAGGCGGGCATCGGCGTCATCCTCGACTGGGTGCCCGGGCACTTCCCGAAGGATGCGCACGGACTCGCGCGCTTCGACGGAACGGCGCTGTATGAACATGCCGACCCGCGCCAGGGTGAGCAGCCCGACTGGGGCACGCTGGTCTTCAACTACGGCCGCAACGAAGTCCGCAATTTCCTGCTCTCGAACGCGCTGTTCTGGCTCGAGGAGTACCACATCGATGGTCTTCGCGTGGACGCCGTCGCCTCGATGCTGTATCTCGACTACTCGCGCAGTCACGGCGAGTGGGTACCGAACCGGTTCGGCGGTCGCGAGAACCTCGACGCCATCGACTTCCTGCAGCGCCTGAACTCGCTGACGCACGGTGAGCACCCGGGCACGATCACCGCGGCCGAAGAATCGACGTCGTTCCCCGGCGTGAGCCGGCCGGTGCATCTGGGCGGCCTTGGTTTCACCTACAAGTGGAACATGGGCTGGATGCACGACCTGCTCGAGTACACGCACGTCGATCCGGTGCATCGGCGGTGGCGGCACAACCTGCTCACGTTCTCCATGCTCTACAACTACTCGGAGAACTACATCCTGCCGTTCTCGCACGACGAAGTCGTGCACGGCAAGGGGCCGATGCTCGACAAGATGGCCGGCGACGTGTGGCAGCAGCACGCGACGCTGCGCGCCCTCTACGGCTTCATGCTCGGGCACCCGGGCAAGAAGCTGACGTTCATGGGGAACGAGTTCGCCCAGCCGCGCGAATGGCACCACGACCGGAGCCTCGACTGGCACCTGCTCGACAGCCATCACCACTCCGGCATGAAGCGCTACGTGCAGGAGTTGAACCGGCTCCTCCGTGCGGAGCCGGCCCTGTATGAGACCGATTTCGAAGGCGGCGGGTTCCGCTGGATCGACTGCACCGACAACGAGCACAGCGTGGTGTCGATCGTGCGCACGGCGCGCGATCCGCACGACTTCGTGGTGCTGGTGTTCAACTTCACGCCGGTGCCGCGCTACAACTACCGCATCGGCGTTCCCGCCAGCGGCTTCTTCGAGGAGTTGCTGAACAGCGACGCGTCGCTCTTCGGTGGGAGTGACGCCGGCAATGGGGGCGGCGTCGGGAGCGAGCCGGTCGAGGCGCATGGCTACGCACATTCGGTGCGCCTGACGCTGCCGCCGCTCAGCTGTCTGATGCTGAAGCTTCGCTGACCCAGCCCGTGGTGACGTCGCTCCGCACGTCACGCACGACAGCCGTCGTCCTTGTCACGGCGACGGCGTTCGCCGACATCCTGGCGTATTCCATGGCGGTGCCCGTGTTGCCGGATCTGAGCCGGCGGCTCGGCGCTTCGCCAACCACCATCGGGCTGCTCTTCGGTGTCTTCGGTGTCTCCGTCCTCGCCACGTCCGTGCCGATGGGCGCGGTGTCCGATCGCATCGGCCGTCGCGGCCCATTGCTTGCGGGGGCGGCGGGGCTCTCGGCCTCGAGCCTGGTCTTCGCCCTCTCGACCACGCTCCCCTGGCTGTTCGTCGCGCGCCTCATGCAGGGGGCAGCCGACGCCGTCACCTGGGTCGTTGGCCTGGCGTTGGTGGCCGATCTGTTCGTCGAGGAGGAACGTGGCCGCGTGATGGGACTGGTCATGTCGGGCACGACGGTGGGGTTTCTCGTCGGACCCTCGGTTGGCGGCTGGTTGTACGAATCGGGCGGCCCGCAACTGCCGTACCTCGTCGTCGCCGGTCTTGCCGCCGTCTGCGCCGCGGGGTTTGCCTGGCTTCAGCCAGCGCTGCACGCCGCGGAACTCGAGCCGGTGCGGTTGCTGACGCTGCTCCGCGTCCGCGCCGTCGCCGTCTGCGCGGCCACCATCGTGCTCGGAGGCGGCGCGCTCGCGCTCATCGAACCGATCCTGGCGCTGCATCTGGCCGACGCCCTGCACCTCGGCCCAGCCCGAATCGGCGTCGTCCTTGGCGGTGCGGCCGTCGTCTCCGCGGTGCTCCACCCCGTGATGGGACGCTGGGCAGATGCCGACCATCGACGCCGCCTTATGCTGGGCGGTCTCGGAGGCATTGCCGTGATGCTGCCGCTGCTCTCGCTGGCCCACACGTTTACCGGCGCCGCACTGCTCTACGCACTGTTCACGTTGCCGATCGTGGCGATGGTGACGCCGTCGCTGGCCTACATGGCGGATGCGACGGCGGCGGCGGGGGTGCGTTCCTTCGGGGTGGCGTACGGGATTTATAACTGCGCCTGGGCGCTCGGACTGCTGCTCGGGCCGGTGCTGGGCGGCGTGGCATATGAACGCATGGGGTTCACCCGGCTGACCGTGGTCGCAGCTGCCGTGTTGCTCCTGTTCACCCTGCTTCTTTCACGTGTGCGAGTGCCTCGCGCCGAACAGGGCGGGGTGTAGAATTCTTCCCGGAGGTTACCCATGAGTCGTTCGCACATCGCCATTGCGCTCGCCGCCTGTCTCGCCGTGGCTTCGACGCAGGCGTTGAGAGCCGACGTCCGGTCCGATCAGAAAACCAAATTCCAGCTTGCCGGCCCGCTCGGCAAGGTGGTGAATTTCTTCGGGGGCAAGGCCGCCCGTGACGGGGTCACCGCGACCGTTGCCCTCAAGGGCAACCGGATGATGACGACGACCGGCGATGCCGGTGGCCAGATCATCGACCTGACGGAAGAGAAGATCTACAACCTCGACCTGAAGAAGAAGTCGTACACGGTGGTCACCTTCGCCGACCTGCGGCGGCAGATGGACGAGGCGCGCAAGCGGGCCCAGGCAGAAGCCGCCAAGGAGCCGGAGGCGGCCAACGCAGGCAAGCCCGCCGAGCGCGATCCGAACGCGAAGGAGCTCGACGTCGACTTCGACGTGAAGAACACCGGTGAGAAGAAAGACATCAACGGGTTCGCCACGACCCAGTCGATCATGACGATCACCGTGCGCGAGAAGGGCAAGACGCTGCAGCAGGCCGGCGGCCTGGTGCTGACCAGCGACATCTGGCTGACGCCGGGCATCGCCGCGATGAAGGAAGTGGCGGACTTCCACCTGAAGTACGCGCAGAAGCTCTACGGACCGATGATCGAAGGCGCGTCGCCGCAGGACATGGCGTCGGCGATGGCGATGTATCCGCAGATGAAACCGGCGCTCGAACGCATGGCCACCGAAGGCCGCAAGCTGCAGGGCACGGCCATCCTCACCACGACTACCATCGACGCCGTGCAGTCGGCAGAGCAGATGGCGGCCGCGCAGAGTTCGGCCGGCGATTCGAAGTCGTCGGGCAGTTCGGCGCCGCCGACCAGCGTGGGCGGACTCATCGGCGGGTTCGGACGTCGCATGGCGGCCCGCAAGAGCGCCGATGACGCCGCTGCCGCCGGCCCGAAGGACCGTGCCACGGTGCTCACCACCACCAACGAAACACTCAAGGTGTCGACAACCGTGACCGACGCCGAGGTCGCTGTCCCTGCCGGGTTCAAGGAAAGCAAGTAGAACGCGTCGTGCCGGCGCGGCCCCCGCGGGCGCGCCGGAGTTCTCCCACCTGCGCCTCACCGACCGCGTGCGTGCTGACGTGCGAGTGCTCTTCGTCGGGATCAATCCCGGCGTCCGCTCTGCCCTCACCGACCATCACTTCGCCGGCCCGTCCAATCGCTTCTGGAAATTGCTCTTCGATGCCGGCCTCGTACCTGAGCGCATCGGCTACCTGGACGACGACCGTCTGCCCGAGTGGGGATTCGGGGTGACCAACCTTGTTCCGCGGCCGACGCCGGGGATGGACACGCTCCGGAAAGAAGAGTTCGCGGCCGGCCTCGTGACGCTGCGACGGAAAGTGCGGCGCTGGAAGCCGTCGGTGGTGGCGCTTGTCGGCGTCACACTCTATCGCTTCGTCTTCGACGTGCACGGCACTGCCGTCTCGCTCGGCCCGCAATCAAAACAGTTCGAAGGCGCGCGCGTCTGGGTACTGCCGAATCCGAGCGGTCGGAACGCCAACTACAGCTACGACGAGATGCGCGAGGCGTTCGCTTCGCTGCGGACGTAGTGCCGGACGCCGCTCCCCGGCATGCCGTAGCCGCGCACCTTCAGGTGCGCTGAACCGGGCCGACCTGAGGTCGGCAGCCACGCTCGTTCACCGCCTGACGGCCAGGCAGAACGTGGTGTGCCCGAAGGGCAGGCGCCGTCCGGGCGCGCCGAGGTACCAGACCTCCCCGGTCATCACGTGCTGCAGCAGCGCATTCAGCCGCGGCGCCTCGGCTGCCGTGTCGCGGATCGTGAGCCCTTCGTAGACACGGGTCGTGCCGGCCGGCCGTTGCGTCTGTTGGATCCACCGGCGAGCCGACGCATAGATCGCCGGCAGGCTGTTCGCGTAGGTGGCGCGAAACGGATCGAGCCCAGCCGCGCGGACCTGCGCGGTCAGCTCGGGCAGCGTATAGCGCAGGAAGTCGACGTCCTTCGCATCGTCTGCCTGCCACATTCCGAGCCGCGAGTTCGAGCGCAGGAGCGCGGCGCCGCCCGGTTTCAGCACGCGCCGAACTTCGCGGAGGGCGCGCACGTCGCCACCGTCGGTGGAGAGGTGCTGCAGCACGTCCCAGCAGAGCACGACGTCGAACCGCTCGTCTTCGAACGGCAGCTCGAGCACAGACCCGGTACTTACCGCATCGATGCCACGCCGATGGCAGAACTCGATGGCGTGTGGGGAGATGTCGATGCCAGCGATGGATGAGGCGCGAAGCTCGTCCCGTGCCCACGACAGGCTGGCGCCGGTGCCGCAGCCCGCGTCGAGCACGGCCGCTCCTGACGCAAAGCCCGGGTACGAGCGAAGCAGTGCCGCCGCGATGCGCCGCATGCTGAGGTGCCACCAGTGGCGGGTCTCGAGTTCGAAGAGCCGCTGGTAGTACTCGACGTCGTAGATCTCTGCTGCAGCGCTCATCCGGCAACCGTGGGCTTCATGAGGTAGTGCGTTAGCTTACCGCGCCAGATGCGGCTGGCTCGTCGATTGCACCGTGCGGACGCATGGGAAACCTCATGCTTCCGGCTCTCGCCCTGATCGTCCTCCTCGTCGTCGGCTTTCTCGCGTGGGAGTTGATATTCGCCAAGCGTGGTCAACAGGCGTTGAAGGAGCAGCACCGCGTCGAAGGGAACGACGAGCCGCCGACGACCATCTAGCTGAAGCGGGTTGGTGCCACAATGCTCGGGTGAACCGGTGGGTTAGCCCGGCGTCGTTCGTGGGTCGGCTGGTGCTTCGTTCCGGGACGGCCGCGTTCCTCCTGACCGCCGCAGCGTACTCGGCCGACGCTCAGCCACAGGGCGTGGCGTCAATCATCATCGACCTCCGCACGAACACCACACTGGCTGCGGAACGCGCCGATGTCATCGTCCGTCCAGTGCTGCCGGGCTCGGTGATGAAGATCGCCGCGGTGGCAGCGGCGCTCGAGTCGGGCCTCATCACGCCCCGCACCTCCATCGTCTGCACGCGCAGCATCGTGGTCGACGGCCACCAGCTCACCTGCACCCACCCCGACCTCCATCGTCCGCTCACCGCTCAGGAAGCGCTCGCGCACTCCTGCAATGTCTATGTCGGCACCATCGCCGGCCGCTTGTCGCGTGCGGCCTTCGACGACAGCCTTCGCGGCCTGGGGCTCGCGCCGAGCGACCCCGCGGCGTCCTTGCGCAGCTCCGCGCTGGGGCTCGAGGGCGCGAGGCTGACGCCGGGTACCTTGATTGCGGCGGTGGCCCGTGTTGCGGGGACGCCGGCGCCACCTCCGTGGCGCACGTCGACTATCGACACCGTCCGCGCCGGCCTTCGTGACGCCGCGCGCGTCGGCACGGCATCGGCGCTCGCAGCGGTTGGTATCGACGCGCTGGCGAAGACCGGCACCGTCGGCGCGGGCCGCGTGTCGCAGGGGCTGGTCGTGGGTGTGACCCCGTCGACGGCGCCCACCATGGGGTTCGCCCTACTGGTATCTGGCGGAGCTGGTGTGGATGCGGCGGCGCTCGTCGCGACGCGGCTGCGTGCGGCGGCGCACGGGGTTGGGGCTCCGGCTGTGGCGCCCGTCGCAGGAGCGACGGCGCGGACGACGCTGCGCATTGGCGTGATGCAGCGCACCGGAGGCTACGCGGTCAGGGAGATGTCGCTCGACGACTACGTG
>JBKJMH010000238.1:0-5200 GCA_046596625.1 Vicinamibacterales bacterium | reverse complement strand
CGTACGCTGTTCACGGCGCTCGTGCTGTTCGTGGTCGCCGGCGCCGCGGCCCTGGCCGGCCAGGCCAAGATCGACGTCACCGGCACCTGGGCGTTCGAGGTCACGACCGCCCAGGGCGCAGGAACGCCGACGGTCACCTTGAAGCAGGACGGCGAGAAGCTCACCGGCCACTACTCGTCTGGCACCCTCGGCGAGGCCGACCTGACTGGGACCGTCAAGGGCTCGGACATCAGCTTCACGTTCACCGCCGACCTGCAGGGACAGGCCGCGCCGGTGTCGTTCACCGGCACGGTCGAGAGCGCCACCGCGATGAAGGGTTCGCTCGACATCGCGAGCCTGCTGACGGGCACGTTCACGGCGAAGAAGAAATAGGCTGAACACTGATTGAAGGAGACTGACCGCATGCCAAAGTTCCTCGTGCTCTACCGTGGCGGCGACGCCTCGACGCTCTCGCCCAAACAGAATGAGACCCTGATGAAGAAGTGGGGCCTGTACATGCAGAAGCTCGCGGCCGCGGGGGCGATGAAGGAAGGTGGCCCGGTCCAAAGTTCGGCGGCCGTGCAAATCGTCGGCAAGGCGAAAGCGATCAAGGCGAAGCGCGCGGGCAATCTCACGAGCTTCGTTGGCGGCTACACCATCCTGGAGGGCAAGAACATCAAGGCCATCCAGACGCTGTCGAAGACGTGTCCCCACCTCACCGTGATGGACGGCACCGTCGAGATCCTGCCCATCGTCGAGATGTAGTCAACGCGTCCACGAGGTTCTGGCGTCGGACGACCTACTCGTTCGGCGCCAAGACCGCGCGGCTCGAGCCTCGACTGGCGCGCGGCCGGACGCACGATTCACCGCCGCATCAGGGGTAGCCCACGAGCCGTGGCGTTCGAGGCTTCCATTCCGGCGCCGCCGCGGCGCCGTCCTTGTTCGGCATCACCACCTTCGGGAGGCTCAGCCTGTCCAGCACGTCAGTCTCCTTGATCACGCCGTTCTTGAAGAGCAGGAACGCCGTCAGCGCGTAGACCTCATCGGGTTTCAGCGAGCCCTCCCGCCCAAGGGGCATGCCGCGGTTGATGTATTCCCAGATGACCGTCGCGTAGGGCGAATGCAGCGCCATCACCGTGGCGTCACGCATTGAGCACGCTCCCATCGCTGGCCACCCGCCAGGGCTGAATCGTGTTGTCGGTGCCCGGCGGTCGGAAGCCGAGCGGCTTGTTGAAATACCGGGCGACCTCTTCAGGCGTCGGCTGTCGCGTGCCGAGTTCGTCGGTACAGCGCGACATGAGCACGCACTCCCGCCCGTCCCAGTTCCAGTGGAACCCAAAGCGGGTGTGCGCCATGGGATAGGCCGGCGAGCGAAGTTCCGTCTCGTGCCAGCTGCCGCCGCCGTCGAGCGAGACTTCCACCGACGCACCGCGCCAGCCCCTGACCAGGCGAGACCGCTGATTTCATAGAACCCGCGGCCGGGCAACTGCTGCCCTCCGGACGGGAACGTGATGACGGACTTCGGACCAATCTGTTCGGTCAGCGCCGCGGCCTTCGGGTCGGCGCTGATGTGGCCGTAGTCGTCATAGGTCATGTAGTGCTGGGGACGCAGCGCCTCACCGTTCATGCCGTAGCAGACCATGCAGTCCGCCATGGCCTTGGCGAGCGGAATGCTGGAGTTGCCCTTCACCTCTTCGGCGCCTTCGGCCACGATCTCCGCGCGGTCGATCAGAACCTGAAGAGACGCGTGACCTTGACAACCACCGATCGGTTCCGGGTTGACGGGAAACGGGGCGCAAGGGTGTCGCGCTCCTCGTTGTAGACCACGAACAGTTCGCTGCCCGGCTGGTATTCCCAGCGCAGCCGGGCGTTGGTACTGGCGAGGTGCCCGGAAGATCCGTACTGCACGAGCGCGCTGACGAACATCAGCGGCGTGACCGTGTAGGTCGCCCGCGAACCCACCACCGTGGTCCGGAATGAGCCGCCGGGCAGGTCGACCCGGTTGAACGACAGGCTCGGTTCGACCGAGAGCCGGGGACTGATCTCGACGCGGCCGCGGCTGTACGCAAACGTCGTGCGGATGCCTCCGTAGAACGACCCGTGCTCGATCGAAAAGTTGCCGGCCAACTGGCGCTGCTGGCCAAGCTGCAGCGCGATGCGCGCGATGTCGAAGCTGTAACCGCCGATCGGAATCGTGACGGTGGGGGCAATCGCGAACGGCGCCTCGAGGTACTCGTAGCTGTCGGTGTAGGTCAGGTTCACGCGGTCGCTGTTCTGGAACTCGATGCCGACTTCACCCTCGAGTTCTCGTGTCTCGAGATGGCCGCGGCCATCTTCGATGTAGTCGATCGACCCGATCCCTGAGAATTTGCGAACGACCTTGATGGTGCGGGGCCGCGGACTGAACCGGAACTGGCCGAAGCTGCGCCGCATGTCGCGGCGCCGCAGGAAGCCCAGCTCCGGATTGAAGTGTTCGCCGACCCTGAGCCGCTCGATCTGCACGCCGTAGCGATCGCCGGTGTAGTCCAACTGCAGGCGGTGGCTGTGGTCATCCTGATCGAGCCCCTCGGTTCTGGACTTGGCCCAGTACGTGTTGAGGGCGAGGTTCGTGAAGAACGCGAACGTCCCGTCCACACCGTAGGTGTCATTGGACCCCACGCGTCCCACAGCAACCGAACGGCGCGTGGCGATCAGTCCGACACTGCTCCGTCTGAGGAGGTCCCTTTTCAACCGCACGACGGAAAAATTCGTGGCGGGAGAGCCCCGCGTCTGATCGGTCGTGTCGCCAGCCTGGATGTTCAACAGGCCCATGCTGAATTTCCCTGCGCGCCCGGTCACGCGGCCGCCGACATCGATCGGGACGATCTGGCCGTTGTTCAAGCCAATGCGCCGGCTATAGAAGAGGATGGGGGCGTCGTTCGCATTGCCCGTCGTTCCGCCAGGGCCACCACCTCCGCCGGTGCCACCGAACGTGAACAGGCCCTGGTTCTCCAGGAAGAACTCCCGCTTCTCGGGAAAGAAAAGGGAGAACCGAGTCAGGTTGACCTGCTGTTCGTCGGCTTCCACCTGGGCGAAGTCTGTGTTGACGGTGACGTCGGCCGTCAGATTCTGGGTGATGCCGTACTTGGCGTCGATACCGAGGTTGCCACCGAGGTCGTTGAGCACCTTCGGCGTGGCTATCCTGTCGGTCGTGAGGTTGCCGGTGCCGTACGGCTTCAGTTCGATGTTCTTGGCGCCAGACGGCACCTCGAGTCCCACGAGCGTCGCCGCTCGCGATGCGGCAAACAGGCCCCGCTGCCCAATCGAGTTGGGGATCGGGGACAGATACGACATCTCGTTCTTCCACCGATCGGTCCGCCGGACGTTGAAGCCCCACAGTTGCGACAGGCCAGGGCGATAGCGGAGCGACTTGAAGGGGATCTTCGCTTCGACCGTCCACCCGGAGTCGCTGCGCTGCACGGCGACGTCCCACACCGGATTCCAGTCGCCGTTGTACTGGCGCTCGTTGGTCGCCTGGCCGTCCATGCGTCCGCCAAGCGGCGTCACGTTGAAGAGGACCGCGTTCCGCCGGTCGTAGAACGTGTCGAACATGAACCCGACACCCTCGTTCTGCAACAAGTTGAAACTGTCGCGCCGCATTTCGTTCAAGACCATGCGCTCTGGCTGACTCTCTGCCAGCCTGATCGAGACGTAGACAGCATCCCGATCGAAGAGGATCCAGGTTTCCGTCTTCTCCGTGGCAGGGCTGCCCTCGCTCGGCTCGGTCTGCGTGAAGTCGGCGGCGGGCCGGTTCTCGGAGTAGACGACCTCGTCGAGATGGCCGTCGATCCGCAGGGGTGATGTCAGGCGGATAACCCGAACGGTCGTGTGCCCCTGCTCGTCGCGGGCCACGGTTTGCGGCGGCGCCGGGACCGGGGGGCCGGCGTACTCGAGACCAGGGAGGGCGCGCTCCTGCGCGACGGCGGGTGAAACGGCCACCATCGTAGCGCTCAGCGCACACACCGTACCCGCGAAAGTGGCCAGGCCGCACCTCAGCGAGCGACACAGCATTTGAAGTGGACCGAGGCGAGTGCCAGGAGTAAGTCTCGAGGGATTCACGTGCGGCCAATACTAGCCGATGTCAATGCGCTCGCCGGCAACGGTCCGGACCTCATTGACCGTGCGGGCGGGGCCTGCACTGCTCTGCCGGCTTCCGAGTCTGCGCCGAGCCACGCGGTGAAGCACATCCGGCGTCGGCTCACTTGATCAGCATCGTCTCCGGGAACTGCGCGTACCACCCGAACCAGAATGCGCGCTGCGCTGACACGCGAGGCGCCTGGACGGAAGGGTCGCGCTCGTACACGAGTGCGTCCTCGGTGACACGCCAACGCTGGCCGCTGCGATCGGCGACCGACGAGGCGGTTTTCTGCTCTGGAATCTCCGTGGCGGTGCGATAGACCCGATTCGCACCGCCGGCGCTGGTGACCACCGCGTAGTGCTGCCCGCCCGCAGCAAATGAGTACACGGGATGCGCACGGAGAAAGCGGATGTCGATCGCCACCGGAATCAGCGCATCTGACGCACCGTTTGCCAGCCGAAGCACCATGACTTCCGCTTTGTTGGGCAGGCGCGCGTCAGTCCGCGACACCTGGAACATCAATCGATCTGACCCGAAGTAGTCGCGGTACGCGGCACCTTCCGAATAGTCGCGGTCGTGCCCCGTATCACGCGACAAGACTGACGTCATCGGATGGGTTGTCTTCCATTCCCTCCACGTCGTCGTCACCACCGGACGGGTGCGGAGCACGAGTCCCGAGCCCGCGAGCACGCCCACAACCGGTTGGCCTTCGAAGGTGGACCAGAGCGAGTTCGAGTCTTCGTCGAACATCAGCTTGTTGGATTGATAGAGCAGTCCGCTGGTGCCGAACCGCAACATCCGCCCACCGAGACGGCTTTCGTAGGGGATGACCGTCCCGCACAGGGTGCAATAGACAATCGTCAGGTCGACCCCGCCAAGCGTGTCGATGGCCATTTCGTGCCACGCGAGAATCCGCTTTGGATACGCGCGCGCCTCGCCGTTGATGACGATGCCGAAGACGACGTTGGAGTCGCTCAGGTATTTCGCGTCCGACGCGTTCACCACTCGCGGCGAACGTAACGGAGGAATGCCGTTGACCTTCACACCGCCCCAGTCGATCTGGTCGAGGCGGATGGTGGATTTCACGCCCGCCGGAAAGAACGC
>JBKJMH010000179.1:0-8391 GCA_046596625.1 Vicinamibacterales bacterium | reverse complement strand
AGAAGAACCGACCTGAAACGCGTCCTCGTGATCGGCTCCGGCCCGATTGTCATCGGCCAGGCCTGCGAATTCGACTACTCCGGCTCCCAGGCCTGCAAGGCGCTGCGCGCCGAAGGGCTCGAAGTCATCCTGGTCAACAGCAATCCGGCGACGATCATGACCGACCCGGACATGGCCGACCGCACCTACGTCGAGCCGCTGACGCCGGAGTTTCTCGAGGCGATCATCGCAAAGGAGCGTCCCGACGCCATCCTGCCGACCGTCGGCGGGCAGACAGCGCTGAACCTGGCGGTGGAACTCGCGGAACTCGGCATCCTCGAGAAGTACAACGTCAAGTTGATCGGCGCGCAGATCGACGCAATCAAGATCGCCGAAGACCGCCAGCTGTTCAAGAACGCGATGCGCGAAATCGGCCTCGACGTCCCACGCAGCGGCGTGGTGCGCACGCCGCTGGAAGCGCTCGACATCGCCAGGGAGCTCGGCTTCCCCGTGGTCATCCGTCCGTCGTTCACCATGGGCGGCGTCGGCGGCGGCATCGCCTACAACATCGAAGAGTTCAAGGAACTCTCCGAGCGCGGTCTCGAACTCAGCCCGGTGCACGAGGTCCTCATCGAGGAGTCGGTCATCGGCTGGAAGGAGTTCGAGCTCGAGGTGATGCGCGATGCGGCGGATAACTTCGTCGTCATCTGCTCGATCGAGAACATCGACCCGATGGGCGTGCACACCGGCGACAGCATCACCGTCGCGCCGATCCTCACGCTGTCGGACAAGGAATATCAGCGGATGCGCGACGCCGCGCGTCTGATCATCAGCCGGGTGGGCGTCGAGACCGGCGGCTCGAACATCCAGTTCGCCATCAATCCGGCGAACGGACGGATGATCGTCATCGAGATGAACCCGCGCGTGTCGCGGTCGTCGGCGCTGGCGTCGAAGGCCACCGGCTTCCCGATCGCGAAGATCGCGGCCAAGCTGGCGCTCGGTTACCACCTCGACGAGATCCCGAACGACATCACGCGCGTGACGCCGGCTTCGTTCGAGCCGGTGATCGACTACGTGGTGGTCAAGATCCCGCGCTGGAACTTCGAGAAGTTCCCGCAGGCCGACCGCACCCTGACGACGCAGATGAAGTCGGTGGGCGAGGCGATGGCCATCGGCCGCACCTTCAAGGAAGCGTTCATGAAGGGCGTCCGCTCGCTCGAACTCGGCAAGAGCGGTCTGCTCTTCGGGCCGTCCGCCCTTGACGAGGAAGATGACGCGGCGCTGCGCAAGCGGCTGGCGGTGCCGCACGACCGCCGCATGTGGGACCTGTTCCGCGCGCTGCAGCGCGGGTGGTCGATCGCGCTGCTCCACGAGATCACCAGGATCGATCCGTGGTTCCTCCAGCAGTTCGCGGACATCCGCGACATGCGTGCGGATGCGGCAGAGAAGGGGCTGGTGCAGCTCGACCTGCCGGCGCTGCGCAAGCTGAAGCGCGCCGGCTTCGGCGACGCCGAAATCGCACTGGCCACCGGCACGAGCGAAGCCTCGGTTCGCACCAAGCGCGAGCAGCTCGGGCTGCGGCCGGCCTACAAGCGGGTCGACACCTGCGCCGCCGAGTTCGAGTCGTTCACGCCGTATCTCTATAGCGCCTACGAGCCGACTTGCGAGTCGAACCCGAACGGCCGCGACAAGGTGATCATCCTCGGCAGTGGCCCGAACCGGATCGGACAGGGCATCGAGTTCGACTATTGCTGCTGCCATGCAGCGTTCGCGCTGCGCGAGGAGAACCTCGAGACGGTGATGGTGAACTGCAACCCGGAGACGGTGTCGACCGACTACGACACGGCCGACCGGTTGTACTTCCAGCCGCTGACGTTCGAGGACGTCATGGCGATCATCGAGAAGGAACGCGAGGGCGGCGGTGAGGTGTCGTGCCTGGTGCAGTTCGGTGGCCAGACGCCGCTGAAGCTCGCACTCGGACTGCAGGAGGCCGGCGTCCGCATTCTCGGCACGTCGCCCGACTCGATCGATCTCGCCGAGGACCGCAAGCGGTTCGCGGCGCTGCTCGAAGACCTGAACATCCCGCAGCCGGCCAGCGGCACGGCGACGTCGCGTGAAGAAGCGCGTGCGGTGGCGAGGCGCATCGGCTTCCCGGTGGTGGTGCGTCCCTCGTACGTGCTCGGCGGCCGCGGCATGGCCATCGTCTACGACATGGCCACGCTCGACCGCTACATGTTGCAGGCGACGGATGCGTCGCCGGAGCACCCGGTGCTCGTCGACAAGTTCCTCGAGGACGCCTTCGAGTTCGACGTCGACGCCGTGGCCGACGCCACGGGAGCCGTGGTCATCGGCGGCATCATGGAGCACATCGAAGAGGCGGGTATCCACTCGGGCGACAGCTCGTGCGTGGTGCCGCCGTTCCTCTGCCCCGAACGCCACCTGAACACCATTCGCGACTACACGCGCCGGCTGGCCCGCGCGCTCAACGTCATCGGCCTGATGAACGTGCAGTACGCCACCAAGAACGACGTGGTCTACGTGCTCGAAGTGAATCCGCGCGCCTCGCGCACGGTGCCGTACCTGTCGAAGGCGGCCGGTGTGTCGCTGGCGAAAGTGGCGGCCAAGGTCATGGCCGGCCGGACGCTCGCCGACCTCGGCTTCACAAAAGACATCGAGGTGGCGGGCGTCTTCGTGAAGAGCCCGGTCTTCCCGTTCGTGCGCTTCCCCGGTGTCGATACGATTCTCGGCCCAGAGATGAAGTCGACGGGCGAGGTGATGGGCGGCTCGAGCAACTTCGGCGTCGCCTACGCGAAGGCGCAGCTCGCGGTCGGACAGCGGTTGCCGGAGAAGGGCACGGCGTTCGTCAGCGTCAACAACGACGACAAGGCGAATCTGCTACCGATTGCGCGCGACCTCGCCGAGCTGGGCTTCAGGCTCACGGCGACGCGCGGCACGGCCGTCTTCCTGCGCGCCCACGGGCTCGACGTCGACGTCCTCTACAAGGTGAACGAAGGACGCCCGAACGTCGCTGACGAGATCGTGAACCGCAAGATCGATCTCATCGTGAACACGCCACTCGGCCGCGAGTCGTTCTTCGACGACCGCGCGGTGCGCCGCGCGGCGATGATGCACCAGGTGCCGTGTATCACCACGCTCACCGGCGCCGCGGCGGCCGTCAGCGCCATCCGCGCCATGCGTCAGGAAGGTGTGGTCGTCCGCGCGCTCCAGGACTACTACGCCGGCGTCACGACGGAACCGGCATAGACGAGCACCGACCGTAGCCGCGGACCTTCAGTCGCACCGAACGTAGCCGCGGACCTTCAGGTCCGCATGATCAGGCCAGGGCTCACGCCCTGGCCGCTTTCATGTACGCGTCTCTTTCCCCGACGCGCCGCCTGGGACGTCGCGCTTTCTGCGATCGCGCGAGCGGTCGCCGATGCGTCACTGCCGCCAACTTGCTCAGTGCTGGCACTTTGTTCCCGCTGGCGCGTGCGCGACCGGCGTGGCCCTTCGTCTGCACCCGGTCAGCGGCATGCAGGTGGCGCTGGCCATTCCGGTCCTCGGACTCGTCGTCGGTACGGCGGTCGGCCTTCATGCGCCAGACGTGCCGCCGCTCTACCTGTGTGCGGTGCTCTGTGGATGGCTGTTGCTGGCGCTGCACGGCCTTCGGGTGACGCAACCAGTGCTCGTGGGTGTGGCCACCTGCGGCGCGTTCGCGGTGGGCGGCGCAGCGCTGTCGGCCGACGCCTGGCACCGCGCGTGGCGACCGCCGCTGATGGTCCTGTTCGAAGCGATGGCGGCTTCCACCCGTGCCGACGGGGAAGCATCGGCCCGCAACGCACCGCTGGACGATCGGGCAACTGCGGTGCTGACCGGCGTGCTGCGATCCGACGCGTCGATGAGCGCATCGGGCACCGTGTCGCTCGCCCTCGACGTGGAGCGCGCGACTCCGCTTACCGGAGGAACGGCGTCGGCACTCGCCGCAGACCTGGAGGCGCCGGGTGGCGTCCTGCTCACCGTGCTCGGCGCGATGGCGCCGGCGCGGGTGCCCGAGTGGCGCGCCGGACGCCGTATCCGTGTTCCCGCCGACTTGCGCCGGGCGGCGCGCTACCTGAATCCCGGTGCGGCAGACCAGGAGCGGGCGCTGGCACGCCGCGGCGTGCGGCTGGTCGGCATCGTGAAGAGTGGCGCACTGGTCGACGTGCTCGAACGCGGCAGTGTTGGGCAGGAGTGGGCGGGGAAGGCCAGGGCCTATGCACGTCAGGCCATTCGAGCCGCGGTGGCCAATCGCAGCGAACGAGCCGCTGGCATCGTGCTGGCCATCGTGATCGGCGACCGCACGGGGCTCGACGATGGGGTCGAGCGGCGGTTGCAGGAAGCAGGCACGTACCACGTCATTGCCATTTCTGGCGGCAACATCGCGATTCTCGCCGGCCTTACGCTGGCCGCGTTTCGGATGCTGGGCATGCTCGGCCGCATGGCCATGCTCTCGGCGGCTGCGGGGCTTGTGGCGTACGGCGTCATGGTGGGCGGCGGCGCGTCGGTCGAGCGGGCGGTGCTGATGGCGGTGGTCTATTTCGTCGGGCGCGGCTGGGATTTGCGCGGGCCGCCCTTTCAGGCGCTGGTGCTTGCCGCCGGCGTACTCGTGCTCGCCGATCCGCTGTCGGTGGCCGACGCCGGCATGCTACTCACCTTTGGGGCCACCGCGGCCATCGTCGCTGCCGGACAGGTGGTGGCGCCCTTGGGTGGGAACCGCTGGCTCGCGCCGGTCGTGTCGATGTTCGTGGCTTCCGCCGCCGCCGAAGCCGCCCTGCTGCCTGTGGCAGCGACCTGGTTTTCGCGCGTGACCCTTGCCGGGCTCGTCCTCAACTTCGCGGCCATTCCACTGATGGCCGTCGCGCAACTGGCCGGGATGGCCATCGTCCCGCTGCACGCGCTGTGGCCGAGGGGGGCGCAAGCGACCGGCTGGCTCGCCTGGGTCGGCGCCGAGGGGCTGGTTCGTACCGCGGATCTCGTGGCGCTGGCACCGTGGACGACCTGGCGCGTGCCTGCCGCCTCCGCATGGGCCATCGTGCTTTACTACGCCGCGCTGGTACTGGCCTGGTGGTGCTGGCGGTTGCGCGTGCGATCGAGCCACGTGCCGGACCCGTCGGCCCGGAAGTGGCTGCGCGTGGGTGCCACCGTGGTGGCCACGGCGGCCGGCGGCTGGATTGCGCTGGCGCCCCCGGTGCCGTGGCGGCTGCGTGGCGACGGACAGCTGCGCGTCACCTTCATCGACGTCGGGCAGGGCGACGCCGCGTTGATCCGGTTTCCGCGCGGGCAGGCGATGCTCATCGACGCGGGCGGGCTTCCCGGGAGCGGCAGCTTCGACATGGGTGAGCGCGTCGTGGCTCCGGTGCTGCGGCATCTGGGGGTGCGCCACCTCGCCTCTTTCGTGCTCACCCACGGTGACGCCGACCACATTGGCGGCGCGCTTCCGGTGATGGCCGAGTTCCGGCCGTGGGATGTCTGGGAGGGGATTCCGGTGCCGCCGATCGCGGCGCTCGCACGCATCGAGGCGGCGGCGGCCGACGCCGGTATCCGGCGCACGATCGTGCAACCGGGCGACCGCATGGTGATCGACGAGGTGGACGTGAGAATACTGCATCCTGCGCCGGCCGACTGGGAACGCCAGGCCGTCCGCAACGACGACTCCATCGTCGTGGAACTGCGTTGGCACGACGTCTCGTTCGTCTTCACTGGCGACATCGGGCGCATCCCCGAGGCGGAACTGGCCGCGAGCTTCGAGCCGTCGCCGCTGCGCGTGTTGAAGGTGCCGCATCACGGCAGCGTGTCGTCGAGTTCCGCCGCGTTCCTGCAGGCGCTGCGGCCCGACGTCGCGGTGGTGAGCGTCGGCCGTGGCAACAACTTCGGCCATCCGTCGCGGGTCGTGCTGCGCCGCTACGAGGACGTCGGCGCGCGCCTGTTCAGGACCGATCGCGACGGGGCGGTCAGCGTCGAGACTGACGGCAGCACACTGCAGGTCTCGACGTTCACTGGCAGCGGGCCGCCGATCAACGTCAAGCGACGACGGCAGATGTGAACCGAGGGCGGACGGCTTCACGAAGACACTGAGGGCACGAACCGGCGACTGACGGGCCAGGAACCTTGTTCTTCGTGGTCTTCGTGCCTTCGTGAAGTTTGGTCGAACGTGATGCCATTGGGGTTGCGGATGAACGTCAGTCGATGAGGGCGGATGTGAAAGGCACGAAAGGGCACGAAGTCGCGACTGACCGGGCCAGGACCTCTTGATCTTCGTGCTCTTCGTCCTTCGTGAAGCTGGCCATCGAGGAGAAGGACACCGAGGACACACTCATGGAATTGACGCGCGTCCGCAGCCCGCTGCCGCCCGAAACCGAAGCGCTGGTGCGCCTGACAATCGGATGCCTGCTCGAGGTGCATCGGGAACTCGGACCTGGCCTCTCTGAACTCGCCTACGCGGAGGCAACCTGCGTGGAACTGGACGCCCAGGGGGTGCGCTATCAGCGCGAGAAGCAGTTGCCAGTCCACTATCGCGGGCGTGTCATCTGCCACCACCGGGTCGATATCCATGTCGCCGACGCTCTCGTGGTCGAGGTGAAGTCGGTCGAGCGTCTGCACCCCGTGCATCTGGCGCAGACCGTGTCCTACCTGCGCCTGACCGGTGCAGGGGTCGGACTCGTCGTCAACTTCAACGTGCCGGTCCTTCGCGAGGGGATCCGCCGAGTCGTGCGGTGATGGCTGCGGTCTTCGTGTCCTTCGTCTTCGTGAAGAAAGCTCGGGACTGCCGTTCCTGCCCGTGACGCGCTACAGTCTCTCACCGATGCGCGCCCTTTTCGCCTTGTGCCTCGTCGCGTGGCTGGCCGTG
This sequence comes from Vicinamibacterales bacterium, assembly GCA_046596625.1. Taxonomy (GTDB): domain Bacteria; phylum Acidobacteriota; class Vicinamibacteria; order Vicinamibacterales; family CAVVIG01; genus CAVVIG01. The sequence goes on along the minus strand of JBKJMH010000179.1, from coordinate 1,526 downwards.
CCCGCATACGGCCAGGCAACCGGAACGCTTCACGGCGTGGTCGTCGACACGGAGGGCGGATCGGCGCTCGACCAGGTGACGGTCCGCCTGGAGTCGACCGGTGCCGTTGTCGCCACCGACACCGATGGGCAGTTCCGGTTTGTCGGGGTCACCGCCGGCGAGCACGAACTATATGTGTCCGTCGTGAACTTCCTGCTGGTCACACGGCGAGTGGTAGTGACGCCGAATGCGGTCACCGACGTCACCATTGTCCTGACGCAGGGGACAGGCAGCTACACCGAAACCGTGTCGGTAAATGGTGCGGCACCGGCGTCCCGGCGCACGGTTCCGGCCGAATCGCAGGTCAGGGGCGTCGAACTGCAACAGTTGAGCGGCCTGCTCGCCAACGATCCGCTGCGCGCCGTGCAGGCCATGCCTGGCGTGACCACCGGCGACGACTTCCGGAGCGAGTTCGCCGTGCGAGGCGCCGGTCCGCGTCAGACCGGCTTCGTGTTCGACGGCATCTCGACCGCGTTCCTGCTGCACACCGTGCAGGAGGTGAACGATGCTGGCTCCATCGCCATGGTGAATGGCGACGTGCTCGAGACGGTGACGCTGCGCAGCGGCAGCTACCCCCAGCTTCACGGCGACCGGCTCGGGGCAGAGGTCGAGTTCCAGATGCGAGAAGGGTTGCGAGACCGTCCGCGTGCGCATGTCTCGATCAGCGCGGTCGACGCGGCTGCGGTCGCGGAAGGGCCGCTCGGAGGCGGGTCGCGCGGATCGTGGCTGGTCTCGGCCAGAAAGAGCTATCTCGACCTCGTCTTGAAGCGCCTGTACGAAGACCAGACCGTGAACTTCGGCTTCACCGATGTGCAGGCGAAGCTCGCCTGGGATGTCACGAGTCGTCACCGGCTGGAGTGGTCGGCCACCGGCGGCCGCTCGCGGCTCGATCTTGTGCCCGACGAAGTCACCAGCCCGAACGACCTGCGCGACGCGCTGAGCGAGTCGGCCATCGGTGTCTGGTCCTGGCGGTACTTGCCGTCGCCCGCGTTCGCGCTGACGCAACGCGTGGCGGTTGCCGCGAACACCTTCCGCAACACGGCGCGTGACGGTCCCGTGCTCGATGACGGGGCCACGCGCGACGTCGTCTACCGCGCCGAGTGGACGCGTCCCTTCGGTGCGCGCCTGACCCTCGACGGCGGCGCCGAGGCGCGATGGACCCAGGCGTCCGGCAGCGAGCAACGGCTGTCCGGCACCCGCCTGATCCTTCGTGAACGCTTCGATGACGGCAGCCGTCGCAGCGGTGCGTGGACGTCGGCGCACCTGCGGGCGGGCCGCGTCTCGCTCGAACCGGGTGTGCGGCTCGATCGCTGGTCACTGACGGACACCACGGCACTATCGCCCTGGATGCAGTCCCGTGTGCCGATCGGCGCCGGACTTTTTGTCAGGGCGGCCGGCGGCATCTACCGGCAGGCGCCCGCCACAGCCCAGGTCGTGGGCGTCCGAGGCACATCCACACTGGCGGTGGCACGGTCGGTCCATGCCGA
>JBKJMH010000126.1:0-8014 GCA_046596625.1 Vicinamibacterales bacterium | reverse complement strand
GCGAGGCCGCCATGCCGCGACGCACCGAGTAACCCTTGCCGCGATTCTCGATGTTGTCGAGCACGACAACCGGGGTGCGACCGGTCGACGCCCTGGCAATCTCGGACTGGGCGCCGGCAACACCGCCGTCGAGCACGACGATCAGCTCGGACGCGAACGGTCTCGCGTCGAGATAGGCGCAGATGCGCGAGACGCTCGCGGCGATGCGGCCGACCTCGTTGAAGGCCGGAACGATGACCGAGAGATGGATGGGAGCGGAGACGGTAGCGATGGCGACAATTCTAGTGGGCCGGACGGGGCGATGACCACAGGGCCGGCGTCCGCTGTCAGTGGGTGAGGCCGTAGATCACGTAATTCACGCCGAGCTTGTAGGCCTCGTTGGTCTCGTCGAACGGCCGGAGGCCACGCCCCGACCACTCCCAGTACTGCGAGATGTCGGTGTTGTAGTTGACAACCATCAGCAGGCGTTTCTTCGGATCGTTGTCCTCGTACAGCCCGCGAAAGACCGGCGGCCCGGAGTTGTAGGCCTGCGGGAAGTTGCGGAGCGAGTCGATCTCGAAGAAGGAATGGAAGATGGGATGCGACGGATCGAGGTCGACGAACTTCGCCGCAGGGAACACACGCTTCATGTTCTCCTCGAACGTGTCCCATCCGCCGCCACCCGAGCCGAACTCTCCCGGCAGCTTGAAGTCGTCGAAGATGGTGAAGCCACCCTTGAGCAGGTAGGCGCGGAACGCCTCCACCTCGCGGTCGGTCAGCGTCCACCAGCCGGCTTCGGTGAGATAGGTGATTGGGTACTTCGTCACTTCCGGATCGTCGAACCCGAAGACGTTGTACGCGTCCGTGCGCGCGCCGAGGTAGCTGACCTCGTTCATGATGCTCATCAGGTTGTCTTCGGACATCGGGTAGCCGTGCGACCACGACGGCAAACCCTGATACCAGTAGCCGCCTGGCGCCGTCTCGTATTTCACGCGGGCAAAGGTGAAGCGGCCGTCGTAGGGCTGGTTCGCCACCTCCACCTCGCGCGCGCGCTGACGGCCGAAGCGGCGCTGAGCCAGAGCCGCCCCTGCCAGGCCGACCAGCAGCACGACCAGGACCACGACGCGCAGGCGAGTCGCCCGGAACATGGCCTCATTAAACCAGAGCCGTCGGCGAAGCCGCAGGTGAATTTGCGCCGGCGGTGCGGACCCTGAGGTCAGGCGAGGCCGGCTTCGCCCATGCGCAGCAGGGTGTGCGGCGAGACGTGGGCCGTGACCGTGCGGTCGCGGCCGTCCCGCTTGGCCTGATAGAGCGCGCGGTCGGCGGCACCGACGAGATCTTCAGGTGACACGCCGTGGTCGGGCAGCGCGGACAGGCCAATCGAGACGGTGATCGACCCCAGCGGCTGGCGGCGGTGCTGCGCGACGAGGGTGTGCACCTCGCGACGCAGTTCCTCGGCACGGGCATAGGCCGAGTCGAGCGACGCCTCCGACAGCACGATGACGAACTCCTCGCCGCCATAACGGCAGGCAATGTCATCGCCGCGGAAGTGCTGACGCATCAACCCCGAGAGCTCGCGCAGCACGGCATCGCCGCCGTCGTGCCCCCAGGTGTCGTTGAACTGCTTGAAGTGATCGACGTCGATCATCAGCACCGAGAGCGGACGCTTGGCGCGGACGGCACGGCGGCACTCGCGTTCGAGGACGTTCTCGAGATAGCGGCGATTGAACAGCCCGGTAAGGGAGTCGACAATCGACTGGCTGCGGAGCGCCTCGCGCAGCCGGAGGTTGGCCAGCGCCAGGCCCGTATGCTCGGCCAGCGCCGCGGCCAGCCGCGCCCGTGTCGAGTGCACCAGCGCCGCGTCGTCGCGCGCCTCCGCGGTGTCGAGCTCGACGAAGTTGAACTGGAGGACGCCAACGTTGTCGCCCTGAGCCAGCATCGGCACGCACAACGTGATTGGGCCGTCGGCCGGGGTGAGATGGCCGCAGCGCACGGGGGAGTTGGCCAGCGTCACGAAGTGCGGCCGTCCGCGCCGGAAGGCCCAGCACTCGTCCGGGCTGAACACCCGCTGCTCCGGCGGGTTGGCGCCCCAGACCGCCATCGCTTCCATCAGGTTGCCCGACGACTTCAACACCGAGACCGAGCCCGAGTCGCCCGGGAACAGCCGCGGCATGGCGTCCTGGACGACCCCGAAGACTTCGTCAGCCGACTGGCACGACTGCAGCAACTGGCCAAGGCCGGTCAGCTGGGCGATCTGCTCAGCGTGATGTTCGACGCGCTGCATCGACAGCGTGAGCTGCTCGTTGGCGCGCAGCAGCTCGGTCGTGCGGTTGTTGACTTCTTCGGTCAGTGACTCCTGCTGCTGCCGCAGTTGCTGATCCTGCCGCTCGATTTCGGCCAGCATCCGGTTGAAGTCCTGCACCAGGAGGCCGACCTCGTCGCGCCCCGCCGGACTCGCCCGCAGGCTGAAGTTGCGGTCGGACGTCACCAGGCGCGCGGTGTTCGCAAGGTCGAGGATCGGCGCCGAGATACGCCCCTGCAGCCCGGCCGACACGAACAACGCGATGATGCCGCAGGCCACGACGATGAGCAGGGTGAGGCCGCCGAATATCAGCATTCGCGACGACAGCTCGCTGAGCGACGACTGGACGTACACCATTCCCAGCGTCTCGCCCTCCTGCACGATGGGCCGGACGACGACCATGCGTCCGTTGACGGTGTAGTTGCCGGGCGGTCCTGGCGTGGCGGGAATGGCGACCAGGGAGCTCCTGGCCACGTAGGTGGCGAATACCTTGCCGTCCGTGTCGAAGACGGCGCCCGCCTCGATCGAGGGTTCGGCTTCCAGGGCGGCCAGGACCTCGCTGGCGACAGATGCGTCTCCGAACGACAGCGCTGCCGTGCTGTTGCGGCCGACGATGTTGGCCACCACCGTGAGTTTCTGCTCGAGGCCGCGCTTGAAGGTCGACACCTCGAAGGTGCCGAACGACAGCGCCGCCAGCGACAGCGCGAGCGCCGTGGTCCCAGCCATGAAGGCTGTGAGCTTCCAGCGGATCGGGGCGTCCTCGAACCAGCGCCTCATCGCCGGTCGCCTCCATCCTGCTGGTCGTGCACCTGGCGGAGGCGGGCGCTGGGCTTGAGTCGCGCGGCTTCGAAGGCCTTGAGGTTCAGCGAGAACCGCACCTTCTCCCCATCGCTATACAGCTCGATCATCCCGCCCACCGAACGGAAGCCGTCTTCTTCGCTCACCGTGAGCACCGCTGACGACCGCAGCTGGTCGGTGATCAGGGCCATCCGCTTGCGTTCAGAGCGCGAGACGAAGAGCACGTGGCATGGGGCATCGATGCTGGTCACCCGCCTGATAGCGACTGGGTGTCCGCCAACCGTGTGCCCCTTGAACGTGTCGTCGAGGATTGAACCAAAGGGATCGGCGCCGAAGACACAGACCTGCATCGGCGCGGCCGGCGCCGCAAAGACATCGGCAGGCCAGTCGACGAATTTGGCGATGGCATAGATCAAGGCCGCCTTCAGCCGATACTCGTCGACTCGCGGCTCAGTGGCAGACGCGAGGTACGGACCAGCGGCGGTGACGACCGTTGTGGTCGCTCCGAACACGGCCGCGAGCAGACATCCGCCCGTCAGCCGCATGGCCTTCGTCAGAATCGCCATGACACCCGGACCGCCGCGGTCCGTCCGTCCTGCGGCAAGGTCGCCTGCCGGTGTTCGCCCGAGCCTGGGTCGGCATAGACCGCGTCGAAGAGGTTGTAGATCGTGAGGCTTACGCCCAGGCCGCGCTCCTGGTCGCGCCTCGAGATCGAGAGGTTGGCCACGAACGCCCCGTCCACCTCGCCCGTTGCCACGCGGCGTCGCTGCCCGATGTGGGTGGCGTTGAAGGCGACCACGGCGTCGGTGCCGGGCACCGGGGCGTCGATCACGAGCACCGAGAGCACCCGCGGCGAATTGCTGATCGGCCGGTCATCCGACTCGATCGACGCCGACTGGAAGACCTGCGACAACCGCGTGCGCACGCGGCCCGGGAGTTCGCCCTGCACTTCCAGTTCGACCCCTCTGGCCAGCACGCCATCGCCATTCTGGTAGTAGAGTCCGTCGATGGTCTGGTCGTCGCCGGACCGCTGCGAAATCAGATCGCTGACGTGGTTCCGGAACAGCGAGATCGAGCCCTGCAGGCGCGGCGTCAGCCGCTGCTCCAGCGCCAGCTCGTAGGTTTCGAGCCGCTCGGGTCCGAGTTGGGCGCTCAGTGCGCTCTGGTCGTAATAGAGTTCGAACGGATTCGGGGCGCGGAACGCGCGCCCGTACAACAGCTTCACCGTGCTGCGCTCGCGCGGCGTCAGGATGACGGCGACCCGCGGATTCACGGTGCCTCCGAAAATCCCGAAGTACTCGTCCCACCGAAGCCCGGCGTTCAGCAGCACCCTGCGATTGATCCGATACTCGTCGTCGGCATACACAGCCGCCGTGTCCGAGCTGCGCCGGTCATCGAGCAACTGGCCCGTCTCGTCGGCGGCCGACTGGTTCTGCCGAATGTTGCGACGGTACTCAGCGCCGATGGTGAGCGCGTGCTTGCCCACCTGGCGCATGAGGGTGCCTTCGGTCGTCAGCCACGCGCCGCGGCCATCGTCGCGGAACAGACCGGTCACGTAGGCGAAGGTGCCGGCGTAGTCGTACTGGTCGTAGCCCGCGCGAAGGTCGAGCGTGGTGCGCTGGTCGAGCCGGCGCGTGTACTCGAGGTCGGCAAAACCGCGGACGTCGCGCGTCTGCGTGCGAGGGTCGTTGAACAGGGTGTCGAACGGCGCGGTCGGAATGACCTTCGTGCGCGAGCCGAGTCCGGCCTGCGCCGAGAAGCCGCCGGCCGTACCGCTCGCGAAGACGCTCGATGCCCGGTCGCGATCAGCGTCCCGTGCGAAGCCGTCGGTCTCGGGCGGCAGATCGAACTCCGGAAAGTACAGCCCGGTGTTGCCGTCGCTGCCGTACAGCGACGCGGAGAACAGTCCCTCGAACCCGCGGGCCGTGCGGCCGCCGGCGGTGACACGCGCCTGCAGGCGCGCCTGCGAACCGGCGCTCCCCTCCACTTCGCCGCCGCTCAGGCTGCGGCCGCTGCGCGTGATGACGTTGATGACCGCGAAGAACGCACTGGTGCCGTACAAGGACGAACTCGGACCGCGAATCACCTCGACTCGGTCGATGAGGCTGACGTCCACCGGCGACTCGGTCCCGAGCAGCGCCTGCTCGAAGATGGTGTCGTTCATGCGGTGGCCGTTGACCAGCAACAGCACGCGGCCGTTGTAGTCGCCGGGGCGCAGGAAGCCGCGCACGCCGACGTAGCTGTAGTTGCGGTCGTCGGTGACGTAGAAGCCGCGCACGCTGCGAAGGATGTCGGCCAGCGTCCGGTAGCCCTGGTGCCGGATCTCGTCGGAACCGACCACCGTGACCGAAGCGGGTGCCTGCGCCACGTCCTGCACGAACTTGGAGGCCGCATAGACCTTGACGTTCACCAGGTCCTCGAGCGCGAGTTCCGTGAGCGCCGCGTCGGCGTCAGCCGGTGCTGGCCGTTGCGGTTCGGCCGCCGCCGGCGGCTGCGCGCGCACCGGCGACGGGCCGAGCGCCAGCAGTAAAGATGTCAGGGTCAGACGACGAAGCCAGCCGGCACGCGTCGGCACGGCCCGGTTCAGGCCCCTCCGATCGTTCGCGATCACAGAGTTTCCCGCGACTGCACAACGCCCTGCCACTCTGTCCCTCCTATGCCCACGCCTTATCGGTATGGGTGCGCCTCGACTGCACATACCTGCTTCGAAAGGTCGCAACAGGACTACGTTGTCCTATAAAGGCCTATAGAGTGCGCAAGGTGTCCCGATAAGACGGTCACAGTAGCTGAGCTCCAGTCTCGTCCGTCCCCTCAGCGGGACGACCTCAGCTCATACCCGTGGAGGTTCTCGTGAGCGTCTCTCTCCGTTTGGCAGTGCAGGCATCCGTTGTCGCGTTCGGCACAGTTGCCGTGATGGCGGGCACCGCCTCGGCCCAGGTGACCGTTGGTCTCCCGGACAGCAGCCAGACCACCATCCTCACCGCCACCGTTGCCGAGCAGGCGCGGGTCACGTTCCCGAGCGGTGTCTCGTTCACGGTTGCCGACGTCGCCAGCAGTACAGCCTCGGGCAACGCGTCGGTCACCGTCTCGAACATCGTCCTGGCCACCGCCAGCAAGCAGCTGAAGATCTCGCTCCAGTCGAATGCCGCCGCCTTCACCGCCCCGGTGTCGGGTGCCACCACCTGGGCGGCCTCGGACGTGACCTGGGGCGCGGGCACCTGGACCAACGCCACCGGCGCGGCCGGCACGCTGAGCAGCTCGGCCTACAACGAAGTCGCCACCTGCGCCGCCAACGCCGCCAGCTGCAACTCCTCGGCGCTCGTCTTCACGCTCGGCGCGAAGCCGACGGTGCAGCGCTCGGGCAGCCACACGCTGGTCGTACGGTGGCGCGTCGAAGCGATCGGCAGCTAGAGCCATGCGCACCCCCACCGTATTCCGCTCGGCCGCCCTGTTGGCGGTCGCAGCGGCGGCCTTCATCGCCTCGCCCGCGGAAGCGGTCACCTTCAACGCCTCGTTCGCGCCGATCCGCATGTCGGCCAAGCCAGGCCAGGTATTGACCACGTCCTACCGGCTAGGTCTCGATGAAGCCGACCCGCGCACCCACTTCAAGGTGGAGGTGCAGGACTGGTGGCGCAGCGAAGACGGCCGACAATCGTTCTACGCGCCGGCCGGCTCCATCTCCCGCTCGTGCGGACACTGGGTGTCCGCCAACCCGATGGAAGCCACGGTGACCGGCGGTGAGGCGCTGAACATTCGTCTCACCGTCTCGGTACCGCAAGACGTCCAGCCTGGCGGCTACTGGTGCGCGCTGAGCGTGGATGAAGTGCCCGATCCGCTGGCGATGATGCCGGAGGGTGTGGGCGTGAAGTTCCTGGCCTCGGTGTCGACCGGCGTCTACGTCTACATCGACCCGATCGAGCGCGGGGCCGACGTGCTCGCCATCGACGTCGATGGTCGCCGCGCCACGGCGCGCATCGAGAACACCGGCAACACGCCGACTGCCGTCGAAGGCCGCTTCGAGTTCGTGCGTCCAGGCGAGACCGCGCCGGTCGCGGTGGTGGCCCTGCCGCGCAACATGCTTCTCACCGAGCCGGTCCGCACCGCCGCGCTCTCGGTGCAGCTGCCCGACGCCGCCACGCTGCCGTCCGGACGCTACACCGTTCGGCTCATTCTCGACATCGGCCTCGACCATTACATCGGGCTGCAACGCTCGGTCGACCTCGTTCGCGACCCATCAGCCATCCAGGACTGAGCGTTCATGCGCGCCGCTCTTGCCGCATTCGTCCTGTCGCTCGTCGTGTGCGACATCGCCAGTGCCGCCGAAGCGCTCTGGACGGTGGCCATCGTCGGCCGTCGTGACGTGGTGCTGGCGATGCGGCCAGGCACCGACGGCATGCCGTCCGCCGACGCGCACCTGCTCGGTCCCGACCTGAACGTCACCGTCAGCGCGCTCGGGGGCACCGTCTCCATCCGCGACGCCAACGGCGTGCAGTGGCAGACCACGAACGGAGCCGTGCGCCTGGACGGCCCGCTCGAGAGCCGCTCGCTCGTCAGCCCGGTGCAGGTGGCACAGGACGCGGTCTTTCTTCCCCTCGACGCCATCGCCCAACTGGCCGGCCGCACGCTCGTGCTCGAAGAGCGCGGCCGCGCATTCCTCCTGCCGATGCCGGCACCCATCCCGAAAGCGGCAGCGCCGGCGCTGGCCGCGTCTTCTTCGGCGGTGGCTGGTGGTGGCGACGTGCGCGGACCGTCGGGCTGGGAACGGTTCGCCGTGCCCAAGTCGCTCGCCGAACGCACGATGATGGACCGCGAGACGGACGACTTCGTGGCGCTGAGAGAGCGTCCCATCGTCGCCGACGTGCTGCCGAACGGGCACGAAGCCATCGGGCTCGATCTGGGCCTCGGTTTCGCGCAGGGCGGCGGCGCCGCGTTCGA
>JBKJMH010000032.1:0-8546 GCA_046596625.1 Vicinamibacterales bacterium | reverse complement strand
GCCGACCTCGTGAACCGCCGTCCCCAGCTCATGGAATGGGCCATCGGCAAGGGCTACGACCGGTACCTCGACGGCACCGGCAAGCTGATCATGCCGGGTGAGAAGATCTCCTGGGACCAGCACGTCCACGCCGTGGGCGAGGAAGTCAAAGGCGGCTCGGAAATCGGCCTGTGGCTCTACAAGAAGGGCGAGGAACCGGCCAAGCGTAGCTTCCTCGTGGCGTTCAGCGGCCTGAAGAACGGCACGGCCGGTCTCGACATTCCGCCGAACTCGGTCGCGCACACGGAGGGCTTCACCGTCCTGCGTGAGAACACCGTCATCACCAACTTCCAGCCACACTTCCACCTGCGCGGCAAGGCGATGCAGGTCGAGGCGATCTTCCCGGACGGCCGCAGCCAGGTCATCTCCTACGTGAAGGACTTCAACTTCAACTGGATGACCAACTACATCTTCAAGGATGAAGCGGCACCGGTCTTCCCGAAGGGCACCATCGTTCACGTCACCGCCTTCTACGACAACACGAAGGCGAACAAGAGCAACCCCGACCCGGAACAGTGGGTTGGCTACGGCGACCGCACGGTCGACGAGATGGCGCACGCCTGGATGAACGTCGTCTACCTGACCGACGCCGAATACGCCGAGCGCGTCGCGAAGTACGGCGAAGGTGTCACGAACGGTGTGAAGCCTGCCGCTTCCACTCAGCAGCAGCAGTAAGCCCGCTCTGACCTGAGCAGCACGGACCAAGGGGATCGGAGCGAAAGCTCCGGTCCCCTTTTTTTGTCGTCATTATGGTTTTTCAATCCCCAGACCTCGGTTACAATCGTCCGGCTTGCCGCATTACAGGCGGCTCGGTTTAACTTCAGGCACACCTTTCATCGGTAGAGAGTAAGCATGAATTCACGCATGATTCTGCGCCTTGCGACGGTTGCCGCGCTCGCAGCCGGCGGTGCAATGGTTTCGGCTCAGGGCCAGCTCCTCCCGAGCAGTCCCAAGCTGGGATTCGGGGCCAGCGTCACCCCGGCTTTTGACGGCTGGTTCGACAATCCAGACGGCACACACACCTTCCTCATCGGCTACTACAACCGCAATTGGAACGTGGATGTCGACATTCCAATCGGCCCGAACAACAAGTTCGATCCGGGCGACCCGGATCGTGGTCAGCCGACGCACTTCATGCCCAACCGCAACTTCGGCATGTTCACCATCACGGTGCCAAAGGCGTTTGGCGCAACCGAACGCCTCTGGTGGACGATGACGGTCAACGGCGTCACGTCCCGCGTCGGCATGATCATGAGTCCCGACTTCAACATCACGCCGCAGAAATCGTCTGAAGAGTCGCCCAACGGCAAGTACAACGTGCCGCCCGTGCTGCGCTTCACCGAAGCGGGCGCCACCATCCAGAACCCGGTCGCGTCGGTCGGGGCCGCTATCTCGAAGACCGCCACGGTCAACGTGCCGATGGCGCTCGACCTCTGGGCGGAAGACGATGCGCTCTACAGCAGCGGCACCAACGCGGCCATGACCCGCACGCCTCCGGTGGTCGAAGCTGAAGTCACCAAGTACCGGGGTCCGGGCAACGTGAAGTCCGACGGCTTCCACTTCACCGCCACCAAGGGCGGCAAGCCGGCGGAAGCGTTCGCCGGCAAGGCCTCAGGCACGGTCACCTTCGACAAGCCTGGCGACTACATCCTGCACGTCCTGCTGACCGACTATTCCGAAAAGGGTGGCGGCGCGACGGCGTGCTGCTGGACGACCGCCATGGTGAAGGTCAACGTCAAGTAGGTCTCCCGCATTCCTTCGATCTGACACGGGCCTCTCCGCACTGCGGGGAGGCCCGTTTTGTTTTTCAGACGATCCAGCAAGGCCAGTCTGCCCTATCCGATTCCGGATGCGTGAAAAATCACTGGCGGCGTGGAAATCTCCGCCGTGGCCTCCGGCCGTTCTGGCCAGAATCGGCAAAAACACCTTCATTTCATCGCGTGTGCATGCGGCATCGCTCCTGCAACTTGACCCGCGACGCGTGGTTGCCCGAGCCCACATCATTCAACCGTCGACATGACAGGTTTCCGAAGGAGCCACTGATGCTTGGTTCGAAGATTTATCTGGGAGCCGGCGCCCTCGTGCTGGGCGCCGTGTTCACGTTCCCCGGCGTGGCCACCGCACAGCAGAAGCAGGTGACGTTCTCGAAAGACGTCTCGCCCATCCTTCAGTCCAAGTGCCAGTCGTGCCATGAACCGGGCTCGATCGGCCCGATGTCTCTCGTCAGCTACCAGGATGCGCGCCCGTGGGCCCGCTCGATCAAGCAGCGCGTCGAGTCGCGCCAGATGCCGCCGTGGCACATCGACCGCAGCGTCGGCGTCACCAGCTTCAAGAACGACATGTCGCTCACCGACGAGCAGGTGGCGACGGTCGTGGCGTGGGTCGACGGTGGCGCCATCGAAGGCAACCCGGCCGACTTCAAGGCCAAACCAATCACCAGAACCCTCTACTGGCAGGCTGAGCGCGATGGTCTGGGCGCCCCGGACATCGTCATCACCGCCCCGCTCCAGACCATGCCAGCCGTCCACCAGGACGTGTGGTGGCGCCCCGTGAACGAGATCCCGGTGACCGAGCCCCGGTGGGTCCGCGCCGTCGAGATTCGTCCGTCGAACATCGAGGGTCGCAAGATTCTGCACCACTCCATCGCGTACCACATCCTCAGCCCGAACAACACCGCTGCGGTGAACCAGGGCGTCCAGGTTGCGCGCGGCATCTCGTTCTCGGGTTCCACCGTCAGCAGCCAGCAGGAACTGGCGCTCCGCCGACCGCAACTCATGGAATGGGCCATTGGCAAGGGCTACGACCAGTTTATGGAAGGCACCGGCAAGATGATCCTGCCGGGCGAGAAGATCTCGTGGGACCAGCACGTTCACGCCGCGGGCGAAGAAGTCACGAGCTCGTCCGAACTGGGCATCTGGCTCTACCCGAAAGGCCAGGAGCCGACCAAGCGCAGCTACCTCGTGGGCTTCACCGGTCTGAAGAACGGCACCGAAGGCCTGGACATCCCGCCGAACTCGGTGGCCTACACGGAAGGCTTCAACGTGCTCAAGGAGAACACGATCATCACCAACTTCCAGCCGCACTTCCACCTGCGCGGCAAGGCGATGTCGGTCGAAGCGATCTTCCCGGATGGTCGGGTCCAGACGGTCAGCTACGTGAAGGACTTCAACTTCAACTGGATGACCAACTACATCTTCAAGGATGACGCGGCGCCGGTCTTCCCGAAGGGCACGATCATCAGGGTCAGCGCCTACTACGACAACACCAAGGCGAACAAGAGCAACCCCGACCCCGAACAGTGGGTTGGCTACGGCGACCGCACGGTCGACGAGATGGCGCACGCCTGGATGAACGTCGTCTACCTGACCGACGCCGAATACGCCGAGCGCGTCGCGAAGTACGGCGTGGGGGTCACCAACGGCGTGAAGCCGCCTGCCGGCACCCAGCAGCAGTAGCCATCGTTGCCGCGCCGGCCCATGACGGCTGGTCCGGCGGTCGGCTCAACGACAACCGGCCGCTGGCGCGAATCCACCGGCCGGACCAGCGGCCGGTGGCTGCCCCTCAGCCCTGTGGGCCAGATGGGCACGCATGGAGCCGAAGCGCTCCAGCCGGTCGAGCACGGCGGCGGTCGAGAGGGTTGGCCGCAGGCTCATCGCCCGGGCCAGAACGCCCGTCAGGTTCGCCACCGCGAAGCTGATGCCGTGGAGGTTGCGACGCGGGTCGACGCCCGGAATGGGCCTCGCAAAGCCCGACGCCCGAAACACCCGCTGGCCGTCGATGCGGACCACGCTGACTTCTTCGCGAGGACAGTCCCAGTCGGCCCGCACCTGCACAACACCCGGCAGGCGGCCCGGCAGCCACCACACGCCCTCATCGTCGCGCGCCGCGACGATGGAGACGCCGGCCGCGTCAGCGCGCGCCACGGCCCCCGTGAACGCCTCTTCGTGCGACGGATTGGCCGACCCGAGGCTCAGGTTGATAAGGTGCATGCGGGCATCGATGGCCCAGTCGATGGCGGCAATCAGCGTGGCGGCCGAGGCCGTCAGCCGCGAGTCGAAGATGCGTACCGCGTAGCAGGCGGCGGCAGGTGCGTGGTCCTTGACGGCAGCCATCACCGCCGTGCCGTGGCCGATCCGATCGACGAAGTCGTCCGACAGCGCGCCACCCGCCCCGATGGCGACTCCGCCAGCCACGCCCTTGATGTGCGGATGATTCGCGTGTACGCCACTGTCGATGACGGCAACCCGAATCCCCTCGCCCGGACGGAATCCTGCCGCGAGCTCAGTGAGCATGCTGCCCCTGGAAGAGGGTCGCGTACCGCCCCTCACGCAGCGCCAGTTCGGCGGGCGCCCCCTGCTCCACCAACTGCGAACCGTCGAGCACGAGCACCCGGTCGGCACGGCTGGCCACATCGTGGCGATGGGTGATGACGATCGTCGTGCGGTTGTGCATCACCGTCTCGTAGCCGTCGATCACCGTGCGTTCCGAAATCGGATCGAGCGACGCCGTCGGCTCATCGAGGATGAGCACCGCCGGGTTGGCGAGGAATGCCCGGGCCGTGGCAATCCGCTGCCGCTCGCCGGCCGACATCGCCGAGCCGCGTTCGCCGACGATGGTGTCGTAGCCCTGCGGCAAGGTGGCAATGAACGGCTCGAGCGCCGCCTGGCGTGCGGCCAGCCGCATTTCGGCGTCGGTGGCCTCCGGCCGGCTATACCGGATGTTCTCGGCGATCGACGCGTGCAGCATGCACGGGTCCTGCTCCACCAGCGCGACGTGGCGGCGCAGCGTGCGCAGGTCGAGACGTCGCAGGTCGATGCCGTCGAGGCGCACGGTGCCTTCGTCAGGGTCCAGCAACCGCAGCAGCAGGTCGGCAATGGTCGACTTGCCGCTGCCGCTCGGGCCGACGATCGCCAGCACCTCGCCAGGGTCAGCCCTGAACGACACCTGTTCGAGCGCGGCGCGGCCGCGACCGAACGACAGGGTGACGTGGTTGAACTCGATGCGCCCTTCGACAACTGACGGCGCCACGGCGTCGGGCGCCTCGATGACATCGATCGGAGCATCCAGGATTTCAGCGACCCGCTCGAGCGAGACCTGCGCAGTCGCGAGGCTCGCCCACAGGCCCATCAGGGCCTGCATCGGTGGCAGGAACCGTGTCTGGTAGGCAATGAAGGCGACGAAGGTGCCGACCGTTATCTCGCCGTGCACCACGCGGTAGCCGCCGTAGATGAACACCATTCCGGTGCCGGCCGACAGGATTAATCCCGGCAGCGCACCCGAGACGTAGGAGAGGTACTGCATCGACATCAGGGCATCGATGAAGACGTTGTTCCGCGTGCGGAACCGCGCCACCTCGCGGTCCTGCGCGTTGCTCATGACGACGAGCCGAATCGCCTGGATGGTTTCGATGAGGAAGCTGCCGAGGTCGGCGCTGGTCTGGCGCAGCGTCCCGACCTGCCCCTCGAGACGCGACCGGTAGTACGACGTCGCCCAGATTCCCAACGGTGCCACCGCTACTGTGGCGAGGAAGAGGCGCATGTCCAGCCAGGCGAGCATGACCACCGTGCCCACGAGGTAGAGCACGTTGCCGACCCACGCCAGCACCGCTTCCGCGGCAACGCGCTGGATCTCGCCGATATCGTTGTTGATGCGCGACATGATGTCGCCGAGCCGCGTGCGGGCGTAGAACCGCGGCGACAGCTGCAGCAGGTGTCGGTAGACGTCGAGCCGCATGTCGAAGAGGATGTCAGCCGAGACGCGCGTGTAGCGCATGCCGGAGACGACGTTCAGGGAGAAGCCGATGATCGTGACGCCGGCAAACAGCAGCGACGTCCGGACCAGCGACGGCAGGTCGCGCCCGAGCAGGGCGCGGTCGAAGAAGTCTTTCGAGATGAGCGGGAGGACGAGCGAGAGACCGGTGCTGAACAGGCTGAGAAGCAGCACCAGCCCCAGGCGACGCCAGTAGGGCGTCACGAACCGGAGTGCCCGGAGCAGGTGCTGATTCTTCAACGTATGTCCTACTTCCTTAGTTGGTCGGCTTGGCGCGGGTCACCGGACCGGGGACGACGAACAGGTCCGAGGTCACGTCGCCACCGAGATCGACCGTCTTGATGAACTTGAAGGTCTCGGCGTCGTAGAGGTCGATGGTGTCGCCGGCGTTGTAGATGTAGAGGACCTTGCCGTTCGAGCTGGTCTTCAACGACATGCGCGGACGGCCGGCAAACTCGACCCGTGCGGCCACCTTGCGGCCCTCGAGGTCGAACTTCCAGAACTCGTACTTGCCGATTTCGTTGAAGAGGCCGTAGGCCACCTTGCGGCTCGGCGCCATGGTGAATCCCACCTGCTGCGCCGGACCGAGGGTGTAGAAGTCCACCTTCTTGGCGGCAAGGTTCACCCGGCCGATGCCCATGATGCGGCGCTTCTGCACCGGGTCTTGCACCTGGAACATCGCGGTGTAGAAGCCCGGCTCGTCGTTCGCAGCGTCGATCTGCCCGAACTCGAACGCGCCGTAGCCTTCCTCGACCGGCTTCGAGAGCTCCCAGCGGTCAGTCTGCTTGAGCGTGGTGGTGTCGTAGATCAGCACGTCCTGCTCGCTGAACAGGTACATCAGCTTCCCGTCAGGCGAGAACTGCATCGTCGCGTTCTCGCGCTCTTCGCCCGAGGGCCAGGGGAGCGTGTTCCCGATTTTGTGCGTAGCCAGGTCGTACTGGACGATCGACGAGGGCTCGATCTCCCAGTGGTCGATGTGCTTCACCACCGGACGGATGACCATCATCACGAACCGGTGCAGCGGGTCGGGCTCGAGCGTCTTGATGCGAACCTTGCGGTTCCCCTGTGACAGCGTGAAGGAGTCGAGCGTCTTGCGCGACGCGATGTCGATGATCTCGACCTTCTCCTGCTGCGCCTCGACCGTGTAGAACCGCGTGCGGTCCTTCGAGAGCGACGTGCGCCGGGGCATCCCCGTCGTGAACGGCACCTTGCCGGTAATCGTCGTGGTGGCCTCGTCGATCACCTTGAAGTGGTCCGGGAACACGCCGACGTACAGCGTGCCGGTGCCGGCGGACACGGGCTTGGCCTTCCCCTGTGCACCGAGCGGCAACCACAGGGCAGACACGGCCGCGCCGACGGCCAGGGTATGAAACCAGAAACGGGAAACTCTCATGGCTGATCCGGTCTCCTGACCTACGGGAAGATGAGGTCGATCTTGCGCCAGTCCTTCTGGGCCGCCGCGCACTTGTTGGTCCAGTCGGGGGCGTGATTGAGCTGGTCCGGCACCTGTGCCGGCCAGTAGCAGCCGATGTGGCAGTCGAAGAGGTCGCGCTCGACCGGTTGGCAAAGACCGGCGGTACCACCCGTGCGATCGACTTCCCACCCGGGCGAGAAGATCACCGCGCAGCCAAGCGGAATATTCGGTGCCCCCTGCGGCACCCCGCCGCCGCGTTGCAGCGCCACGACATCTTCGCCGTCTGCGGCGAGCGCCTCCTGCTCCTGCACGTACTGCTCGATGCGAGTCGCCTTCTGATTCAGCGTTTTCAGGTGTCTCATGGTGTCCTCGAAAGCTAGCTGACCTTCTCGACCATCGGTTCACGATCGAACTGGGCCAGCCAGGCTGGGTTCCTTTCTGCGATCTCCGCATACACCCGCAGGCAGACGTCGGTCCACGACCGGATCCAGTCGCAGTAGTGGAGGTTGGCCTTAGTCGTGTCGCCGTAGCGCGTGTGCGCTTCGTGGTAGCACCCGCCCGAGCACACCGGGCGCGCCCAGCAGGTGCTGCAGTCGGTCTTGTTCGCCAGGTGGTGCGAGTCGAGGAAGGCAGCCTGCACCGACCTGTCGATGCCGTCACGCACCGTGCCGAGCTTGTGATCGTCGGAGCCGGCGAAGCGATGGCAGAGTGCGACGTCGCCCGACGTGGAGACCCCCATGAGGCCGATGCCGGCGCCACACGGGTACGCCTTGCTCATGCCCTGGTGGATCTCCTGGATGGTTTCCTTGACGTTCGAGAAGCCGTGGTGACGACCCTCGATGGCCGCCTCCTTGAACTCCTCTGCCAGCGCGGTGAACTGCGTCAGCATGGTGTCGTAGCCCTGCTCGTCGAGCGCATATTCGCGCTTCGACGACGTCGTGACGGGGGCAAAGCCGACCTCGCGGAAGCCGAAGTCCTCGGTCAGGTGCTTGTAGATGGCGCTGACGTCCAGGTTGCCGCCGGTGAGCGTCACGCGCGCACCGACCGGCCGATTGCGGTGCTTCTGGAGCAGTTCCTTGATCTTGGGCGCCACAACGTCATAGCTGCCGGCGCCGTTGTGGAACACGCGGAACTTGTTCTGCACCTCCGGCGGGCCATCGAACGAGATGGTGACGCCGACCTGGTTCTCGACGAGATACTTGATGACGTCCGGCTTCAGCAGCGTGGCGTTGGTGGTCAGGCTGAAGTCGACCTCCTTGCCCATCTCCGCCGCACGCTGCCGGGCGTAGGGAATGGTCTCCTTGAGGACGTTGAAGTTGAGCAA
>JBKJMH010000318.1:0-6325 GCA_046596625.1 Vicinamibacterales bacterium | reverse complement strand
GGGGCTCCGGCTGTGGCGCCCGTCGCAGGAGCGACGGCGCGGACGACGCTGCGCATTGGCGTGATGCAGCGCACCGGAGGCTACGCGGTCAGGGAGATGTCGCTCGACGACTACGTGGCAGGCGTGACGGCTGGCGAAGCGGCGAGCGGTTCCGCGCCAGCGGCCCTGGAGGCACTGGCGATTGCCGCACGCACCTACGCGCTGGCCAACATCGGCCGTCATGCGGCCGAGGGCTTCGATCTGTGCGACCTGACCCATTGCCAGGTGCTTCGTCGCGCCACCCGTTCGTCGTCGGCCGCATCAACCGCGACGGCCGGTACCTACCTGTCGACGGGCGGCCATGTCGCCGATGTCTACTACACCGCGTCGTGCGGCGGACACACCGAAAAGCCGTCAGCGGTGTGGCGCGGCGCACGGGACGCACCGCACCTGCCGTCGCGCCAGGACGATGCGTGTGCGGGTGAACCAGCGTGGTCGTCGGAGCTTACCGCTCGCGATCTGCTGCGTGCGCTTCGTGCAGGTGGATTCTCGGGCGAGACCATTCGGGGCGTCAGCGTGACCGGGCGTACCGGCTCGGGCCGCGCAGCCTGGCTGCGCGTGGACGGCGTCACGCCGTCGGAGGTGTCGGGCGAGAGCCTGCGCTCGCTGGTCGGCCGTGTGCTCGGCTGGCAGCACGTGCGCAGCACGCTGTTCGACGTAACGCGCACGGCATCGGGATACCGCTTCGCCGGACGTGGTGCCGGACACGGTGTGGGGCTCTGCGTGGTTGGCGCGGCGCAGCGGGCGCGGGAGGGAGCGGATGCCGCCGCCATTCTCCGCCAGTACTATCCCGGCCTCGAACTGCGGACGCTGGCTGTGTCGAACGCCACGCGTGGGGTCAGTGTCGTGTTGCCGGTGGAGCAGGAGGCGTCGCGGCGCGAGGTGACGGAGTTGGTCGAGCGGAATCTTGCCGATGTCGCCGCGCGTCTCGGATCGACGGCCGCGTCACAGGTGCACCTGCGGTTTCATCCGACGGTGGAGAGCTATCAACGGGCAACGGGGCAGCCGTGGTTCACTGCCGCGTCCACTCGCGGCGACGTGATCGACCTGTTGCCGCTGCCCGTGCTGCGCCAGCGCGGCCTGCTCGAGCCGACGCTGCGGCATGAACTGGCGCACGCGATGACAGCCCGTGCGTTGGGCGCTGCGCCGCGATGGGTGTCGGAAGGGGTGGCGGTGTGGGCCGAGCGCGGCGCGTCAGCGGCGGGCCCTACCGCGGTGTGCCCTGCGAATGCCGAGTTCAGCACGGCTGGCTCCGCCGACGACTTGCGGCGGGTGTACGACCGCGCCGCGGCATGTTACGCACGCGAACTGCAGCGCGGCCGGCCGTGGACGACGCTGGGCCGCTGAACCTGTCCCGATGTGGATAGCTGTCCGTATGGATAGCTGTACGTAGCTGCCGACCTTCAGGTCGGCCGAGTCTAGCGGACCTGAAGGTCCGCGGCTACGAGGTGCTCGGTGAAGCCGTCGCCGCGCGCCGCGCGAAGACGTGCAGCACCAGCACCACCAGCACTGCTCCGGCCAGGAGCAGCGCCCCGAGCTTCACCGACACGAACGCCAGCTCGGTGCTGTCGGCGGTCATTCCCCTGGGGCGCCAGTAGACGAACGACCACAGCCCCCAGCCCGCGAGCAGAGCAATCACCGTGGCGCCGAGCGGACGCAGCGCGAACGTCTGGCCGAGGCCGCGTACGGCGCCCCCCCCGGCGGCGCTGCCCGGTGATGCCGCCACTCCGGCTGTGGCCGCCGCTACCGCTGCGAGGCCAAGCCCCCAACGCAGCAGCCACATGAGCCAGGCGACGGCCGCGTGTATGCCAGCCGTTCGATCGGTCCCGCCGTAGCGGAGAAACAACGCGTCGATCTCGCCGCGGTGCAGCGCCCACTGGTCGTCGATGAGGCCAGTGAGCCACACCAGCCCAAGCAGCACGACGGCGCCGAGCAGGAACCCGGGAAGGGCGCGGATGCCGCGCGCCAGTGCGGGACGAATCGGCGCTTTGTTCGCGAGCGCGATGACCGTTCCGATGGTGAGCCCCACCACGAGAACGCCAACCACCACCAGCGCCGCCGACAGCAGCAGGGCGAGTACGTTCGACTCGGGCACACGCAGCAGTTCCCAGTAGGCGCCGCCAGCCAGAGCCGCGCCAACGATGGTGACGATCAGTCCGGACCACACCGTGCGGGCGCTCACTGCACGCCCTCCGGCGAGACCGTGAGGGTCATCGCATTGCTGGACGCCGAGACATCCGGCACATACATCGGCGACACGTGCGCGGGCATCGCACTGAAGGTGCCTGGCGTGGTCACCTTGAGCAAATAGCTGAATTCGTGCCGCCCGCCTGAGAGTCGATCGAGAAAGTAGACCGTCCGGTCGTCGCGCAGTTCGCGCTGGCTGCCGTAGTCCCACGCGCGCCGGCGTTCGAGCTCGTAGCCACCGTCCCGCTCGACCGCTTCGGTGCCGGCTGGAATCGGATCCTCGAGCATCAGGTAGCGCCAGTCGACCGACCCCGCCACGGTCAGCCTCACCAGGAGCAGGTCGCCTGTGTTCACCGGTCCCGTCAGCGGCGTCTCGCGATAGACGATGCGCCCCTCGACGGTGACCGGCGACAGCGTGGCGTACTGCCGCAGCATGGCCAGGCGCCGCGTGCCGGTGCGTTCGGCGGCGGCCGGCCTGTCGTAGTAGCGCACGCTGGCATCGAAGTAGAGCGTGCCTTCGCCCTGCTTCACGATGCGGACCGTGGTGGTGCCCTCGCCAGCCGGCGCCTCGATGAGCAGCGGGTTCGGCGCGGTCAGCGACGCCGCATCGAAGCGGGCGGTGCCGACGCGCACGCCGTTCACCAGTACTTCGGCGTTCACCGGCGCCGGCTTCTCACCGCGCGCCTTCATGAACGACAGCAGCCCCTGCAGGGCCAGTGCCGTCTGCTTCGTGCTGACCCAGTACGAGCCCGAGTTCCGGTTCGCCATCAGCCAGCGTGCGGCTCGCTCGAGCACCGGGTCGGTGGTGCCGCGATCGGCCAGTGCCTTCAATGCCAGCGCCGTCGCCTCGGCCGTCGTGTCGGCGAAGTCCTCGAGCAGTGCGTCGGCCTCCACCGGCCACGAGACGAGGTCGCCCTGCGATCGCGCCGCAGCGACGAGTTCGCGCGCCAGCGTGGCGCCGCGTGTGTCCTTGCGTGCGTCGAGGGTCATCAGCAGGTACGCCTGACCGGTCGCGCTCATGCGCGAACGCGCGCTCCACAGTTCGTCAAGAGCCGCGGTGAGGTTGAACGCCTCCGCCTCGGCGCGCGCCAGCACGTAGGCCTCGTAGGCTTTCAGGTCGGGCAGGGCCCGCGGATATTCCGTCCACAGGGCCTGCAGGGCGCGGGCGCCGTTCGAGATGCGCCACGCTTCCACCTCCACGCCATTCGCACGGGCGTCGATGAGGCCGTCAATCGCGTACGCGGTCATGAACGGATGGTTCTGGTCGGTTTTCCACCATCCCCAGCCACCGTCGGTGTGCTGGTAGTCGTACACCCGCTTCAGGCCGTCCGATACCTGCCGGTCGAGCGAGCGCAGGCGCTCGGTGGGTGTCAGCTGCATGTCGCTGAGCGCACGCAGCACGGTGAGATTCGGGACGAATGACGACAGCGTCTGCTCGGTGCATCCCCACGGAAACGACGTGAGATAGTCGAGCGCGCCGAGCATAGCACCGGCCATCGACGGCGCCAGTGCCACGCGCACCGTGCGGCCAGCGGCGTTCGCCGTGGGCGGAATCGTGAACTCCAGGTTCTTTGGCTCGCTGGTCAGCACGGAGCCCGACGTGCCAGTGTTGCGCTGCAGCCCTGCCGGATTCACAGGCAGCGTCAGCGCCATCGCATCGCCGGCCACGTCGCTGGTCGCCTTGCCGGTGATGGTGACCGGCTTCACCGTGTTCGCAATGAACTGCCAGTCGGTGCGCTGCTGCCCGTTCTGCGCCACCTGCAGACTCCTGGCGCCTGTCGCCGCACCAGCGGCTTCGCCAGAAGCCAACCCTTCGGCCGTCACGGTTACAGCCACGTTCTTCTGCTCCGGCAGGTAGTTGTGGACGATAGCTGGAACGATGACGCGGTCGCCTTCGGTGAGGAAGCGCGGCGTGATGACGCGCAGAATCAGGTCCTTCGTGGTGGTGGTGTGCGCCACTGTCGCCCCGACGCTGGTCGACGTGGTGACGGCGCGCACGGTGAGGCGCCACGACGTGAGCGAGTCGGGATAGTCGACCTTGACGCGCGCCGTGCCAGCGGCGTCGGTCGTGACGTTCGGCGACCAGTAGACCGTGTCGGGAAAGTCCTTGCGGACGCGAGGCCGATCGGGCCGGTCGGCCTTGAAGTCGGCCAGCGTCAACGGACGCCGGCGCTGCGCCAGCAGCAGTTGCTCGGTGCCGGAGTAGCCGACGAACGGATAGTCGCGCGAGAACGAGGTCGACACCTCGTTGTACTCGCGGCGGTAAAAGAAGCGCAGCGGATCCGGCGTGTGATCGGGCCGCACGCCGTAGAGCGCCTCATCGACGAGGCCCACGCTCAACTGGGCGCGCACCGGTGCGCCCGCGGCGTCGGTGACGTGCATCGTGAACGTGGCCGGCTCGCCGGGCCTGGCCACCGGGCGGTCGGTGTCGGCGGTGATGGTGAGTAGACGCTCGACCGCCGGCACGGTAAGACGACGCTCGGCGCGGAACAGACGGTCGTCCTTCAGGAACGCGATGCTGACGTAGGTGTCGCCGATGTCGTCGGCGGAGATCGGCACGTCGATGGCGCCGCCGCTGCCCGCCTTCACGACCTGGTGATACGAGATGTGCTGGTTCTCCTTCGTCACCAGCACCTGCGCGTCGAAGTCTTCGCCCTGCACCAGGATGCGCGCCGTATCGCCGGGCGCGTAGGTGCGGCGGTCGGCAATCAGTTCCAGGAAGCGGTCGCCATCATCGAACCCATCGGCGCTCTGCCCGGGCACATAGATGCCGGTGAGGTCGACCACCTGGCGCCCCTCCGAACTCGTCGTCAGCCGGACGCGGTAGCTGCCAGGTTGGCGCGGGGCGGTCGTTGTCCAGCGGGCGCGGCCGTCGGCGTCGGTGGTGACATCGCCCTGCTGGATGACAGTGACGCGCGGGTTGTCGTAGCCATTGCGATAGTCGACCTGTTCCAGGGCGGCGTGGACGAGCACGCTCGCTTGCGGCGTGCCGTCGTAGGCCAGTGCGCGCACGCGGACGTTCGCCGGCTCGCCCGGGTTGTAGATGAAGCGCTCGGCCGACGCCACCAGCAGCAGTCGCCCGACCGTGGCCACGGTCGACGCGGCGCCGGACACGTCGCGTCCGCTCTCGTCGCTGACAGTCGCGGTGATACGCGCTGTGTAATCGCGGCCATCATCGTCAGCTTCGAGCGGCACCGTGACCTGCGCTTCGCCCTTGTCGTTCAGCCGCGCCGTTCCCTCGAGCGCCGCGTCGCCGCCATCGCCGTAGAACTGGTCGCCGAAGCCGTCTTCGCCGAACGCCTCGAAGCGCAGCGGCGAATAGTACGGCTGCCGATGCAGCACGTACTTCACCGTGCCGTTGGCCACCGGCTGCCCGAAGTAGTAGCGCGCGGCGATCGTCGCCGTCGCCGTGCCGCCCTGACGTTCGAACTTCGTGGCCGGCCGTACGGCCACATCGAATTCCGGCTTGCGGTACTCCTGCACTTCGAACGAGCCCGACGCCGTGTCGTCGCCGCTGACGATGCGGATGGTGTAGTAGCCGAGTGACGCCGTGGCGGGCACCGTGAACGAGCCGTTCACCGAGCCGAATTCGTCCACCGTCTTCTGTTCGCGCCGCAGCACTTTCTGGCTGTCGTCGACGATCGACACCTCGACCGGGCTGTTGCCGAACGGCGTCAGGCTGCCGCGCGTGCGCCATCGCAGCACGCTGCGGAAGTGCACCGTGTGGCCGGGGCGATAGACCGGACGGTCGGTGTAGGTGTAGCCCACTAGCTCGCGCGTCGCTTCACGAACCGTGAACGCGCCGGGGTCGGTGGCGGCTGCCTGCCCGTTGCAGTCGGCGACGGTCACGAGGCTGTCGGGTTCGTCCACCTCGACGTCGGCCTTGAACGTGCCGTCGGCCGCGGTCGTGCCGGTGCCCACCTGCTTCTGGTCGGCAAGGATGCCGATGCGGCACCCGGGCAGTGGCTCGCCGGTGAAGCGGTTCGCTGCGAACACCAGCAGTTCGCCAGGCGCGGTTTTCGTGATCAGCCCGACGTCGGACACGATGACGACCGTGAAGGCGCGCAGCGGCGGGTTCACCGCCTCGACAACGTAGACC
>JBKJMH010000102.1:0-9209 GCA_046596625.1 Vicinamibacterales bacterium | reverse complement strand
TGCAGCGTGGGTACTCCTCGAGGAAAGTGGTGAATCGTAACACTGAAACACTGCCTGTTCAATCGTTTAGCCGTGTTACAGTAGGTGCCCGGTGACGTCGAACTCAGCTGATTCCCTCCCCAATCCGGACTCGTCAGGCGACCCGTCCGCACGGATGGCCGTCGATGTGCGCCGGTTCCCATGGATTCGCCGCCTCGCCGCGGACTACGCCTTCAACTTTCCTTCGGTCGAGCCGTTCTTTTCCGGTAATCCGACCCAGCCGTCGGCCTGGGCCGACGCCATCAGCAGAACCCAGGCGCACGGGCGCGACCGCGCCGAAATCGCGCGTATTCTGGAGGCGCAACAGGTGCGCCGCGGCGCCCCGCCGGCAGCGGTCGACGCCGCCCGCCGGCTGGCGGACCCGAAGACGGTGGCCGTGCTCACGGGTCAACAGGCCGGACTCTTCGGCGGACCGTTCTTCACCCTGCTGAAGGCACTCACCGCCTTGAAACTGGCGGATCAGGTGTCGCGCGAACACGGGGTCCCGGCGGTGGCTGTCTTCTGGATCGACGCCGAAGACCACGATTGGGAGGAAGTCCGCTCCTGTACCGTCTACGACTCCACCCTGGCCCCCCGCACCATCGCGCTGCCGGGCCGCCCTGTCGCCGACCACGCCCCCGTTGCCACCGTCTCGCTCGACTCCACCATCACGACCGCCCTCGACGAACTCGAACAACTGCTACCGCCCACGGAATTCCGTGAGCAGGTCATGGCGGACCTGCGCGCGTCGTACGCGGAGGGGCGCGGCATGGCCGACGCCTTCGGGCGCTGGATGGAACGCGTGCTCGGCACGCGCGGGCTCATCGTCTACGACGCGTCCGATCCCGCGGCCAAGCCGATTGCCGGCCCGGTGTTCGTGTCCGAATTGTCGGATCCCGGCCAGACGGCGAAGCTTGCCGCAGCGGCGGGCGCCAACCTCGTCTCGAAGGGCTACCACTCGCAGGTGCACGCCCACGACGATGCGGCGGCACTGTTCCACCTGCCGGGAGGCCGTCGCGGCATCCGCCACCAGGACAACCAGTTCGTCGTCGGCGAGCGCACTTACGCGAAGGCGGCGCTCATCGAGGAGGCGGCCACGTCGCCAGCCTCGTTCAGCCCGAACGTGCTGCTGCGGCCCGTGGTGCAGGACACCCTGTTCCCGACCATCTGTTACGTGGCGGGACCAAATGAACTGGCGTACCTCGGACAGCTGCGCGACGTCTACGCGCGGTTCGGCGTGCCGATGCCGCTCATGTACCAGCGCACGTCGGCGACACTGGTCGACTCGGCGGCCATGCGTTTCCTGACCAAGTACGGCTTGCCGCTCGAAGCATTGCAGCCGCAGGACGAGTCGGCGCTGAACCAGTTGCTCGAGACGCAGATCCCGCCGGAGGTGGAATCGTCGTTCAGCGGCGCCTCGCGGGCGATTGCCAGCTCGATGCAGGCCGTGATCGACGCCATCCCCGCGCTCGACCCGACGCTCGAGGCCGCCACGACATCGACGCTGACGCGCATGCAGCACGACCTGCAGTCGCTGCACAACAAGATGATCCAGGCTGCGAAGCGCCGCGACGAGACGCTACGCCGCCAGTTCATCCGCACGCGTGCCCTGGCGTTCCCCGACGGCCACGCCCAGGAGCGCACCATCGGCTTCGTGTCGTTCCTGAACCAGTACGGGCCAGCGCTCGTCGATCGCCTGGTCGAGGAACTGCCCCTCGCAATGGGGCATCACTGGATTGTCACCATCTAGCCAGCCCCGCACACGACGCGCGCCTCGGCGCCTGCCGCTCTGGAAACGCCGGTGGGTGCGCATCGCCGCGCTCGCCGCCGCCCTGCCTGTGGTCGTCCTGTCGTTCGTCGGCGGTTACTACTACGTGCGCTACTCCAGGCTGATCGATCAGCAGCTGCACGGTGAACGCCAGCGGGTGTTCCCGCGCATCTTCGCGCGGCCGCTCGAACTGCGGCTCGGACAGGCGCTCACCGAACAGCAACTCGTCGATCGCCTCAACGACATCGGCTACGCGCGCCGCGACAAGGCGGAGAAGCCAGGCGAATTCGCGATCGACGCCGGCACGGTGTCGATCGCGCCCAGGTCAGAGGAATTCAAGGGGCGCACGGTGAGCGTGGCGTTCCAGAAGCCGGCTCCCGCCGTGCAGCGCGCCTCGCGCGGAAAGCCGGCGGCGCCGCGGCCGCCCGATCACGTCGAGCTGTTGCGGCTCGGCAACGACTCCCGCGACAGCCTGACGCTTGACACGCCGCTCCTCAGCGCGCTCGAAGTCGATCGCGCGAAACGGCGACCGGTGGCGGTCGCATCACTGCCACCGCACGTCATCAACGCGGTACTCGCCATCGAAGATCGCCGCTACTACTACCACCCTGGTATCGACCCGATCCGTCTGACCGGTGCCGTCTTCTACAGCATGGCTG
Organism: Vicinamibacterales bacterium; assembly: GCA_046596625.1. Classification (GTDB taxonomy): domain Bacteria; phylum Acidobacteriota; class Vicinamibacteria; order Vicinamibacterales; family CAVVIG01; genus CAVVIG01. Next base: position 6,764 of record JBKJMH010000102.1, on the reverse strand, counting down.
GCGACAGCCGCATTTCAGCCACGAGCACCGTCACCCAGCAGCTGGTACGCAACGTCTTCCTGCCGCGGTTCGAGGGGTGGACGCTGCAGCAGGCCCGCGAGCGCTCGACCCGGCGCAAGCTGCTCGAGATGTGGGTCTCGCTGGTGATGTCGCGCCGCGCCACCAAGGACGAGATCCTCGAGATGTACTTGAACGCCGTGCCCCTCGGCCAGCGCGGGTCGTTCGCGATTGTCGGCGTGTCCGAGGCCTCTCGCCTGTTCTTCGGCAAGGACGTCAGCAACCTCTCCATTGCCGAAGCCGCCACGATCGCCGGCGTCATCCAGTCGCCGTCGGCGCTGTCGCCTTTCAATAACCCGACGCGCTGCCGCGAGCGCCGCAATGTGGTCATCCGCGCGATGGCCGAGGCCGGGTTCATCTCCGCGCCGCAGGCCGAGGCCGCGCAGAAGGAACCGCTCACCGTCGTGCAGCGGGCGCTCGAGGCGGAGGCGCCGTACTTCGTCGACTACGTCACGCAGACGCTGAACGAGAGCTATCCCGGTCTCACCACCACCGACACCCAGCCGGTCGGCGTCTACACCACCCTCGACCTGCACCTGCAGCGGCTGGCGCAGGACGCCGTGCGCGCCGGCCTGACCAACGTCGACCAGTTGCTGTCGCGCCGCAAGCGGAAGGGACGCGCCGAAGCCGCCCTCATCTCGGTCGATCCACGCACGGGCGAGATCCTCGCGATGGTCGGAGGACGTTCGTACAACCAGTCGCAGTACAACCGGGCCATCGTCTCGCGCCGGCAGCCCGGCTCCACCTTCAAGCCGTTCGTCTACCTGACGGCGTTCGAACAGGCCGCGATGAACGGCGAGACCGACGTCTCGCCGGCGGCGCTGGTCGACGACTCCCCCACCACCTGGGAGTACGACGGCCAGGTGTGGACGCCGGAGAACTACCAGGACGAATACGGTGGCATGGTCACCTATCGGGACGCGCTGGCCCATTCGCGCAACATCGCCACGATCAAGGCTGCAGAGCGCGCCGGCTACGGCAACGTGGCCGAGTTGTGGGCAAGGATTGGCGTCGGCAGCCAGCCCAAGCCGTACCCATCCATCGCACTCGGCGTCTTCGAAGCCACCCCGCTGGAGATGGCGACGGCCTACACCATCTTCCCGAACATGGGCGTCGAGCGGAAGCTGCGGCACGTGATGCGCGTCACGAGCGGCGATGAGGACATCACGAAGACGGACCGGTCCAAGCCCAAGGTCATCGCCAGGCCGGACACCACCTACCTCGTGACCGACATGCTGCGCGCGGTCGTGAACGAAGGCACCGGGTACGGCGCGCGGTCCGGTGGGTTCACGCTCGAGGCGGCCGGCAAGACCGGCACGACCAACGACCTGCGCGATGCGTGGTTCATCGGCTTCACGCCCGAGCTGCTGACGGTGGTGTGGGTCGGCTTCGACGACAACCAGATCCTCGGTCTCTCCGGCTCGCAGGCGGCCCTGCCGATCTGGACCCAGTTCATGAAGGCGGCCCTTGCCGGACGCCAGAGCGTGCCGTTCCGGGTTCCGGCCGGCATCACCTGGACCGAGATTGACAAGGAAACCGGCCAGCTGGCGGCGCCGTTCTGCCCGAAAGTCATCAATGCGCCGTTCGTCGCTGGCACCGAGCCGTTGGACGGGTGCGAGCTGCACCGGTTCTAGTTCTGACTTCTGAAGTCCCACTTCCCGCTAAGATCACGGTATGAACCAGGAAGTCTTCGCTGCGGTCGCCGACGCCCTCGAGAAGGGCCAGCTCGCAGCGCTTGTCACGATCGTCGCCACCACGGGCTCGACGCCGCAGCGCGTCGGCGCGAAGATGCTCGTCTTCCCTGACGGCCGCATGGTCGGCACCATCGGCGGCGGGTGCTACGAAAACGACGCGTTCTGGAAAGCGCGCGAGGCGATCACCACCCGCAAGCCACAGCTTGTGCACTACGAACTCGACGATGACTTCGCCCAGGAGACCGGGCTGATCTGCGGCGGACAAATGAGCGTCTACATCGAACCCATCGAACCGTCTCCCGAGCTCTACGTCATTGGTGCCGGCCACGTGGGTTACCACCTGGCCACCATGGCGCAGGAGATCGGCTTCCACGTGCACGTGGTGGACGACCGCGAGAAGTTCGCGAGTCGCGAACGCTTCCCCACCGTCGCCGACGTCGTCACCGAAGACATTCCGGCGTGGCTCGAGCGGACGACGCTGCCGGCGCATGCCTACGTGGTCATCGTGACCCGTGGCCACACAAACGACCTCGACGCGCTGCGGGCGCTGGCGCCGCGCGAACTGCGCTACGTCGGCCTCATCGGCAGCCGCGCCAAGGTCGCGCGCATCTCCGATCAGCTGCTCTCCGAGGGCATGGCGCCGGAGGTGCTGACGCAGGTCCACGCCCCGGTCGGCCTCGAGATTGGCGCCGTCACGCCACAGGAGATCGCGGTGAGCATCCTCGCCGAGCTGATCGCCGTGAAGCACGGCCGCATCAAGAGCCGCGACGCCGCTGAACTCTCGATGAAGTGGTCGAAGATCAAAGCCTGAATTGCAGATTTCAGATTGCAGATTTCAGATTTCAGATTGGGCGGTACGCACCCAACACTCTGACACTTTGCATTCTGAACTCTGAACTCTGAATTCCCCGTGTCTTTACTCCTCCGCAACGCCGTCATCGTCACGATGAACGACCAGTTCGAAGTCGTGCACGGTGATGTGTCGATCCGCGGCGGCCGTATCGCTGCCGTCGGCCGTGTCCCCGACGCGCCCCACGCCCAGGTCATCGATGCCGCGGGCGACTACCTGCTGCCGGGCCTCATCCAGACGCACATCCATCTGTGCCAGACGTTGTTCCGCGGCTATGCGGACGACATGCCGCTGATGCAGTGGCTCCGCACCCGCATCTGGCCAATGGAAGCGGCACACACCCCGGACACCCTGCGCGCCGCCACGCGACTGGCCACCACGGAGTTGCTGGCAAGCGGCACCACCGCGGTGCTGACGATGGAGACCGTGCACGATACGGATGTCGTGTTCGAGGCCGTGGCCGCGAGCGGCATGCGGGCAGCCATCGGCAAATGCATGATGGACGCCGACGCCGGCGTGCCGTCGCGCCTGCAGGAACGCACGCAGGCCTCGCTCGACGAGAGCTTCGCGCTCCGGAAGCGCTGGCATGGTGCGGCGGACGGCCGCATTCACGCCGCACTGGCGCCCCGCTTCGCGTTGTCCTGCACGCGCGAACTGCTCGAAGCGGTGGCGGCGGCCTCGGCCGAGCATGCGGCGCTCGTGCACACGCACGCCTCGGAGTCGCGCGAGGAAATCGCGATCGTGCGCCAGATGACCGGTGGCCTGTCGAACATCGCCTATCTCGATGCGGTGCACCTCGCCACGCCGCACCTGTGTGCCGCGCACTGCGTCTGGGTCGACGAGGACGAGCAGCAGTTGCTCGCCGCGCGCGACGTGAAGGTGATGCACTGCCCAGGCTCGAACCTCAAGCTCGGCTCAGGCATCGCGCCCGTCGTCGAGATGAGGCGTCAGGGCATCACGGTCTCGCTCGGCGCGGACGGCGCTGCGTGCAACAACCGCCTGGATATGTTCGAGGAGATGCGGCTTGCCGCCGTGATGCAGGCGATGCGGCTCGGCCCCGGCGCCCTGCCCGCTCGCGACGTCCTCTGGATGGCGACGCGCGCCGGCGCCCGCACGCTGGGGCTCGAGCACGAGATCGGATCGATCGAGGTGGGTAAGAAGGCCGACCTCATCCGGGTGAGGCGTCATCAGCTGCACCACGCGCCAGACGTCGATCCGTACTCCACGCTCGTCTACGCGGCCCGCGGTAATGATGTCCACACCACCATCGTCGACGGCGCCATCCTCGTGGAGAACGGCGAGCCGACCCGGCTTTCCCGAACTGAGGTGGCTGCCGAGGCGAGGGTTGCGGCGCGCTCGTTGGCCGCGCGCGCCGGTGTATAATTTTCCTTAGCAGTCTCTGCAACCGAGTGCTAATGGAACCATCCGAACGCTCCCGACGGGTTCTCGCGGCGCTCGTCCGCGAGTACATCGCTTCCGGCGAACCAGTGGCGTCATCGCTGCTCGTACGTGCGGCCGGCCTCGGCGTGTCGTCTGCCACGGTACGGAACGTCCTCGCGCGTCTTGAAGACGAGGGGTTTGTCCAGCAGCCGCACACCTCGGCCGGACGTGTGCCGACCGACCGCGGCTACCGGTTCTATGTCGATCTGATTCTCGAATCGAAGCGGCGCCACCGGGCGGCCAGCGTCGTCGAGGCGCGGTGGCGCCGCGAGACAATCGCGCCGCTCGCCGATGTCGTCCTGTCGCAGGCCTCGCACGTGGTCTCGCAGGCCTCGAGGTCGGTGGGGTTCGCGCTCAGTTCGGCGCCGGACGCGGCGGTATTCGACCGGGTGGAGTTCGTTCCGCTTGGCGCCTCGCGCGTGCTGGTGGTCATCGTGGCCAAGGGTGGCCATGTCGTGCAGAAAGTGATCGATACCGGCGAGGTGGTGTCGGCCGACGCCCTCCGTCAGGCGTCGAACTACCTCAACGCGGAATTCTCGGGCCTGCCGCTGTCGCGCGCCCGCGAGGCGGTCCTGTTGCGGATGGAAGAAGAGCGGCTCCTCTACGACGAGCTCATGGACAGGGCTCTGAAACTCGGGTCGTCGACCTTCGCCGACCTCCCCGACGAGCACGTGCTCTATGTCGACGGCGCGGCGGCGCTGCTCGGCGAAGATCACGGGCTCACGATCGAGACCATGCACGCACTGCTCGAAATGATCGAAGAGAAGCAGCGGCTGGTCGGACTCCTCAACGCGTACATCGACGGCACCGGCCTCACCGTGGTGATCGGTGCCGAACATCTCGAACCTTCCCTGCGACCGTTCAGCCTGGTGGCCTGTACCTTCAAGGACGGCACCAGTACCGGGACGGTCGGCGTCATCGGTCCGACCCGCATGCGCTACTCGCGCGCGATTGCGGTGGTCGACGGCGCCGCGCAGGCTATCACGCGCGTACTGCGCGATCCGGATTGATCAGCACCCATGTCTGAAGAACAGGTCCCGAATACAGGCGACGACGTCCCGGTCGACGCGGCGGCCACGCCCGACGTCTCGGAGCTCGACACTGTCAAGCGCGAACGCGACGAGAACTACGACCGCTTCGTCCGCAAGGCCGCGGAGTTCGACAACTACCGCCGCCGTGTGGAACGGGAACGGCGTGAGCAGGCGGACCGGGCGGTGGTCGGCATGCTCGAGGATCTCCTGGCGATCGTCGATGACTTCGATCTGGCGCTCACGGTTGATGCCGGCGACGGCGGAGTCGCCTACCGGAAGGGTGTGGAGATGATTCACGCCAAGCTGCAGGACCTGCTGCGCAAGCAGGGGGTGAAGGTGATGGAGGCGCTCGGCACCGACTTCGACCCGAACCTGCACGAGGCGGTGATGCAGGAGTCGAGCGCGTCGCATCGCGACAACGAAGTGATTGCGGTGCTGCGCAAGGGCTATACGTTGAACGACCGTCTATTGCGCCCCGCGGCGGTGAAGGTGGCCAAGGCGTGAGCAAGCGCGACTACTACGAGGTGCTCGGCGTCGCCAAGACGGCGGCCGACGCTGAAATCAAGAGCGCGTATCGCAAGCAGGCGATGAAGTTCCACCCGGACCGCAACCCGGGCGACAAGGCGGCCGAGGAGAGCTTCAAGGAGGCGGCGGAAGCCTACGCGGTGCTGGCGGACACGCAGAAGCGCGGACTCTACGACCGCTTCGGTCACCAGGGAGTGAACCAGGGTGCGGGCGGTGCGGGCTTCGACCCGTCGGTCTTCAACGACTTCGGCGACTTCGCCGACATCCTCGGCGGCATGTTCGGCTTCGGCGACATGTTCGGTGGCGGACGTCGTCGCGGCGGCCCGCAGCGCGGGTCCGACCTTCGCTACGACCTCGAGATCGCCTTCGAGGAAGCGGCCAGGGGTACTGAAACCTCCATCCAGATCCCGCGGCAGGAAAACTGCGAGACCTGCAGCGGGTCGGGCGCGGCGCCCGGAACCCAGCCGACGACCTGCACGATGTGCAAGGGTCAGGGGCAGGTGCGGCGTCAGCAGGGCTTCTTCACGATTGCCACCACGTGCCCGCAGTGCCGCGGTGCGGGTCGCACGGTCGCCAAGCCGTGCCCGACCTGCCACGGAGTGGGCCGTGTGGCGCACGAGCGCAAGATCACGGTGAAGATTCCGGCCGGCATTGCCACCGGCCAGCAACTGCGGCTGCAGAACGAGGGCGAAGCCGGCATGGGCGGCGGTCCCGCGGGTCATCTCTACGTGGTCGTGCATGTGCAGGACCACGACTTCTTCAAGCGCGATGGCGTGAACCTGTTCTGTGAGATCCCGGTGAACTTCACCACGCTCGCCCTCGGCGGCGAAATCACCGTCCCCACCCTCGAGGGCGACGAGACGGTGAAGGTACCCGAGGGTACCCAGACCGGCACCACCATGCGGCTGCGCGGCAAGGGTATGCCCGACGTGAACGGACGCGGCAAGGGCGACCTGTTTGCCACCGTGCAGGTGCAGACGCCGAAGAAGCTGTCGAAGGAGCAGCGCCACCTGATCGAGCAGCTGGCCAAGGCGCTGCCGAAGGAGAAGTTCGAACCGCGTCCGCACTCCGAGACGCAGGACGAGCGGAACCTGTTCGACCGCGTGAAGGATATGTTCAACTGATGCGCTATCCCGCGCTCGATGTCCACGGCGCCGATGCCGATCT
>JBKJMH010000299.1:0-2771 GCA_046596625.1 Vicinamibacterales bacterium | reverse complement strand
CGCAGCCGCGGCGGCCAAGGACGAGTTTCTTGCCGTGCTCTCGCACGAGCTCAGGACGCCGCTGACGCCGATCCTCGGCTGGGCCAGCATCCTCAAGCTCGGCGATCCGGGCAAAATGAAGCGGGCGGCGGAAGTGATCGAAAGGAACGCGTTGCTGCAGGTGCGCCTGGTGGAGGACCTGCTCGAGCTGACCCGCCTGACGCGGAGCAGCATCGTTATCGATCTGAAGGTCTGTGACATCGGCGAAGCGCTCTGCGCCGCCTCTGAACCGTTCTCCGGGTCGGCGCTCGAGAAAGGCGTCGCGTTCAGAGTCGTTCCGCCGCCCCACACCGTCCTGATCAAGGCGGACCCGAACCGCCTGCAGCAGGTTTTCAGGAATATCCTCTCCAATGCGCTGAAATTCACGCCGGTCGGCGGCTCGGTCGATGCTGCGGTAACGACGGATCTGGGCTGGGCCGTGGTCACGTTCGTCGATACCGGCGAGGGCATTGCGCCGGCCTTTCTGCCGTTCGCGTTCGAGATGTTCCAGCAACAGGAGCACGGGACCCGCCGCTCGCACGAAGGCCTCGGGATCGGCCTCGCCCTCGTCAAGCGCCTCACCGAGCTCCAGCAAGGGGAGGTGAGTATTGCCAGCGAGGGATCCGGATGCGGCGTCCGGGTCACCCTTCGCTTTCCGCTGCTGGTGGACGCCGTGGTGCCGGCAGCGGATCCGGCGCGCGCCATCGTTCGCAAGGGGACGCTCAGCGGGCTGCGCGTGCTGATCGTCGAGGACATGGACGATGCCCGCGAGTTCACGCGGCTGATGCTCGAGGACCTGGGCGCTGACGTGATCTGCGCCGCCGATGGGCTCGAAGCGCTGAAGGTGATGGAGCGCTGCAACCGTGATGTGATCCTGTGCGATCTGCGTATGCCGAGAATGGACGGCTTCGAGTTCATGCGCGCGATACATCGCGATTCCGCGACGCGTCCGCCGCCGGTGATTGCGTTGTCGGGGCTGGCAAGCAGCGCCGATCACCTACGCACGCAGGCGGCCGGCTTCGTCGGTCATCTCGACAAGCCGTTCGACGATGTCAGGTTGCTTGCGGCGATCGGCGCCGCGGTCGGACATCACCCATGAGGCCGGGCTACGGCCGTCATGGTACTGCTCCCGAGGGGGGACTATGGCGGCGTACTCGACGGATCTCCGGATTCGTGTCTTACAGGACTGGGATGAGCAGATGCGAGCGGACTCGTTCGCCGCGAAGTACCGCGTGAGTCGGGCGTGGGTCCATCGACTGGTGCAGCGCCGACGCGAGCACGGCGAAGTCGGGCCGCGTCGGCAGACGCGCTTCCGTCCCTTGGCCCTCGCGGGTCAGGACGATCGGCTGCGCGCCCTCATCGACGCCCAGCCGGATTAGACCCTCGCCGAATTGGAGTTGGCGCTACCGACCACCGCGAGCCTCGCGACGACCTGGCGCACACTGGAGCGGCTCGATCTCACCGTCAAAAAAAACGGTGCACGCCACGGAGCAACGACGGCCTGACATTGCCGCGGCGCGCCGCGACTGGGTGACGAGCCAGGGCGTCCGGGATGCGAGCCCCTATGTCTTTCTCGACGAGTGCGGCGTCGCCACGGACTTACTGCGCCGCTATGGCTGCGGGCCGCGCGGGATGCGGGTCCGCGATCACACGCCGTGCGGGCACTGGGAGACACACACGGTCATTGCCGCTTTGCGATGCGACCGTCTTGGCGCAGCCGCCGTCTTCGATGGACCGATCGATGGGACCAGCTTCCTCGCCTATATCGAGCAAGTCCTCGTCCCCGCGCTGCGCCCCGGCGACGTGGTCGTCCTCGATAACCTCGCGGTCCCCAAACAGCCCGACATTGCCGTCGCGATCCGCACGGTCGGAGCGCAGATCCGCTTCCTCCCACCGTACAACCCGGACTTCAATCCCATCGAGATGGCCTTTGCGAAGCTCAAGGCCTTCCTCCGTGCCGCGCGGCCACGCACCTTCGACCAGGTCACCGCGCTCGTCGCCGAGGCACTCGGCCGCTATACCGCGACCGAATGTGCCAACTACGTGCGGCACTGCGGCTATCGCATCGCTACGTCAAAATGAAAAACGCTCTCGACTAGCGCCGCCAGCCGTCAGGTTTACCGCGTCGTCAGCCGCGGGCCGGGATCTTCAGGACCTGACCCGGCTTGATCTTGTCAGGGTCGGACAGCTGATCGCGATTGGCTTCGAAGATCGTCGGGTAGGCACTCGCGCTCCCCAGCAGTTCCTTGGCAATTTTCGAGAGCGTATCGCCTGCCTTCACCGTGTAGGTCTGTCCGCTCCCGCTCGGCGCGGCCTGGCTCACCACCTTGATGTCGGCCACCACATCGGTGCGCCACGACGGTACCGTCTTGATCGCATCCCAGATACGGTTGGCGTCGGCGTCTGTCGGCACCGTGCCGTGGAAGTAAAGCTTCCCATCGCGCTCGTCTGCCGAGCCCTGCATGTGTCCCTTTGCGGCCTGAATGGCCGCGCTGTACGTGTCGCGCAATCCCATGTGTCACCTCGTCTTGAAAGTTGGTCCAGGCGTCTGCGGTGCAAGCGCGGGGCCGTTCGCGCGCGCCTCGGCTTCGCACCCGGTCCGCCGGTACACGGTGACGCCGTCGATCGTGTCCAGCTTCGTGTAGCGGCGTGTGACCAGCCGATGCAGCAAGGGATAGTCCTGCATGGGGAAGGTCTGCCAGCGCGCGATGCCGGCCGGTGCGGTGTCGATGATGTAGTTCGGCTTCGAGCGC
>JBKJMH010000252.1:0-7787 GCA_046596625.1 Vicinamibacterales bacterium | reverse complement strand
CCTGTGGCGGCTGGAATTTCGGGACCGAATTGGATATAGCCGGCGCGGCCACTGGTGGCCCTGAGCGCTCCGGCTACCGGATCGCGATCGCCCACGTCGGTGAGGAAGCGTTCATTGTCGGCCCGGATCGAGAGAGCGACGGACCTCCGCTTCAGGATTTGTTCGCTCAGGTTCCGATAGCGCCCGGCATTGAGCAGGACGATGTCCTTGAGGCGCGAACTGCTGAAGAGCGTGCCGCGGGTGACGTTGCGCAGATGATCGTAGTAGTCGTGCAGCAGCGGGTCGGTCAGCAGGTTGCGATTTTGATCGACTGACTCGAGATACCCGTCGGGAATGTCGCGGAAGTAGTGTCCCGCGAAAAACTCGAAGTAGAGCCGGGGTGACACCGGCATCCGCGCCAGCAGCGGATCGGAGAGCGCATTGCGGTCCACCAGGAATTTCTCCGGACCCGCGTACAGCCCGTAGAAGCCAATGCTTCCCTGCACCGTTACCTTCTCCGCACCGTTCTTGAAACTGGTCCCCTCGCGTACCCAGACGAAGTCTGGGAGCTGGCGGAACGGACTGTAGAACAGGACGTTCGTCCCCTGATGGTAGTGGCCGCGCTCGTCCTTGATGCCGTTCTGCGAGCGCCAGGCCCACGCCGCGTCGTATCGCCCGGTGGTCTTGATCGGGACGATCGGCATGAGGATGTTGTATCCCACAAGTGCCGCCAGCACCCACGGTGCGCCGATCGCCGCCGCAGCCGGAGCCACGGTCATGGCGGCAATGAGGAACGGCATGGCGAAGAAGCGGCCGCTCATGAAGTCGCCGCCAACGCTGACCGTATAGAGGCAGTAGAGGAGCGCCGACAGGGCGGCGCGTCGTGCCGCGCCGGCCGCCGGCACCGCGACCAACAGCGACAACGCGATCGTCCCGAGCGTGAGGGGGTCGTGGCTGGCGCTATTCAGCACGTAGGCGACGCCCTGCTGGTACATCAGCAGCTTGGGTATGCCGTTGGCCACCTTGGCGTAGTAGGTGTTCGGGAGCGGGAATCCGTAGTAGAAGGTGGCAAACGCTAGCCAGAGCACGGCCGGCGCCACACCAATTAGGACCGGCATCACCGCCTGTCCCGGGCGGCGGCGCAGCGCCATCAGGAGCAGTTCGGCCAGCGGGACCGCGAACAGCAGCACCGCGTCCGGCCGGTTCAGGAAGGCGAGGGAGCCGATGAGGAAGAGACGCTGCAACTCGCGCCGATCCGGAGGCTGGCCCCAGGCGCGGTCGAGGTATTCCGCATAGAACAGGGCCACGAGCAGGTAGCTGAGGGGATTCTCGAGCCCGGAGGCGGTGTAATCGACGAACGCCTTCGAGGTGAGCAGCCAGACGACCATCACGGCGCCGCGAGGGACGGTCCGGGTCCAGCGCAGCAGCACCACCAGCGTGGCGATGTCGAAAGCCCAGGAAACGACGGTTCCGGTGAAGAAGAACTCGCGCGTGACGAAGTGGGCAGCCGACATGACGAACATCCAGAGCGGATGCGTGTAGGCCTGTACGCGTTCGTCCGGGTTGAACGTCAGCCCGTAGCCGTGAACGAAATTCCACACCACCCGGTAGGTGATATACGCGTCGTCGCCCATCCAGGCGTTCGACAGGAAGATATAAGTAAAGAGGAGCAGGAGGCTGGCGCGGACGAGCCGGACAGTGGAGGCGTCGGACAGGCGCTCGGGAGCGTTCGTGGTGGCGCTTGGAATCACTGGCTTTACGATGACGGCTAACCAGCGTAAAATCAAGAGGTTCAATGGCACAGACCTACGCTCTGAAGTACCTGACGCAGGCGGCCCTCAGCGTGCCGCGCGACCTGTTCAACGCCTACGTGGCGACGCACCGACCCATCCACCCGACGGTGCTGATTTTCCAGTGCACCTTCGTGTGCGACGCCCGCTGTGAAATGTGCAGCAACTGGCAGCGCGGCGATCGCAAGACGGACATGACGCTCGAACAGATCGACAAGGCCTTCCAGAATCCACTCTGGAAGAACATCGAGATGGCGATGCTGTCCGGAGGCGAGCCGACGACGCGGAACGACATGGTCGAGGTGTCCAAGGCGATCATCGACCGCCTGCCGAAGCTGCGCAAGTACGGCATCAATACCACGGGGCTCACCCCTCACCGCGCGATTCCGATGATTACCAAGGTGGCGGAATACTGCGCCGAGAAGGGGATCATCTTCAGCGCGCGCGTCTCGATCGACGGCGTCGGGGAGATGCACAACGAAGTCCGGCAGGTGAAGGGCGGCTTCGACAAAGCCAACAAGACCATCACCGCGATGAAGGAGCTGCAGAAGCGCGTCCCCTTCAACTTCGGCGTGTCGGCCACGATCTTCAACAGGAACATCGACGACTGCGAGAACATCCTCGCCTGGGCCAAGAAGGAAAAGCTCGACATCGTCTTCAACATGGTGCGCTTCTCCGATCCGATGCTCGGCAACGGTGACCTGTCGAACGCCGTGAAGCCGATCGGCCGCGATGAACAGCGGCTGCGCGAATTCTTCCTCGAGCGCGTGCGCATGGACCCGATGCTCGACGGCCAGAACTACATCCACATGCACTATGCCGACATGATCGGCAACGGCTACCACCGCGAGGCGCCGTGCCCGTTCCAGAACCAGGGCATCATGCTGAACCCAGATGGCGGCCTGTTCTTCTGCGAGAACAGCGAAGTGCTGGGGAATGTGGTCACCGACGATGCCGAGGAACTGTACTTCCGGGCCACAAGCCAGAAACATCGCGACTGGGTTCGCGACGAGCAGTGCCCAAGCTGCCTCAGCCCGTGCCAGATGAACGTGGCAGCGGTGAAGCAGGTGGTGCCGTACGTGAAGTTCCTCGTGCGTGCCAGTCGCGAGAAGCGCCGCCGCGCTCCGGCGCGGGTGCCAGCCGCCGCCGGCACGCTCTCTGAGTAACCGCTTCGGGATGGCGCCGACCCACACCGCCACCATCCCGTCGGCGCGGGTGGTACTTTTTTCGGGAGGACGCGGGTCGAGCATGCTCTCGAAGCGGCTTCTCCGCGACCCGCGGGTTCACCTCACGCTGGCCATCAACGGCTACGACGACGGGAAGTCGACCGGCGAGATCCGGCGCTTTCTCGTCGACAGCCTCGGTCCCTCCGACTTTCGCAAGAACGCGTCGCGTCTGGCCCTCGAGCTTGGCACCTGTCAGGAGCCCCTCATCGACATCCTTGATGCGCGGCTCCCCGACGGTCTTGGCCCGGCGGAGGCCCTGTCTATCGTGCGGGGCCGAGCGGCTGCCTGGCCGGCAGCACTCGAGCGTGTGGAAGCCTTTGCCCACGAACTGGCGTCCACCGGCCGGCCGTTCGCGTTCGGTGACTGCAGCATTGGCAACCTGGTGTTCGCCGGCTCGTACCTACGCTGCCACCGCCGCTTCAACGAAGCGGTGGACGACTACTGTCAATTGCTGTCACTGCCAGTCGGGTTAATCGAGAACGTGACCGACGGGACCAACGCGCACCTCGTGGCGATTGGAGCTGACGGGACGATTCTCGGCAGTGAAGAGGAAATCGTCGGCTCGGCTGGCCACAATCGCATACAGGACATCTACCTCATCGCGCCGCCGCTGTCGGAACAGGACCGCGCACGGTTGACGACACCGGTTGCAGCTGCGGCTCTCTTCGAGGACCGCGCCGTGCGGCCGGGCCTGAACCCGCGCCTCCTGTCGAGGATTGTCGAGGCCGACCTCATCATCTACGCGCCGGGGACGCAGCACTCCAGCCTCTTCCCGTCCTATCTCACCCCAGGGCTGAGCGAAGCGATCGCCCGTAACCTGCGCGCCATCAAGCTGCTCATCACGAATATCCAGGCGGATGCGGAGATTGCCGGCAGCACGGCGGTCGACATCATCGAGCGGGCGCGGTACTACCTGCAGGACAAGGGGACGCGACAGACGCCGATGCCCTGTCTCATCACGCATTACTTCGTGAACGATCCCGGACGCGTGGAAACCGCGACGCCGTACGTGCCGCTCGGACAGATCGAAACGCTCGAAGACCCGAGGCTCGTGCGGATTGCCAACTACGAGGACGGCGTCACCGGACGGCATGACGCAGGCAAGATCCTCGGACCCTTCATCCAGTCGCTCCTGCACCGGCATGAGCCGCAGCGGGTCGCCATCTTCCTGCACGACGCCGGCTCGTCAGACAAGCGGGCGCAGTCGATCGTCGAGATGGTGCGTGGCGGCCTTGCCGATCTGCCGATCCATGCGGCAATCTTCTACGAGGGCGAGCCCATGGACGAGGGGTTCGTGCAATCGCTGCCGCTACCGCTGCGCCCACTTTCGGCAGGCGCGACGACCGTGGATCAGCAGTTCCGCGCGGCGGTGCTGGACGGTCGTTTTGATTACGTCGTACTCTTCGAGTCGTCGGGCATGTATCGCGGCGAGGACGTCGTCGGCCTTGCGTCGAGCTTGACAGCGGGCCGGCTCGACGCCGTGTGGGGTAGCCGGCGACTGTCGGTCCGCGACATCGAGGCGTCATATCGTTTCCGCTTCCGCCGGCATGCGCTGCTCGGATGGCTGAGTTACACCGGCAGCCACGTCCTGAGCCTGTCGTGCCTGGCGCTCTTCGGCCGCTACATTTCCGATACGTTGTCAGCGGTGCGTGCGGTCCGCGCTGGCGACGCCGTCGGGCTGGACGTGCCCTTGACCCACAAGTTCGCGAACGAGCACCTGCTGTCGCGGTTGCTGCGACGCAAGGCGGACATCATCGAGATTCCAGTGCAGTTCATGCCGATCTCGCCTCAGCTGGTCAAGCGCACGAGCGTGCTCGAAGGGTTACAGGCGCTTGGTGCGCTCGTGGTCGGCCGCTTCGCCGCGGTGCCCGAGGCGAGTCCGGCCGGAGCAGGCCGCGCAAACGATGAGCAGGGAAGCCCCTCCGTTGCCGCACGCTGACGGGCTGGAGCGACGCGTGCTGGTGATCCCGGCAGCCGGCACCGGGTCACGCCTCAAGTCGACGCTGCCTAAAGTTCTGGTGCCCGTGTTGGGACGGGCGATGCTCGACTGGCTCATAGACCTGTATGAGCCCTACGTCTCCAGCGTCGTCGTTGTGACCAATCCTGCCGCACAGCCACTCGTGACGCGGCACCTGGCCGCACGAGGGGTGTCTGCGTCTGTCGTCGTGCAGGAGCAGCCGACCGGTATGCTGGACGCCATCACCATCGCGCAGCCCGCCGTCGCGGCCGGTTCGGCCACACACGTCTGGGTTACGTGGTGCGATCAGGTGGGGGTGCATCCGGTCACCGTGGCGCAGTTGGCAGATCGAGCGAAGGCGGATCCGTCCGCGGCGATCGTCATGCCGACCTGTACCCGGCCCGATCCGTACATCCATTTGCTGCGCGGCGCCGGTAACCGCATCACCCGGGTTCTCCACCGCCGCGAGGGCGACGCCATGCCGGCAATCGGCGAGAGCGACATGGGACTGTTCAGTCTGTCCCGCCGCGCCTTCCTCGATGACCTGTCTGGATATGCGACGGTGCTGGCGGTCGGCGAGGGCACGGGGGAGCGCAACTTCCTGCCCTTCATCCCGTGGGTCGACACGCGTGGTGGCGTCCTGACGTTCCCGTGCGTCGACGTGCAGGAGTCGACCGGCGTCAATACGCCGGAGGAACTGGCGTTCATCGAGCACTACCTGCGGAGCCGGAGTTGACGTGGCCGTCCTGTCGATCGTGATCCCTGCCTACAACGAAGCGCGCTTCATCGGCAGTCTGCTGCAGCAGATCAAGGCTGTCGACCTGTCGCGATTCGAGCTCGAGTCCCAGCTCCTCGTCGTCGACGACTGCTCAACCGACAGCACGGCCGCCATCGTGGAGGCTGAGCCCGGCGTCACGCTGATTCGGATGCTGCAGAACGGCGGCAAGGGCAAGGCCGTACGAGCCGGCATCGCGCGGGCCACCGGTGACTATCTGATTATTCAGGACGCTGACCTCGAGTACGACCCGCAGGACTATGTCCCGATGCTCGAGGCGCTGTTCTCAGGACGGGGCACGGTGGTGTACGGCAGTCGCTACCTGCACGCCGGCAAGCACGCGAACCAGTCGCTCGCGGCCTACCTTGGCGGGCGAAGCCTCAGCCTGATCGCCCTGGCGTTCACCGGAACGTGGCTGACCGATACCGTGACCGCCTACAAGCTCTTTCGGCGGGACGAACTCGCCGCCCTTCCGCTCGAAACCACCGGGTTCGAACTCGATCACGAGATCACGGCGCGCATGGTGGCTCGTGGCGCGCGCATCGTCGAAGTGCCCATCCGGTATGCGCCGCGAACGAAGGCCGAAGGGAAGAAGATCGGCCTGCGCGACTGGTTCATCGGCTTTCGGACGTTCTGGCGCTACCGTCGCGGCTGACCTGGTACACCGCCACGTCGCCGCCGACGAAGACGGGGGCAAACAGCTCGGGATGGTCCGCGAACTTGGCGACGTTCGGATACGCCGCGCGGTCGGTGGCGTCCATCCACAGGTAGTCGATGCCAAGGCGACGCGCCGACTGCCACGCGGCGTCCGCGTCGGCGAAGGCGAAGATCTTCTGCACGGCCTCCGAACGCGTGTCGTACTCGGGCACATGTAACAGCGAGATTGGCTGGCCGGCGGCCATGCGTCGTTCGGCAAACGACGGAATCAGACTCCAGCCGTCGCGTCCGCGCACGGACGGCTCGGCCTGCACGACGGCGTCTGGCGGGGTGTGCAACCGAATCCACTCCAGGCCAGCCTGCTGTTCGGGCGTCAGGTGGAGCGTCCAGCGCAGCCCGATCCCCTGGTGGGTGTTCTCCACATCCTGTGCGTTGAACGCATCGATGAGCGTGGTGAGCACGCCGACGGCGAAGATGCCAGTGATCAGTACCTTTGCGAACAGCCGCCGCGAAGGCTGCCAAAGCCAGCGCAGGCCGCGGGCGATGATGGGCGGCACGAGCACGAAGAACAGGTGGCCGGTGCGGAAGCCGATCCAGAATTCGTCAACGGTCATCGTGACCAGGTGCATCACGAGGACAACCAGCACCACGCCTGCCACTGACGGCCACACCTGCCGAAAGGGGACGTCGGCGTTGCGAAGCAGGCCGAACGCCAGCGGCAGCAGCAAGGGTCCGAAGGACAGGACGAACGCGAGGAGCGGCGCGTTGCGGCCCGGACCGTAGGGTCCGAAGTGCAGCGTGCCCCCGGCCCCCTCGGCGACCTGGTTCAGGGCCGCCCACCCGAGAGCGGCGGCGACCGGCACGACCGCAACCGCGTGCTTCAGGATTGCGGCCGGCGAGCCTCGCTTCTGCCACCAGTCGCCGAGCACCGCCATGCCGTAGACCGCGCAGAGCAAGGCCCCTACGAACGGATTGAGCGCCACCGACGCGCCGAGAGCGAGGCCGGCCAGGAGGATGGCGCCCGCGCCTGCCGAGACACCGCCCACCAGACCGACCGGCAGGGCGACGAGTCCGAGCGCGTACGACATCGAGTGTTGCGGCGTGTACCACATCGCCCGCGGGAGGTTGTCGATGCGCAATCCGCCAACGCCGCGTGAGAGCGCGTCGACATTCAGGTCGCGCAGGCCCGCAAGGCCCTGTCCCTGCTGCATCACGTAGGCGATGGCTGCGAGTCCCTCGGCACTGGCTGCGAGGATGACCAGGTACAACGCGGCCGCTACGGTCATTGGGAAGGCAGGTACCGCTGCCCACGTAGCGATGAAGATCGCCGAGACGAGCAGGAGCGCCGTGCCGACAGCGTTCAACTTCAGCGACGACTCGACGTCGATATTGACCAGTGGCCC
>JBKJMH010000087.1:0-9595 GCA_046596625.1 Vicinamibacterales bacterium | reverse complement strand
TCCTCGCGCGCGTTCTTCGCGATGCCAAGATCGTCGAGGTCGTGCTGCTCGCCCTTCGCCACCGCTTCCGCGTTCAGCACCAGCGAGTGCTCGGACGAGGTGAGCGGCACCGCCTTGTTGCCCGCGAAGATCTCGTGACGACCGTGCTCTTCGTACCACTTGGTGAGGGTGGCCGTCATGTGCATCTTCTCGATGATGTTGCGCCAGCCGATACCGGTGTTGTAGGCGCAGAAGGAGATTTCACCCTGCTGCGTGGCATACGGGATGATGCACATCTCGGTGCGGCGGAAGTCGTAGTTGAACAAATCCTGGAACCACATGCCGGCGATGAACAGGAAGTTCCAGCGGTCTGCACGGCGCTTGGCGATGTCGTCCTTCGTGATCTGGCCGGTGGTCTTGCCGTACTTGCCGGCCTGCGCCCCCTTGGTCGCACCAAAGGTCTTGTCGAACTTCTTGAGGAGGTCGCTCATCTTGAAGTGGGTCGGCGACTTGAACGAGTCGTAATTCCTGGCCAGCGCCAGGGCCATGCCGAACACTGACAGGTTGCGACCGCGGCCCGCGTCGCTCACCTGGGCCACGTCCTTCGCCAGCCGCTCCGCGTTCAGGAACGCGGTGACGGGCACCGCCTCCTTCGTTTCCTTGTCGATCATCAGCGCCATGCCGACGCCGCAGTTCGGGTGGCAGCCGCAGGTCAGGTTGCCCCACTCGGTGTCCGGCCCCTTCACCACGTCCGCCCAGTCGGTGAACGTGTTCATGAACGAGATCGGGAACCAGTCGCGGACCGGCTCGCCAAGTCCGGTCTGGTTCTTCACGTCGTGCGCGAGGTGCGACAGCGTGTAGCGCTGCGCCGCGCGACGCTCGGGTGTCACTTCCTCGTCGCGGCCCGTGAACGACACCGGCTGGAACGACAGGAAGTTGATCTTCTTCGGGTTGTCGAGCGCGAACTCGATGATGCGTCCAACCTGCTCGTTGTTGACGCCGTTGACGATCGTCACGACCGGGACGATGTCGACGCCGGCCCCGTGCAGGTTCTCGATGGCGCGCAGCTTCACGTCGAACAGGTTGCCGACGCGACGATGCGCGTTGGCCGCGTTGCCGATGCCGTCGAACTGGAGGTAGGCGTAACGCAGGCCCGCCTCAGCCGCCGCCTTTGCAAACTCCGCGTCCTTCGCGAACTCGATGCCGTTGGTCGCCGCCTGAACGCTGGAGTAGCCAACCTTGCGGGCATAGCGGACCGCGTCGAGGAAGTGAGGCGAAATCGTCGGCTCGCCACCCGAGAACTGCACCGACATCTGCCGCTTGGGCTTGATGCTGATCGCGTTGTCGAGCACCTGCTTGATGTCGTCCCAGGTCAGCTCGTGGACGAACCCGACCTGGTTCGCGTCCATGAAGCACGGGTCGCACATCATGTTGCAGCGGTTGGTGAGGTCGACGGTCAGCACCGACCCGCGGCCGTGCTGAATCGTGCTGCTGCCGTGGTTGTGCAGCTTCTCGTCGTTGTGGGCGCGGATATCGCGGCCCGGGAACACCGACTCGAGGTGCTTGAAGAACTCGGTGTCCATCGCCATCACGTCCTCGAAGTGGCCGTGAATCGGGCAATCCTTCACCATCAGAATCTTGCCGTCGCGCTCGAGGATGGTGGCCTTGATCTCGCCGACCTTCTCATTCAGCAGGATACTGACGTCCTTCTTGCCGTCGAGAATCTCCTGCCGCGCCTCACGCGTGCAGACCGGGCACAGCGAATCGGTTTCGCGCGGCCAGCCAAGCGGCGGTTTGGTCTTCTCGTACGACTTCTGCAACGGCTTGTTCGACCACTTCGGCGTGAACGCGGGGTTCTGGCTGATCTTGTTCAGCGTGCTGAACAGGCCCCAGGCGCCGTTGGCGGCGATGGAGATCCCCTTCTCGAAGTACTTGATTGGCGCGTGCATGCGTGTCGTCTCCTGTAAAAACGCGTGGGGCGATTCTTTCACCCTCGAATCACCGTAAAGCATAGGAGAAAAACGGTTTGACGGCGATGCGATCCGGCGAGCGGGCTGAACGGAGGGTTGAGCTGGCAAATGAGCAGGTGTACGGGCACGGATGACCTAAATCCCCAGCGTCTCCTTCAGCTCGCGGACCCGGTCCCTGGCCACCGGCAGGTCGGTCCTGGCATCGTCGCGGAGCCGGACCAGCAGCCCGCCGTCGACATCGGCATGCAGTTCCTGCACGAAGGACAGGTTCACGATCGTCGATCGATGGATGCGGATGAAGCGCCGCGCATCGAGCTGCCCCTCGAGCTGCGCGAGCGTCGCATCGACGACGTGTTCGCGCCCGTTGACGACGGCGTAGGTGAGCTTGTCGCGCGCGACGACGTGCGAGATACGGGCGGTGTCGAGCAGCGTCGTCCGATCGCCGACCCGCGACGCGAGCCGCTCGATCCTGCGGCCCTGCGTCAGCTGCGCCGCCAGCTCGCGCGCCAGCGACCGCACATCCGGACGCGGCGCCTGCGTCAGGCGCGCCAGCTTGTCGAGCGCCTGCTCGAGCCGGTCGAGCTCAACTGGCTTCAGCAGGTAATCGATCGAATTGGTGGTGAACGCCCGCAGGGCGTGTTCGTGGTAAGCAGTCGTGAAGATGACCGGCACGGTGCTGCCGAGCCGGTCGAGCAGATCGAAGCCGGTCAGGCCAGGCATCTGGATGTCGAGGAATAGCACGTCGAGCGACAGCGTCGCGATCGTCGCCAGGGCGTCTTCGGGGTCGGTGCTGCGGCCGACCACCTGCACGCGACCAGTCTGGCCCAGCAACCGGGTCAGACGGTCGATTGCCAGGCGCTCGTCATCGACGATGAAGGCGCGCATCATCGCGGCACCGTCACCGTGACGCAGGTCTGGCCGGGTCGGCTCTCGACTTCGAGCGACGCCTGTTCGCCGAAGGAGAGAGCCAGTCGCTCCCGCAGCAGCGCGAGGCCATGATGCTCCGGTGCCGTGGCCGAGTCGAACCCGGGTCCATCGTCGGTGACGCTGAGCCGCACCTGGAGCGCAGATGCGTCTGCCGCCACGTCGATGAGGCCGCCCTCGCGACGCGGCGAGACCGCGAACTTCACGCTGTTCTCCACGAGCGTCTGCAGCGCGAACCGCGGCACGGTGACCCGGTCGATGCCGTCGGGCACCGTGATGCGGAACCGCAGCCGCACGCCGAATCGCACGCGCTCGATCTCGAGGTAGTCGCGGACGCTGCGCAGTTCCTGGTGCAACGGCACGAGCGGCGAGTCGGCGCCGTCGAGCGACGCCCGCAGCAGTGAGGCGAGTTGGCCAGTCATCCGTTCGGCTCCGGCCGGGTCCTGCGGAATCAAGGCTGCGATGGAGTTCAGCGTGTTGAAGAGGAAGTGCGGTTGCACGCGTGATTCGAGCGACGCCAGCCGGGCCTCGCTGGCGATACTTCGCGCCTCCGCTTCGTCGCGCTCCTTGATCCGCAGGGCAAGTTCGGCAGCGTCGGCACGGTGCCGCATGCGCTCGTACAGCGTGATGCCGATTCCGAACGTCAGGGAGATCGCGAACGAGATCCGCAGCGAGTTGAGAAAGAACGCGGTGAACTCGCCGGCGTCGAGCGCGCCGAGTCCGACCATCACCGCGATGCTGACGGCGCTGCCGGTGGCGGCAATCGTCATCATCACTGCGACGAGCAGCATCCACGTCAGCGGCGGCCGCGCCTTCCTGAAGATCACCGGTGCCAGCCTCGGCAGCAACACCTGCATCGAGCCGCCGATGAGCGTCGAGAACAGCAGGGCCACGCCGACATTGGCGAGGAAGCGCGAGCCGTCCCAGCGGCCGACCGAGCCGAAGAACAGCAGCACGGCTGCCGCCGAGACGAGGACGATGCGAACGAAGCGGGCGAACTCTCTCACGGGGTCACACGCCTACTGGTGACAGCCGATGCAGGTCATGCCGTTCAGGGGTGGCACGGCCCCAGTCGCCAGGAAGCTCCGGGCGCGTGGCGCCTGGCCGGAGCCTGGCGCATCGGTGACGAGACGCTCGAAGTAGCGGCGTGCCTTCACCGGGTCGCCCATCCGGGCGTAGCCCTCGGCCAGACCGAACAGCAGTTCGCCCTTTGGGTGATCGCCGAGGGACGGCCACACGTCCTGCTGCACCTGCAGCACGCGCTCGTAGTTGCGCAGAGCCGAGGCCACAAGCGGGTGTGCCATCTCCGGAGGCATGGTGCGGGTAGCCTGCAGCAGCATCGCGGCACGCGGAATCAGCACCGCTGGCGCGTCTGGCGCCAGCGCCACGGCTCCGTCCACTTCGCTCATGCCTCTGGTCCACAGTGCCATGCCCCCAGCCGGATCGTTCGCGGCGAACGCCGCCCGCGCCTGGAACGCGAGTCCAGAGCCGTGCCAGACCAGCGCTTCCGCGTGTCTCGGGTTGTCGGCCAGCACCCGCTCGCAGGACGCCATCCCACGGGCGAGCCGGTCACCATCTCCGGCGAACCCTGCGAAGAAATCGGCGCGCACCAGCATATCGAATCGGTCGGCCGGTTGCGCCCCAGTCGGCATGGTGGACAGCACCAGCGTCAGCAGCCACGAGCACACAGCAATGAGCATCTTCATGAACGTATCCTCCACGTATCACGCTAGGCCGCGTCGAGCGCTCGTCGCCACGGATTCGGACGAAAGGCAGCAACCGCGGGATGAACGGCGTCCGTCGAGTCCAGGGCGGGAGGGGAGCGATTTATCCGTCCGCGATTCGCGGGCGGAAATCCTAGAATGAAAGAATGTCCGTTCTCGACCTGCTGATTATCGGCGCTGGACCGGCGGGGCTCGCCGTCGCCATTGCCGCCTCCGAGGCGAAGCTCAACTTCCTCGTGGTCGAGAAAGGCGCGCTGGTCAATTCCATCTACAACTTTCCGCCCGGCATGACGTTCTTCACCACGCCGGACCTGCTCGAAATCGGGAAGCTGCCGTTCGTGACGCCCTACGAGAAGCCGACGCGGCACGAGGCGCTCCGTTACTACCGGCGTGTCGTCGATGCGTTCCAGTTGCCGATTGCGTTCGGCGAGGAGGTGACGGCCATCGCGCGCGACGTGGTGAACGGCGAAGAGCTGTTCATCGTCGACAGCCATTCCGACCGCGGCGTCCGGCGCGGCCGGCACGCACGCGGCGTCGTGTTCGCCATCGGCTACTACGACCAGCCAAACGTTCTCGGGATTCCCGGCGAGGAACTGCCGCACGTCCAGCACTACTACGGCGACCCGCACGCACACTACCGCCAGTCGGTGCTCGTGGTGGGCGGCAAGAACTCGGCGGCCATCGCGTCGCTCGAACTGCACCGCGCCGGAGCCAGGGTGACGCTGGTGCATCGGGGCACGACGTTGTCGGACCGTATCAAGTACTGGATTCGTCCCGATATCGACAACCGCATCAAGGAAGGGTCGGTCACGGCGCACTTCGAGTCGCGGGTCGTGGAGATCCGTCCGACAACCGCCATCGTGGCGCGGCCCGACGGCGAGCAGATCGAGGTGCCGGCCGATACGGTCCTGCTGCTGACGGGATATCACCCCGACTTCGACCTGCTCGAGCGGGCCGGGGTGTCACTCGGCACACGTCGTGAACCGGTGTTCGACGCCGACACGATGGAGACCGGCGTGCCGGGTCTGTTCGTGGCCGGCGGCCTCGTCGGCGGCCTCGACACGGGCGCTATCTTCATCGAAAACGGCCGCTTCCACGGCGAGAAGATCGTGCGCCGCGTGCTCGAGCGCATGGCGGCCTACCCGCGTGACACAGCCGCTGCCGTCGAGCTCGTATCCGGGCTGCCTTCGCTATAATCGCTGCTCGATTTCTTCTTCCTCGCGAGGCGCACATGGCCGATCCGCAGACCTGCACCCACATCGATGCACTTGGAACCCTGCGCCACGCAAAGAAGCGGGAATGCGAGGAGTGCATCAAGATCGGCGCGGAATGGGTGCACTTGCGCACCTGTCAGGAGTGCGGCGTCACGCTGTGCTGCGACAGCTCGCCGAACAAGCACGCCAGCCGGCATGCCGGCCACTCCGGCCATCCGGTGATTGCCTCGGCCGAGCCCGGCGAACGCTGGGTCTACTGCTTCCCGGACGAGGCCTTTGCCGAGTACTGAGCACCCGACCACCGACGCCGTGCTGGCACGGTATCAGCGGAACCGAACGCGGTCCGCGGCGCTCTTCGGCCTGCTCTCCGACGCCGCCTACTTCAGCCGGCCTATTGACCTGCGGCACCCCATCGTGTTCTACGAGGGGCACCTGCCCGGTTTCAGCTTCAACGCACTGGTCAAGAAGGCGCTCGGACAGTCGGGCATCGACCCGGTGTTCGAGCAGCTCTTCGCCCGCGGCATCGATCCCCACGAATCGTCGGGTGGCACATCGGCGCTTCTCGAGTGGCCGTCCCGCGCCGAGGTGCGGGCCTTCGCAGACGAGGCAGACCGCCGTGTGGTCGAGGCCCTCCGGCACGCGCCGCTCGACCAGCCTGGCCATCCACTGCTCGACCAGCGCGAAGTGGTGTTTGCCATCCTCGAGCACGAGGAGATGCACCAGGAGACGCTGCTGTACATGTGGCATCGCCTGCCGTTCGAACAGAAGCGCGCCCCAGCTGGCTACCGCCTGCACCTCGATGGTCCGGTGCCTCCGCGCCAGTGGTGCGCCGTCCCCGCTGGGCGAGCCCCGCTTGGCGTCGACAAGATGGCGGTTCCATTCAGCTGGGACAACGAACGTCCTTCATGCGTCGTCGAGGTGCCGGCGTTCTCGATTGAGCGGCACGACGTGACCAACGGCCGCTTCATGGACTTCATCGACGCCGGCGGCTACCGCGATCCGCAGTGGTGGAGCTCCGACGACTGGGCGTGGATACAGTCCGAAGGGCGCGAGCATCCGCTGGCGTGGGAACGGGCCGACGCCACGTGGTACTGGCGCGGGATGTTCGAGCGCGTCCCGCTGCCGTTGTCGTGGCCCGTCTACGTCAGCTATGCGGAGGCCGCCGCGTTCGCGCGCTGGCAGGGCGACCGATTACCCACGGAAGCCGAGTTCATGCGGGCCGCGTACGGCAGCGCCTCAGGCGAACGGCGATACCCGTGGGGCGATGCGGCACCCTCGTCCGCACACGGCGTGTTCGACTTTGCCAGTTGGGACCCGCATCCTGCCGGCAGCCACCCGGCCGGGGCGAGCGCCTGGGGGGTCGAGGATCTGGTGGGGAACGGCTGGGAGTGGACCAGCACGCCGTTTGCACCGTTCCCCGGGTTCGCGCCCATCCCGTCGTATCCCGAGTACTCCGCCGACTTCTTCGACGGCGAGCACATCGTGATCAAGGGCGCCTCGATGGCCACTGCGGCTGAACTGCTGCGGCCCTCGTTCCGTAACTGGTTTCGTCGCCGGTATCCGTATGTCTATGCCACGTTTCGCTGTGCACGATCGGACTGACACGCCGCCATCAGCCGTTGCCCAGGAAGTAGCCGAGCACCTGCAACGGACACCGCGCCGGCTGCCGACGCACTACCTCTATGACCGGCTCGGCTCCACGCTGTTCGAGGCAATCTGCCATCTCCCGTGGTACCGCATTGCCACCGTCGAGCAGCAGATGCTCGCGACGCATGCGCGCGACATCAACGCGCTGGCCGGTCCGGTCGACATGGTCGTCGAACTCGGGCCCGGCAGTGGTGAGAAGCTGGTGACCCTGCTCGGTGCGCGACAGCGTCAGGCGCTGCAGGTCCGGCTGGTGGATGTGTCGGTGGAAGCGCTCGAGCAGGCCTCGCGCGCCCTCGGCGCGGTGCCCGGTCTTGACGTGCAACGTCAGCAGGCCACCTACGAGGACGGCCTGGCGCGGCTCGCCGGCGACTCGGCGGGTGTCTCGACGCTGGTGGTGTTCCTGGGCTCGAACCTCGGCAACTTCGATGCGGCCGAGGCCGACCGGCTGTTGCGGGCGATGCGCGCGGCAGTGGGGCACGGCAGCTCCGTACTGATCGGCGCCGACCTCGTGAAGCCGGAGGCCGAGCTGCTCCTTGCTTATGACGACCCGCTCGGAGTGACGTCCGCCTTCAATCGAAATCTACTCGTTCGCGCGAACCGGGAACTGGGTGCCGACTTCGACCTCGGCGGTTTCGCGCATCGCGCCGTCTGGAATGCGGGGGCGTCGCGCGTGGAGATGCACCTGGTCAGCCTGCGTCGCCAGCGCGTGTGTGTGCCGGCGGCGGAGCTCGAGCTGACGTTCGAGGCGGGCGAGTCGATCTGGACCGAGAGCTCCTACAAGTACACAGCCGGGGAGCTACGGGACATGCTGGCACGCGCCGGGTTCGCTGTGGCGAGCCAGTGGGAGCACGACGGCTTCGCGCTCACGCTCGCGCAGCCCGCCTGACGACCAACGACCAACCACCACTCAGGCCATCGCCAGGTATTCGTGCACGAAGCGGACGACCATCGAGCCCTCGCCGACGGCAGCGGCCACGCGGTTCATTGCCCCTGTCCGCACGTCGCCTGCAGCGAAGATGCCGGGTGTGCTCGTCTCGAGCAGCAGCGGCAGCCGATGTTCCTTCCAGACCTTTGGGAAGCGGTCATCGGCCATCAGCTCGCGCCCTGACAGGACGAATCCTTTCGAGTCGCGCAGCACACCCGCCGGCAGCCAGTCGCTGCGCGGCGAGGTGCCGATGAACACGAACACAGCGTCGGCGTCTTCCGCGAGCGACCGCGACTCGGTGACCGATCGCAGGGTCACGCGCTCGACGTGCTCCGACCCTTCGACACGTTCCAGCTCCGTGCACGGGCGCAGCCTGATGTTCGGTGTCTTCACGATCTGCTCGACCAGGTAGGTTGACATCGTATCGGCAAGGGTCGGACGGCGAATGACGATGTGCACCTCGGCTGCGTAGCGCGACAGGTACATGGCACCCTGACCGGCGGAGTTACCACCGCCAATGACGAACACCTTCTTGCCGGCGAATGCCGGCGCTTCGGTGGTGGCCGCGCCGTAATAGACGCCGGCGCCCGTGAACGCCTGGATGCCGTCGGCGGGATGCTCGCGGTATGCCATGCCGGTGGCGGCCATCAAGGCCCGCGTCACGATCTCGCGTCCGTCGGACAGCGCCACGCGCTTGTAGCCGCCGTCCAGCGTCACCCCGCAGACCTCCAACGGGACGAGGAACTCGGCGCCGAGCCGCTGCGCCTGCGTGACGGCGCGCCGCGTCAGGTCCGCGCCGCTCACCCCGGTGGGGAAGCCGAGGTAGTTCTCGATGCGCGAACTGCTCCCCGCCTGGCCGCCGGGCGCGTGCCGATCGAGCAACAGCGTCTTCAATCCTTCCGAGGCGCCGTACACCGCACCCGCCAGTCCGCCGGGGCCGGCCCCGACGATGACAAGGTCGTACATCTTCGACGCCATCTCGAGCGAGCGGCCGAGCCGTGCGGCCACTTCTCGCGGATGCGGGTCGCGCATCACCGAGCCGTCCTCGAAGAACAGCGCCGGCAGTTCATTCGAGGCGATCCCGGCCGACTCGGCGAGCGCCTTGCCGTCGGCGTTCAGCATCACCTCGAGCCAGTGGTACGGAATCAGGTTGCTCGACAGGAAGTCCTTGATCTCGTGCGACCGCGGCGACCACTGATGGCCCACGAGCCG
>JBKJMH010000045.1:0-3780 GCA_046596625.1 Vicinamibacterales bacterium | reverse complement strand
GGTGCGCCTTCGGAGGAGCAACACATGTCAGTGTACAAGTGGCGAGTCGCCCGTGCGGTGTCGGCTGTCGGCACGGTCGTCTTCCTGGCGTCGAACGCGCACGCAGCGGCGCCGTCGGCGACGGTCACCTTCGCCCACGACGTCGCGCCGATCTTCCAAGCGAAGTGTCAATCGTGTCACCAGCCGAATTCCATTGCGCCGATGTCGCTCATCAGCTACCAGGACGCCCGCCCGTGGGCGCGGTCCATCCGCGATCGCGTCAGCACGCGCCAGATGCCGCCCTGGCACATCGACCCGAGCGTCGGGGTGCGCAAGTTCAAGAACGACATGTCGCTGACCCAGGACCAGATCGATACGGTCGTGGCGTGGGTGGACGGCGGGGCGCAGATGGGCGATCCGAAGGATCTGCCCGCCGCGGCGCCGCTGGTGACCGACAATCAGTGGCAGGCGGTCAGAGACGGCTTCGGTCCGCCTGATCTCGTCGTCGCGTCGCCCGAGTACACCATGCCGGCGCAGCACCAGGACATGTGGTGGCGCCCGATGAGCGACATCCCGGTCACGGAACCCCGCTGGGTCCGCATGGTCGAGATTCGCCCCACGAACATGAAGGCGCGGAAGATCGTGCACCACGCCATTGCCTATCACGTGCTGAGCCCTGACAACGTTGGTGAGGTGAACACCGGCATCGGCGGCGCCGGCGCGGCCGACGCTGACGACCTGGTGAACCGTCGCCCGCAGTTGATGGAGTGGGCCATCGGCAAGGGCTATGACCGCTTCCTCGAGGGGACGGGCAAGATGGTGGTGCCGGGCGAGAAGATCTCCTGGGACCAGCATGTCCATGCCGTCGGCGAGGCGATCACCGGCGGTACCGAGATCGGGCTCTGGTTCTACCCGAAGGGGCAAGAGCCGACCAAGCACAGCTATCTTGTCGGCTTCACCGGCATCAAGCGCGGCATCCCGGGGCAGGCGGCGCTCGACATCCCGCCGAACTCCATCGTGCACACGGAAGGGTACACGGTGCTGAAAGAGAACACGGTCATCACGAACTTCCAGCCGCACTTCCACCTCCGGGGCAAAGCGATGCAGGTGGAGGCGATCTTCGCCGACGGCCGCACGCAGACGATCAGCTACGTCGGCAATTTCAACTTCAACTGGATGACGAACTACATCTTCGCCGACGATGCGGCGCCAGCCTTCCCGAAGGGCACGATCATCCACGTCATCGCCTGGTACGACAATACGACCGCCAACAAGAACAATCCTGATCCCGAGCAGTGGGTCGGCTACGGCGACCGCACGGTCGATGAGATGGCACACGCCTGGATGAATGTGGTCTACCTGAGCGACGCGGAGTATGCCGAGCGCGTGGCGAAGTACGGCGAAGGCGTGACCAACGGGGTCAAGCCCGAGTCGAAGACCCAGCAGTAGCGACAGGAGACCGCATGACTCGACCGACCACCGCGCGACTGTGCCTCCTGGCGGGCACGGTCGCGTGCGGCGCCGCGCTGCTTGCGCAGGGCGTTCAGTTACCCAGTGAACCCGGCGGCAAGTTCGGCCGCAGCATCACCGGTGCCTACGAGGGCTGGTACGACGCCGCGGACGGCAATCATGTCTTCCTGGTCGGGTACTACAACCGCAACCTGGCGCAGGAAGTCGATATCCCTGTCGGGCCGAACAACCGCATCGAGCCGGGCGGTCCGGACCTCGGCCAGCCAACACACTTCCTTCCCGGCAGGCAGGTCGGCGTGTTCACGGTCACCGTTCCGAAGAGCTTCGCTCCTGATCAGAAGCTCACCTGGACCATCGTCGACAACGGTGTCACCACGTCGATTCCGCTGCGCCTCAAGGCCGACTACAACGTCAGTCCGTTCGAGGACGCGGCGGTTGGCAATACGCCGCCGGTGTTGAAGTTCGAGGACAGCGGTCCGTCGGTGCAGGGGCCGGTCGCGTCAGTGGCGCGCGCCGCCGTCAGGACAGCCAGCGTCAACACGCCGCTGCCGCTGCCGCTCTTCGCGAACGATGATGCGAAGTACACCAGCGGGACGAACGCGCCGATGCGAGGCAGCCGTCCCGTGGTGGTCGCGCTCTGGTCGAAATATCGCGGCCCGGGAGCCGTGACGTTCGAGCCGTCGACGGGCAAGCCCACGCTCGAGACGATCACCGGCGGGCAGGTTGGCCAACCCTACGCCGGCAAGGGCGTGGTGACGGCCACCTTCTCGCAACCCGGCGAGTACGTCCTGCATGTGGTGGGCAACGACTACTCCGGAGCGGGCGGTGCCGGTGAGGTGTGCTGCTGGACCACCGCGATGCTGCGCGTCACGGTTCGCTAGACGCGGACCCGCACGCCCTTCCAGCGCATGAGCCCGGCGACGGCCATCCACAGCAGCAGGTAGAGCAGCGCGTAGACGAGTGATGAGCGCGGCTCGCCGTGGTCGCCGACCAGCGGCACAAGGACGTTCCAGTACAGCGCGTCGCTGGGAGCCAGGCCCATGCCCCAGCGGTACTGCGCGGCTCGGGCGGTCAACTCGGAGAGAAAGTAGATCGCCAGCGGGTTGCGTCCAAGCCACCACAGCGGCGCGAGCAGCCGCTGCAGTGGCGTCCGCTCAATCACCAGGCAGGCGGTCAGTCCGAGCAACGCGGTTCCCGTGGTGACGAGGGCGAACGAACCTGTCCACAGCGCCTTGTTCAGCGGCAGCCACTCCGACCAGATGAGTCCGGACAGCAGCGTGGCGACTCCTGCTGCGGCCACTCCAGTCATCACCACGGCCCCGCCGTGCCCTGTCGCTATCTGCCTCCGCAGCCAGTGGCCCGCGCATGCGCCCATGAGTGTGGTGGCCACACATGACAGCGTGCCCAGCGCGCCCTCGGGGTCGCCTGCCGCCGTGAGGAGGTGCGTGCCGAACAGCCGGTGGTCGATGCGGACGCCGAGGTTGGTCGCCGGCTCGAGGGAACCACCGAGGTGCAGAAGCGCCCAGTGCGCGGCGAGCAGCACGGCGGCCAGCAGACCCTGCTGGCGCGGCGTGGTTCGTATCACGATCAGCGCGGCGAGCAGATACGTGACGCCGATCCGCTGGAGCACGCCCGGCAGGCGGGCGGACAGCAGGTGGGGCCAGGCCGCGGCGACATTCAGCACCAGACCAAGCAGCACAAGCACCGCCGCGCGCCTGACGATGGCGGCGTCCACGCGCCGACGATCGCTGAGGTTGGTTGGCGATCGGAGGACGAACGCCATGGCGACGCCCATGATGACGATGAAGGCGGGGAAGATGAGGTCGGCGGCGGTGACGCCGTTCCACGCGGAGTGGACCAGCGGTGGGTAGACTCGATTCCAGTTTCCCGGGTTGTTGACCAGAATCATGGCGGCGACGGTGATACCCCGCAGCAGGTCGAGCGCGCCGAGGCGAGGGCGGACGGCGCTAGTCATGGGCGTGCCGGTTTTCGCCGCAGCGCTGTCGGCGGTGCCTCCGTGGCCACGTTCTCGCCGTCGCACCAGCACTCTGGTGTCGACGCCGGTTCACCTTCGAGGAACAGTTCGGTGGTGCGGCCGAAGGCGAGCATGAAGCGGCCAATCACCAGCATCTGTGTCCGGTAGGCGAGCAGTGCCCGCCTTTTCGTCTCGGCTTCGTCCGGCGTCAACGTCAGCTGACGCCATGTGCCTTCCGTCGTCGGAAAGCCCTGCGGCGGCAGCAGTGTCGAGCCGAGGCCGGCATCCGCTGACAGCGGCCACTGACCGTAGTGCACGAGGTAGTGCAGCACGCGGATCCGGCTACGAAGCGGCGC
>JBKJMH010000028.1:0-7618 GCA_046596625.1 Vicinamibacterales bacterium | reverse complement strand
GTCGTTCTTCGGCTTCGGCGTGCAACCGCCCGACGTGTCGCTCGGCACGCTGATTGGCGACTACGCCGGTGCGGCACTCACCTTCCCGTGGGAGTTCTACTTCCCGGCGGGTCTGCTCGTCGTGCTGGTGCTCGCGATCAACCTCGTGGGCGACGGCCTGCGCGATGCGTTCGACCCGAACACGCAGGGGCGCGCCTGATGCCGCAGGCACCACTGCTCTCGGTCTCGAACCTGACGGTGTCGTTCCGCAGCGAGTCGGGCCTTGTCCGCGCCGTGCGCGGCGTGAGCTACGACGTTCGCCCGGGCGAACTGCTCGGTATCGTCGGCGAATCGGGGTCGGGCAAGTCGGTGTCGTCGTTGGCCATCATGAACCTGCTGCCCGGTCACGCGCAGGTCAGCGGGTCGGCGCAGCTCAATGGCGTCGAGCTGATCGGGCAATCGGACGCCGAGTTGTCGGCGGTTCGCGGCAAGCAGATCGCCATGGTCTTCCAGGACCCGCTCTCCGCGCTGACGCCGGTCTACACCGTCGGCGAGCAGATCGCGGAAGCCGTGCTCGTGCACCAGCAGGTGAGCCGGGCCGCGGCGAAGGACCGCGCCGTGCAGTTGCTCGAACTGGTCGGCATCCCGAACGCGCTTCAGCGGGCGGCGGCGTTTCCGCACGAGTTCTCCGGCGGCATGCGCCAGCGCGTGATGATTGCGATGGCCATCGCCAACGATCCGGCGCTGATCATTGCCGACGAGCCGACCACTGCGCTCGACGTCACCATCCAGGCGCAGATTCTCGACGTGCTGCAGACGGCACGCAAGGTGACCGGTGCCGCCATCGTGTTGATCACTCACGACCTTGGTGTGATTGCCGGCGTGGCCGACCGCGTCGCCGTGATGTACGCCGGCACCATCGTCGAAACCGGGACCGTGGACGAGGTGTTCTACACGCCGCGGATGCCATACACGCTCGGCTTGCTCGGCTCCATCCCGCGCGCCGACGCTGGCGAGCACCAGCCGTTGACCCCGATCGAGGGCACACCGCCGTCGATGGTGGCGCTCCCGTCGGGCTGCCCGTTCCGACCGCGCTGCCCGATGCAGCAGGACGTGTGCGCCGAGAGCGAGCCCGCGCTGCTGCCGATTGGGACCGACGGCGGACCTGGCCAGCCTCCGCCAAGGCTACGGCGGCCCGCCGAGGCATTCGCGAAGGCGGAAGGTCCGCAGCTACATATGGTCGCGACCAACGACCAACGACCAACCGACCAACGACCATTTGACCAACGACCAACGACCAATGACCCCACGACCGATGAACATCGGTCGTCGTGTCACTTCCGCGACGACATCGCGCGGCGCGGGCTCACCAGCCGCGACATCTTCGCGGCGCCGGCTCCGCCCGCATCGGGCCGCGCGCTTGGCGCACGCGACGGGCGCACCACCATGCTGGCCGTGCGCGACCTGGTGAAGAGTTACCCACTGATGAAGGGGGCGGTGCTGAGGCGCAGGGTGGGCGAGGTGCGGGCGGTGGACGGCGTCAGCTTCGACATCCGCGAAGGCGAGACGCTCGGTCTGGTCGGCGAGTCGGGCTGCGGCAAGACCACCACCATCATGGAGATCCTGAACCTGGAGACGCCGCAGTCGGGCAGCATCCAGGTGCTCGGCAAGGACACCGCGTCGATGACGCGCGCCGACCGCTTTGCCATACGCCGCGATTTACAGGTGGTGTTCCAGGACCCGATGGCGTCGCTCGATCCGCGGCTGCCGATTGGCGACATCCTGGCCGAGCCGCTGCGCGCGCACGGGGTGCCGCCCGCCGACGTGTCGCGGCGCGTCCGCGAATTACTGCAGCTGGTGGGGCTGCAACCGGAACATGTGAACCGCTATCCGCAGGCGTTCTCGGGCGGACAGCGTCAGCGTGTCGGCATTGCGCGAGCGCTGGCGCTCGAGCCGAAGGTGCTGGTGCTTGACGAGCCGGTGTCGGCGCTCGACGTGTCGGTGCGGGCCGGCGTCATCAACCTGCTCGAGCGGCTGCGCGCACAGCTCGGCCTGTCCTACCTGTTCGTTGCGCACGATCTCGCCGTGGTGCGGCACATCGCCGACCGTATTGCCGTGATGTATCTCGGACGCATCATCGAAACCGGTACCGTCGACGAAGTGTTCGACGCACCCGCGCATCCCTACACGCAGGCGCTGCTGTCGGCGATTCCGCTACCCGACCCGCGCAAGGAGCGGCAGCGGGTTCGCATTGTGTTGACGGGCGACCTGCCGAGTCCGGCCAATCCCCCGTCGGGGTGCCGCTTCCGCACGCGCTGCCAGACGTTCGCGAACGAGCTGACCGAGGCGCAGCGGCAGACCTGCATCGACGAGTCGCCGGCGCTCGCGCCGCGCACCGGCTCGGCGGATCATCTCGACGCCTGTCACTGGGCTCTGGCCCGTCGTGTGCTCTAGCCTGAGCTATAGCACACGACGCGTGCTATAGTGCAGCAAGGTGCTCCGGAACTTCGCCGATCAGAAGACGCACGACCTCTGGGACGGCGTCAACAGCAAGGCGGCTCGCCGGATTCCACGCGCGCTGTGGCCCATCGTGCAACGGAAGCTGGACCAGATCGATGCAGTGACGCGGCTTGAAGAGCTGAGGGTGCCACCCGGAAACGGATTGCACGCGCTCAAGGGTGACCTGGCTGGCTTCCACGCGATTCGCGTCAACGACCAGTACCGGATCATCTTCCGATTCGACGGGCACGATGCCTGCGATGTGCGCTGCGCGGACTATCACTGAGGACACCACTGCCATGCTGCCACGACTCCGCCCCCCCACCCATCCGGGTGAGATGCTGCTGAAGGAATTCCTCGAACCGCTCGAGGTGTCCCAGGTCGATGCCGCCAGGCGCATGAGCATCCCCTTCCAGCGGCTGAACGCGATCGTGAACGGCCGCCGAGGCGTGAGTGCCGACACGGCCCTGCTCCTCGAAGCGCTGACCGGATGGGAAGCGCAGAATTGGTTGGCGCTTCAGGCCAAATGGGACCTGTGGCATGCGATGCGAGCGCGAGCAGACAGGCCAAAGGTACGGGCGCTGCCGAAATCCGCCGCGCTCATCGCACTGTGCGCCGTCCTGCTCACTACGGCCGCCTGCGGCGCCAGCGCCGACAACGGCCCGCTGCAGTCGCAAGGCGCGAAGCAGAACCAGATTCGGCTGACCCCGCGCGATCAGGTGCGCGATGGCGGCGCGTTCACGTGGCCGATCGACAACATGCCGCCGAACTTCAACTACCACCAGATCGACGGCACCGAGGTGGCGGCGTCCGACGTCAGCAAGGTGCTCACACCGTCGGCTTACTATTCCGACGCGGCTGGCAATCCGGTCTGGAGCCGCGCGCTGCTGGCGTCCGAACCGACGCTGGTGCTCGAGCCGAAGCAGGTGGTCACCTTCCGCATCAACCCGAGGGCAGCGTGGTACGACGGCACCCCGATGACCTGGGAAGACTTCCACTGGCAGTGGCGCTCGAACAACGGCACCGACAAGCGCTACCAGATTTCGTCGGCCAACGGCTGGGAAGCAGTCGAGAGCGTCGAGCGCGGCACCGACGACCGCGAGGTGGTGGTCACGTTCAGGAAGAAGTACGCCGACTGGCCCGGGGTGTTCAGCCAGATCTATCCGGCCTCCACCAACAAGGATCCTCGCATTTTCAACGACGGGTGGAAGGATCGTCCGCTCACCACAGGCGGCCCGTTCAAGCTCGGCTCGATCGATGTCACCTCGAAAACCGTCACGCTGGTCCGCAACGAGCGCTGGTGGGGTGAACCCGCGAAGCTCGATCGCATTGTCTTCCGCGCCATCGACCAGGACGCGCAGATCGACGCGGTGGCCAACGGCGAGATCGACGCGATGGACGTCGGCCCTGACGTCAACAAGTTCAACCGCGCGAAGGATATCGAAGGCGTCGACATCCGCATGGCCGGCGGACCGAACTTCCGGCACCTGACGGTGAACGGCACCAGCGGAAACCTGCGCGACGTGCGCGTGCGCCAGGCGATGTCGATGGCCATCAGCCGGCAGGCGATTGCCCGCGCGCAGTTGGCGCCGCTCGGCATCAAGGCCGAACCGCTCGGCAACCACATCTTCATGTCGAACCAGGAGGGCTACCGCGACAACTCGGGCAGCGTCGGCGCCTACAACCCCGAAGGTGCGAAGCAGCTGCTCGACGCCGCCGGCTGGACGATGCAGAACGGCGTGCGGATGAAGGACGGCAGGCCGCTCGAAATCGTCGCCACCATCCCGAGTGCGGTGAGCACCTCGAAGCAGGAAACCGAGCTGATGCAGAACATGCTGGCGCAGGTCGGCATCCGCCTGATCATCAACACCGTACCCAGCCCCGACTTCTTCGAGAAGTACATTCGTCCCGGCCAGTTCGACGTCACCGTCTTCTCGTGGATCGGGACGTCGTACCCGATCAGTTCCGCGCGCTCGATCTACGCCACGCCCACCACGGGCGCCGACGGCGAAATGGACATCCAGCAGAACTACTCACGCATCGGCGACCCGGCGATCGACCGCCTGTTCGACGCCGCCAACGCCGAACTCGACCGCGGCAAGGCGGTGGAGATGGCCAACCAACTCGACGCCAAGGTCTGGGAGATTGTGCACTCGCTGACGCTCTATCAGCGGCCAGAGATTGTCGTCACCCACTCGAACCTCGTGAACTTCGGCGCGTTCGGCTTCGCCGACTGGGTGTACGAGGATATCGGCTGGGCGAAGTAGCCGCCCTACGTAGCTGCCGACCTTCAGGTCCGCCGGAGTGGCTACAGCGCTTCGCGGTCGCGGACGCCGAGCAGGTACAGGATACCGTCAAGTCCCATCGTCGAGATCGCCTGGCGCGCGCTCTGGCGCACAACTGGCTTGGCGCGGAAGGCGATGCCGAGGCCGGCCAGGCGTAGCATCGGCAGGTCGTTCGCGCCGTCGCCCACCGCAATCACCTGCTCCATGCTCAGCCCTTCGGCTCGCGCAATCGCCGCGAGGTAGTGCGCCTTCCTCGCACCATCCACAATCTCGCTCTTCACGTCGCCGCTGACGACGCCGTCGACGATGTCGAGTTCGTTCGAGTGGAGGTAGTCGATGCCGAGGCGCCGCTGCAGTTCGCGTCCCATGAACGTGAAGCCGCCTGAGAGAATGGCGGTCTTGTAGCCAAGCCGGCGAAGGGTTGATATCAAACGTTCGGCGCCGTCCATCAGCGGCACGTTGTCTACCACCGTCTGCAGCGCCGACTCCGGCAGCCCCTTCAGCAGCGCCACGCGGCGGCGAAAGCTGCCCTGGAAATCGAGTTCACCGCGCATGGCCGCCTCGGTGATGGCCGACACCTGCTCGCCCACACCCGCCAGCCGCGCCAACTCGTCGATCACCTCGGTCTGGATCAACGTCGAGTCCATGTCGAACGCCACCAACCGCCGGTTGCGGCGATACACCGTGTCGTGCTGAAAGGCCACGTCGAGGTCGAAGTCCTGCGTCAGCGCCATCAGCGCCGTCCGGAAGTCGTCGTCGCTGCCGGCGTCGCCTGAGGTGGAGAACTCGACACAGGTACGCCCGAGACCGCTCGAGTCGAGCGGCACGCGGCCAGACAGGCGATCGATGCGGTCGATGTTCAGCCCTGCCCTGGCAATGACGCCGCTCACCGCCTCGAGATGCGCCGCCGTCAGCGCCGGCCCCAGCACCGAGACGATGTGCCGCCCTTTGCCCTGGGCGCGCACCCAGGCGTCGTACTCGTCGTTCGTCACCGCCGTGAAGCGAATCTGCACGCCCAGCCGATGCGCTTCGAGCAGCAGGTCGGTGAGCAGCGTCGACGACTTCATCTCGTCCGTCAGTTCGACGAGCAACCCGAGCGCCAGCGCGTCATGAATGACCGCCTGGCCGATGTCGAGAATGCGCACGCTGGCCCGCGCCAGGATGGCCGTGAGCGAGTGCGTGACGCCAGGATGGTCGTGACCGGTGATATCGATGTGGAGAACGCGCGTCTGCGCCTGAGTGGGCATCGGGAAGGAACGATTATCGCGCATGTGGTCATTGGTCATTGGTCGTTGGTCGTTGGTCGGCTTGTCACCAGCCTTCGCGGACCGCGTACCAGAGCGCGAGCGACAGCAGCGCCCCGCCGCCGACGAGCGTCGTCACCGTCGTCGCCACATATGGATAGGCCATGAAGAGCAGGCCGGCAACGATATGCGGCCAGCGGTTCTGCTTTCGGCCATAGACCAGCAGGACGAAGCCAATGCTGCCGGGAAAGAGCGAGAGGAACAGCCAGGTCGGATCGAACGACATCGACCTAGTGCGGCCACAGCGCGCGGACAAAGGCGCGCAGCGACCTGAGTCCAAAGACGCCCGCCACGACGGCCACCGCCACCAGGAGGAGCACGAGCAGGCCGCTCAGGAACATCTGCGGCATCGTAGCACTCGGATGGTCGTTGGTTGTTGGTCGTTGGCCGGCTGGAGTTAGAACCTGAGCCCAAAGCCTATCGCCCACCGCCCATCGCCGGCGCGCAGCGCCCAGGGTGTATAACAGTGCGGCACTTTTCCGAAACGACCGAGGAGGTCCAATGAAGCAGGGAATGATTGGTGCGGTCACGGCGCTTGCCGCCGTGGTGACCTACGGAGTGGTGACGGCAGCGCAGGCACCCGCCACGCCGGCACGGCCGGTGTACCCGCCGCCGGCGGTGACGATTCAGGCAGGCGATGCGCCCGCCTACGCGTTCGACATCACGAAGGCGGAAATCGACTACGTCCTGAAGAACTCGCCCGCGAACCCGCCCGACCGGCAGCTGCGCGTGGTGGACATGGGCAAGTACAACCTTGGCGTTGGCATCATTCGCCGTGGGCCAACCAACGAGAAGCCGGGCGATCCGGTCTCGGTCCTCTGGCATGACTACACGCCCGAGATCTACTACATCACGTCAGGGTCGGGCGTACTCACCACTGGCGGCGTCATCCTGAACCAGCGTGTCGGTGCGGGCGTACCGAACGTGATGAACGGCCCGAGCGGCAACGGCATCGCTGGTCCAGGCGCCTACAGCCGCAAGGTTGGCCCTGGCGACATCATCATCATTCCGAACAAGGTGGCGCACGGCTGGAGCGGGGTGACCGATCACATCGAGTACCTGAGCTACCGTCCGGATCCGGACCGCGTTCTGCCGGCAGGGTGGGTCTATCCGTCGCTGCTCCGCACGGTGTCGCCCGAAGTGCCGACGCCCGGCGTTGGCCGCGGCGCAGCCCCGGCCGCGCCGGCGCCGGCCGCCGCTCCGCGCGACTAGCCAGAATTGCTGAGTGCGAATTGCTGATTGGCAGGGCCAGAGCGGCTCCGCCAATCAGCATTCTGCAATCAGCATGTCCGCTATCCCTGGAAGAGATACTGCTTCAGGAATTCCAGCTCGACCCCGGCCTCGGCCAGTTCCGCCCGCATCAGGTCCCTTACCGACAGCATCGACACCACACGTCCGTCGCGCATGACGGGCAGGTGACGGATGTTGGCGTGGTCCATCTTCAGCATCGCCAGCCGGCAATCCTCGTGCTCGTCGCCGAGCACCACCTCGCTCGTCATCACCGCTTCGACCGTCGTCGTGCGCGGGTCGAGCCCCCGCGCCACCACCCGC
>JBKJMH010000025.1:0-23420 GCA_046596625.1 Vicinamibacterales bacterium | reverse complement strand
GACAGCATCGAGCCGTAGGCATTCATGTAGCCGTACCTGGCCATCAACATCGGCGGTGAGAACTGCACCACTTTCTTGGCGATGTTGATGGCGCTGTTCAACGTCGAGCCGCCGCTGCGCTCGGAGCCGCTCGCCCTGGCCTTCGCCTGGCCAGGCACGACGAGCGCGTAGTCGACCTTCGCTGTGAACGCGTCGCCCGACGTGCCGGCCATCTTGCCAACGATGCCGCCTCGCGGCGTCTTCACCTCGGCGATGGTGCTGGTCAGCACCAGGTCCACCTCCTTGGCCTTGGCGTCAGCCTCGAAATCCGCCGGACTGCTGCCACTGAGCTTGACGTAGTCGACGTCGGTGTCGCCGAACGACTCCATCAGCGCGTCGTTCAACAGCGCGATCTCGAGCTTGGCGTCCGAGCGGTTGCTGAGCGGCGTCAGCCCCACGCGGATCGTCCCCGGCTTCTTCGTGCCGGGTTCACCCGGACGATGGTCGGCGGTGAGCTGCGACACCGTGCGTACCTCGACGTAGTCGGCCGGCACCTGCAGCTGCACGGCCTCCACATCGACCCGGTCCAACTGCCGCACCTCCATGGTCGTGGTGACGGCAGCGTCGTCGCCGGTGGTCGAGGTGCTGGTGTACTTCACCGGGTAGCCCACCACCATCGTCGGTGGCTGGTACGTGACCTGGTCGATGCAGTCGGCGTTTTTGGGGTCGACCTGCAGGGTGACTGGCGCCGATGGCAGCATGGCGCACGACACGGTGGACGGCAGCTCGATGTACCAGCCGTCGGTTTCGATGTGCTGCGGCCGCTTGTCGCACGCGTCCAGGGTGAAGTCCTTCGTCACCACAGTGGTGAGGTGGCGCGCCGTGAAGCCGAACATCTGCTGCGTCTCGCCGGTGTCGGTCACGACCGTCGCGTAGGTGATGGCTCCGCCCTTCTTGCGCGCCTCGAGCACGGCCGCATCAGGGGCGGCGGTGCTCGCGAACGGCAACGACAGCGAGGTGCGAGCCTGAGTGTTCAGCTGCACCGTCTGACGCGCGTCGCACTGCTGAATCGAAGACAGGTTATCGCCGACGCTGATGCGGGCCCGGGCGCCCTTCAACTGAACCGTACTGAGCGTGCTGGTGCCGGCGGTGGTGTGAATCGTCGCCACCTGGAAGTCGGGCGGCGTGCGCTTGGGCGGCTCAGGAGCGCTGGCGGCAGGCTTGGCTGCGGGCGCGGCCGTGGC
Source organism: Vicinamibacterales bacterium (assembly GCA_046596625.1). Taxonomy (GTDB): domain Bacteria; phylum Acidobacteriota; class Vicinamibacteria; order Vicinamibacterales; family CAVVIG01; genus CAVVIG01. The sequence goes on along the minus strand of JBKJMH010000025.1, from coordinate 22,197 downwards.
AGGCCGCCTCGGCGCCGGGCGGGCGGGCGCCGGTTTTGGGCCCGGTTTGGGCGCTGGCCTGGTCTGCGCGGACAGCGGCAGCGGCACGAGGGCCAGGAGCGTGAGCAGAAGGACGCAGGTTCGTAACACAAGCCACTCCTCGGATAAGTCTGGAGTCCGTACGAAAGTCGTTCGGCAATTGCCTCGTGCCGGCCCGCTCCGCTCCGAGCGCGGGCGCACGCACGCCGACATCATACAGACCTTCCAACTCCATGGGCGGCAAAGGATTGAGCGCGTCAATCGGGGTCACGTCCCGCGCCCGATGACCTTCAGGCTACCTGACCTGACGAGGCAGGTGGAGGGGGGCGAAACTCAGGGGAAAGGCGCGAATTCAGGCCAGTTTTGCGTTGTGAGGCTGCATCCGGTGGTCTATACTGAGTGAACTGCCGGACCTGTATCCGTCTACCAATCCAGCGCTCCTAACAGGGGGACCCGTGACATTTGAAGTCGGCGACAAGGTCATCTACCCGAATCATGGTCTCGGAATCGTCGAGCGCATCGAGGAGAAAACGATCCTCGGTACGACGTGCGGTTTCTACCATCTTCGGATTGTGGCCAACGACACCACCGTGCTCGTGCCCATAGCAAACGTCGACGGCGTCGGCCTCCGGCGAGCCATCATCGACGGCGATGTCGAGCGGCTCTTCGGTCTTCTCGGTGACGGAAAGATCGACAATCACCAGAACTGGAAGGGGCGCTTCAAGGACAACTCGGACAAGATGCGCAGCGGCTCCATCTACGACGTGGCCGATGTGCTCAAGAGCCTCACCTTCCTCGCGAAGTCGAAGAGCCTCTCGTTCCGCGAAAAGCGCATGCTCGATCGCGCCAAGTTCCTCATCATCTCGGAAGTCTCGGAAGTCATGCGTGAAACGGCTGCGGCCATCGAAGGCCGGGTCGACACCGCTCTCGAGCGTTGCTTCAACACAAAGGAACGCGCCGCTGCCGCCGTTCCGGTCGCCGCTGCTGCGGCTGCTGCCGCCACCGCGACCGCCCGTCCCAAGGTGACCAAGGCCACGGCGTCGGTCGCGCCGCCGCCCCGCGCCACCGCTGCCGCGGCTCCGCGCCGCGCCGCGCGCGCCTCGTAACGGCCGCACACGCGTTCGATGCACAACAGAAAGCCCGCGGGCCACAGCGCCTGCGGGCTTTTTTCATTATCATGCACCCCTCGTGATCATCGCCGCGTGTCGCACGGTCGCTACCTACGTGGCCGTGTCGCTCTTCGTGCTCATCGCCGGTCCGCTCGGCATGCTCCTGGCCATCGTGTTCCAGTGGAAGAGCCTTCTCTACTGGCTCGGCCACCTGGGCGTGCGGCTGGCCCTCTTCACGTCAGGCATCTCCTTCCGCGTGCGGGGCCGCGAGCAGCTGCCGCTCGACCGCGCCGCGGTCTACTGCTCGAACCACCAGAGCAACGTCGATCCTCCCGTGCTGTTCGAGGCGCTACATCCACGTATGCACATCCTCTACAAGCACGAGATCGATCAAATTCCGATTCTGGCGCGCGCCTTCCGGCTGGGTGGCTTCATCCCGGTCGACCGCCGCAATCGCGACTCGGCGCTCCGTTCGATCGAGAACGGCGCCGCCTCTATCCGGTCGGGGAACTCGTTCCTGATTTTTCCTGAAGGCACGCGTAGCCGCACCGACGAACTGCTGCCGTTCAAGAAGGGCGGCATCCACATGGCCATCCTCGCCCAGGCGCCAATCGTACCCGTGGCGATTCGCGGCGGGCGATCGGCGATGCAGCGCGGAAGCTGGCTGATTCGACCGGTGGTGATCGACATCGCCGCCGGGACGCCAATCGAAACCGCCGGCATGACCCCCGAGGATCGCGACCGGTTGATCACGCTGGTCCGCGCCCAGATCGACGAGATGCTGCGCACGCTGGGCGCGCCCCAGACGTAGCCGCCGGCGTAAAGGCCCCGTAGCCGCGGACCTTCAGGTCCGCATCACGGTGCCGACCTGAAGGTCGGCAGCTACGTACTGCACGCCGACCTGAAGGTCGGCAGCTACGTTCCCGTCTCGAACGTCAGCGTCCACGCCGGCAGCGGCTGCTTGTCGGTGCCGACGATGCCGTCCTGCAGTTCGACGGTGACACGGCTGAACCGTGCGAGCGGCTGCGCAAACTTCAGTTCCAGCACCCGCGTGCCGGGCAGGTAGTTCGTGGTGAAGGCCACCGCAGCCTCAGGCGCGCTGGCCTGACGCACGCGGATCCGCCCCCGGAACGACGCCGCGTCCATGTCGCGCGAGAACTGGATGCGAACGCTGCTCGTGGGGCGCACGTCGGTTTCATCGCCGATCGGCGTGCTGAAGACCACCTCCGGCGGCGGTGCCGCCGCCACGCGGATGGTCGCCAGGTCCCCGCTGTCCTTCGGCGCCTGGGTGATCGCGATCGACCCGGCCTCGGCGCTCAACCACTGCAGCCCGCGCCCCTGCTGCAACGTGCCCGACACCTCCACCCAGCGGCCGGTGTCGATGCGCGCATCGAGCGCCAGCTCGAAGTCTTTGCCGCGCGGCCGGAGGTTCGTCACCCAGAGGGCGGCGTCGGCCGAGCGCACGACGAAATCCCAGCGGCTGACGGCGGGCGACTCTGGCAGGTCACCGAGCAGGTTGCGGCCGCCGAACTGGCCGACGACGGTCACCTTCTGCTCCAGGTAGCGCGACGGGTGCAGGACGATGTTGCGAATGCTGGGAGCGCTCGGCGTTATCGCCGCCGCGATCGTCGACGCCATGAGCGCGGTGACCTGGCCCGCACGCGGCCAGCCCGCTTCCAGATCGATGCCGAACGTCCGCTTCAGGTCGTAGGTGGCGAGTCGCGGGTCATCGGCGTTGAACTTGCCCAGGTCCCAGAACTCACCACGCACCTCCGCCAGTCCGCCTGGCGTCGTCCCCTGGTGCACGACCCGGATCGACACACCGTCCGTCGTGAGCCGCAACTCGCCGCTGTCGAGCAGCGACAGTTCGCCAACCACGACCACTGGCCGCATGTGGAAGTAGGACGCGTGCGCGAGCAGCGCCGCAACGTTCGTGGCGCGCCGTGCCGCCGCGGGTTGTGCGGACAGCGTGGCAGCGACCAGCAGGACCAGCAGGAACAGACGTTTCATCGCGACCAGGGGCCTCCACGCACGACCGGACTACATCACCTTCCGCTGCGCCATGCGCACCGTCACCACGGCGAGGGCGAAGAACAGTGCGGCGCTCGCCACCTGCGCCACACCTGTTTCGACGTGGAACCAGGGGAGCGCGTTGCCGATCGCCTGGAACGGGCCGATAGTTTTCGTGCCGACGAGCACCGCGTACAGGATGCCGCAGATCGAGCCGCCGGCAATCAGCCCGGAACTGAAGAGGGTGCCGGCGCCGAGGTCGGACTCTTTCGTCGCATTCCCGCGCTCCACCCACCAGCGCACCAGGCCGCCGATGAAGATCGGTGCGGTCGTGGCGATCGGCAGGTACGACCCGACCGCGAACGAGAGCGACCGGATCCCGCACAACTCGAGCGTGAGCGAGACGAACACGCCAACCAGCACCAGTCCCCACGGCAGGTTCTGGCTGAGCAACCCCTTGATGATGGTGGCCATCAGCGTGGCCTGCGGCGCCGGGATGTCTGCCGAGCCGATGCCGAATACCTGGTGCATGTAAAGCGTCGTGGCGCCGATCGAGATCGCCGACGCCGCCACACCGATCAGCAGCCCCAGTTGCTGATAGAGCGGTGTGGCGCCAACGAGGTATCCGGTCTTGAGGTCCTGCGACGTGTTGCCCGCGTTCGCGGCGGCGATGCAGACGACCGCTCCGACGCAGATGGCGACCGGCCCGTAGCTGTCGCCGGTCCAGCCGAGCGCGACGAACAGCAGGCAGGTGAGGATGAGCGTGGCGATCGTCATGCCAGACACCGGGTTGGATGACGTGCCGATGAGGCCGGTGATGCGCGACGACACGGTGGCGAAGAAGAACGCGAAGACGACCGTGAGGAAAGCGGCGAGCACGTTGCCCTGCAGCGGCATCCCCGGCGCCAGCGCCAGCACCAGTGCCACGACGAGCGTGCCGATGAGCACGACCGACATCGGAATCTCGCGATCGGTGCGGGCGATGACTCCGCCGGCGGCCGCGCCGAAGCCGCGCATACCGTCGACTGCGGAGCTGACGATGGTTGGAATCGTCCGCCCCAGTGTGATCAGCCCCGATGCCAGCACCGCCCCGGCACCGATGTAGCGGATGTAGGCGCTCCACAACTGGCCGGGCGCCATCTCCGAGATTAGGAATGGCAGGCCGGTGGCCGGGTTGTTGGCGAAGTTCGGATGGATGGGCGGGAACGGCACCGTGATGTAGGCGCCCAGGATCGACAGCAGCGGCAGCAGCACCAGCCACGAGAGCACACCGCCCGCGAACATGGTGCCGGCGATGCGTGGGCCGATCACGTAGCCGACGCCGAGGTACTCAGGTGAGATATCGATGTTGAGCGTGGCGTTCGGGAACTGGCTGGTGCGCGGCGTCGCGTAGCCCACCTCGGTCAGGAACAGGCTGAAGATCCACGACAGCGCCTTCCAGAGCGCGCCGATGCCGAGGCCGCTGAACACCAGTCCGGCCAGCTTGCCGCCGCGCTCGCCGGCAACCAGCACCTCCGCGCACGCCGTCCCTTCGGGATAGGGCAGCACGCCGTGTTCCTTCACGATCAGCGCGCGCCGCAGCGGCACCATCATCAGGGTGCCGAGCACGCCGCCGACCAGCGTCAGCATCGTGATCTGGGCGTAGGTGAAGTACGACACACCCGACGCCAGGAAGATCAGCGCCGGCACGGTGAAGACGACGCCGCCCGCCACCGATTCGCCGGCCGAGCCAATCGTCTGGACGATGTTGTTCTCGAGGATGGTCGAGCCGCCGAGGCGCTTCAGCACCGAGATGGCGAGCACCGCAATCGGAATCGAAGCGCTGACGGTGAGGCCCGCACGTAACCCGAGGTAGACCGTCGAGGCGCCGAAGATGAGCCCGAACAGCGCGCCGATGACAACGGCTCTCAGCGTGAATTCTGCGGGCGACTGGCTGGCGGGAACGTAGGGTTCGAAGCTGGCGGGGGCGGTAGGAAGGGCCGTGCCGATGGACGATTCCGGGTCGGAAGTGGCCATGTGGCCGGATATTAGCACGGCATTTTGCTACAATTTGGCGGCGCTTGTGAAACCACAGATCAAAGCCGGGGTTCGCTCCCCCAAGTCGAGACAGACCGCCGATCAGGTCTCGGAACTCACGACCAATCGCCTGTCGGTCTACCTGCGGTGTCTCACCGAACTCGAAGTCCAGGGCATCCGCACGGTCTCATCGCAGTCGCTGGCCGAGCAGTTCCACCTGAACGCCGCGCAGATCCGCAAGGACCTCGCGTACTTCGGCGAGTTCGGCGTGCGCGGTGTCGGCTACTACGTGCGCGACCTGAAACGGCACCTGCGCCAGATCCTCGGCCTCGATCGGCAGTTGCGCGTCGCCATTCTCGGCGCCGGCAACCTCGGGTTCGCCCTGGCCGACTATCCCGGCTTCCGTCAGGAAGGCTTCGAGATCGCGGCGCTGTTCGACAACCAGCGCGAGAAGGTCGGGCAGCAGTCCAGATCCGGCGTGCCGATCCTCGACATCAGCGACCTGCGCAAGGCGGTGAAACGCGACGGTGTCAGCATTGCCGTCATCGCGGTCCCCGCTTCGTCGGCGCAGAAAGTGGCCGACCTGGCCGTGGCGTCAGGCATCAAGGCCATCCTGAATTTCTCGCCGGGTACGCTGCAGGTGCCCGATGATGTGAAGGTGAAGGGGGTCGACCTGACCGTGTCGCTCGAGAGCCTGTCGTTCTTCCTCGCGCACGGTGAACTCGCGGAACCGACGGAATGATGGTCATTGGTCGTTGGTCCATAACCTTCAACCTCTAGCCTCCAGCTTCCGTTCCCTGACCTCCAACCCCCGTCCCCTGCACAACATGGCCAAGCGGTCGAACTCACCAAAGCTCTCTCACGTGGACGCCAGCGGACGCGTCACGATGGTCGACGTCGGTGACAAGGCGGTGACGCAGCGCGAAGCGATCGCGCGCGGCTCCATCCGCATGTCGGCCGAGGCGCTGTCGCAGATTCGTGCCGGGCACGTGAAGAAGGGCGATCCGCTCCAGACCGCGCGCATTGCCGGTATCCTCGCCGCGAAGCAGACCTCGTCGCTCATCCCGCTCTGCCATCCGCTGCCGATCTCGAGCGCCAACGTCGAGCTCGTCCCGACGCCGACCGGTTACGACATCGAGGCACGCGTGCGCACCACCGGCCAGACCGGCGTCGAGATGGAAGCGCTGATGGCGGTGTCCGTGGCGGCGCTGACGATCTACGACATGGTGAAGGCGGTGGACAAGCGCATGGTCATCGGCCAGATCCGCCTGATGAAGAAGACCGGCGGGAAGTCGGGCACCTTCACGCGGTAACGCCGCAATCGGCACCGCGTCAAATATGATGGCGGGTGTGCGCACGCGCTGCTTCATCGCTCTGGTCGTGCTGGCCGTGATGCTTCCTGGCCGTCGTCCGGGATTCGCCGCCTGGCAGGCGCCGTCGGTCCCCTCCTACGGCTACACCATCGTCAAGACCTATCCCCACGACCGCGAGGCATTCACGCAGGGGCTGCAGGTAGTCGACGGCGTGTTCTACGAAGGCACCGGGCTGAATGGCCGTTCGTCCATCCGCCGCGTGAAGATCGAGACGGGCGAAGTGCTGCAGAAGCGCGATGTGCCCGAGGCGTACTTCGGCGAGGGGATCACTGTCCGCGGCAGCGAACTGTTTCAGCTGACGTGGAAGTCGGGTGTCACGCTCGTCTACGACCGGCACACGTTTGCGCCGAAGCGGCAGCTCCGGTACACGGGCGAGGGGTGGGGGCTGACGCAGGACCGGACGTCGCTGATCATGAGTGACGGCAGCGAGTTCCTCCGCATCCTCGATCCCGCGACGTTCGCCGAGAAGAAGCGCATTCGCGTCCACGTCGCCGGTCAGGCGCTGAAGAACCTGAACGAGCTCGAGTTCGTGAAAGGCGAAGTGTTCGCCAACGTGTGGCAGACCGACTACGTCGCCCGGATCGATCCGGCGACCGGGGCGGTGACCGGCTACATCGACTTTCGCGGCCTGCTGACCCCGGCCGAGCGCAACTACACCGACGTGCTGAACGGCATCGCCTACGACGGAGCCACCGACCGCCTCTTCATCACCGGCAAACTGTGGCCGCGGGTGTTCGAGGTGCGGGTGACGAGGAAATAGGTCAGGAAGGTCAGGAAGGTCAGGAACGTCGGGAAGAGCTGACCGCTCTCGACCTCCAGACCTCTCGACCTCCAGACCTCCCGACCCTCCCGACCCTCCCGACCTTTCCTACCAGCGCAGCAGACGCGTGGCCTTCACCACGAACGACCGGTTCTGCAGGTCGGGGAAGCCGCGCGCGTCGAGCGTGGTGCGGCCGTCGCTGTAGACGACGAACAATTCACTCCCCGGCAGGTACTCCCAGCGGAAGCGTGCGTTGGTGGTGACGCTGTTGGTGCGCGACTGGTACTGCACGAGCGCCGACACGAACATGTGCGTCGACAGCGTGTAGGTGGCGCGGGTGCTGTACAGGTTGCTGTTCGACCTGCCCTGCGGCACGTCCACCCGGTTCCACGACACCTGCGGTTCGACGTAGAACTGGCCGGTCAGTTCGACGCGGCCGCTCCAGGTCAATTCCGTCAACGTGCCGCCGTAGAAGCCGCTGCGCGCCGCCGTGAGTGAGCCGGACACCGGACGCTGCTGTCCGAACGCGTAGGTGGCGTGCGACTGCGTCATGCGGTACTCGCCGGCCGGCACGAACAGATTGCGTCCGACCTCGAAGCGCCCGGGCAACCGCTCGTAGTTGCGGCTCAGGTCGACGGAGAACGTATCGCTGTTGTTCAGTTCCAGCTGGAGGTTGCCCTGCACCTCCTTCGACTCCGGGCGATTCCTCGTGTCGGTGATGTAGTCGAGGCTGCCGATGTAGGACAGCTTGCGGATGCCGCCCAGGTTGCGCGGACGCGGGCTGTACCGCGCCTGGCCGTAGGAACGCTTGAACGCCGTGCGGCGCAGGAAGCCAACCTCGGGGTTGAAGTCGGCACCCACCGAGAGGTGCTCGGCCTGCAGGCCGTACTTGTCGTTGTTCCAGTCGAAGCGGCCGCGATAGCTGGTGTCGTCGCCCGTGCGTCCGGGCGAATCAGTGCGGGCCGCGTAGCCGAGAATGCTGATGTCGTTGGTCGGGCTGATGAGCGTATCGACGCCGTAGGCGAGGTTGTCCGACCCGCTCGTCTTGTACGTCGTGGCCGCCAGAGGATCGCGGCGGGTGAAGATGCCGCCGATGCGGCTGCGGCGCAGGAAGTCGCGGTTGACGCGCACGACCGAGAAGTTCGTCGCGGGCGTGTTGGCATCCTTCGAGCCGCCAGTCTGGATGTTCAGCAGGCCGTAGCGCCACAAGCCGTTTCGTCCGAGCAGGCGGCCACCGGCGCGGATGGGCACTTCGAGGCCGTTGTTCAGGCCGATGCGCCGGCTGTAGAACAGCACGGGCGCGGTGCTGCTGTTCTGGCCGGAACCCTGCGAGCCGCCGCCGCCACCGGTGCCGCCGGTGCCAGACGATCCGTTTGCGAAGTTGAACGTGTCCTGCCCCTCGAGGAAGAAGTCGCGCTTCTCGGGGAACTGCACACTGAACCGGGTAAGGTTCACCACCTGCTGGTCGTCCTCCACCTGCGCAAAGTCGGTGTTGACGGTGAAGTCGGCCACCAGCGTCTGCCGCACCCCCCACTTCACGTCGAGCCCCACCGCGCCGTCAGGGTCGTTCGACACCGGCGGCCGTGCCGTGGCGTCCGAGAGCATCGAGCCGAGCGCGTAAGGCTTGACATCGATGTTCTTGCCGGCGGGCGGCGTCTCGAGGCCAACCACCGTGGCGGCCACCGACATCTTCGACATCGCCGGACGTCCCCATGAGGCCAGCACCGGCGCCAGGTAGGTGAGCTCGTTCTTGTAGATCACCCGGCGGCGGAAGTTCATGCCCCAGATGGTGCCGCCCTCGCGGTAGCGGAACGACCGGAACGGAAAGCGGATCTCCACCGCCCACCCGTTCGAGAAGGTGCTGGTCTTGGCGTCCCAGACGCCGTTCCAGCTGTTGTTCGGCGTCTCGTTGGTCGTGGACCAGTCGAGCAGGGCGCCGGACGCGTTCACCACGAAGCCGTAGCCGTTGCGTCGGTCGTAGAAGCCGTCGAACGACACACCGAAGTGATCGTTGTTGAACAGGTTGTTGGCGTCGCGACGCATCTCGGTGGCGACGCGCTTCTCCGGCTGGGAGTCGTACATGCGGGCCGAGACGTAGAGGTTGTCGCGATCGAAGAAGACCCACACTTCGGTCTTCTCCGTCGCCGGTGCGCCTTCGTGCGGCTCCTGCTGGATGAAGTCGCCCACGGGTTTCACGTCGCGGTAGAACGGTTCATCGAGCACGCCGTCGAGCACCATCGGCGACGGCACCCGCAGGGCGCGCATCGTCACGCGCCCCTGGGCATCGCGCGCGATCATGTCCGGCGCGGTCGGTGGCGGTGGCCCCTCGATCGGCGGGTCGACGGACTGTCCGAATGCAGTGGCGGCAGTGAGCAGGCAGGTCAGGACAACGACAGCAAGGCGCATGTGCGGGAGCGATTCTATCGTCAAATCTTGCCGGGACGCGGCGGCGGCTCGAGGTGGATGACGGCGTCGATGATCTGTGGGTAGCGCGTCATCAACCGATCCTTGACGACGTGCGAGAGGTCGTGCGCATCGGTCAGTTGCATGTCCGCTGGCAGCCACACGTGGCAGTCGAGGAACACGTGATCGGCCGAGCCCCGCGTGCGGATGTGGTGACAGCCGAGCACGCCGTCGACGCTCATCACCACCCGCTCGATGTCGGCTTCCGATATCACGATGCGGTCGCTCAGGATCTTGGTGGTGGCGATTCCGATCTGGTAGCCGGCGTGGCCAATGAAGGCCGCGACGACCAGTGCGCCGATCGGGTCGAGGATGGGGATGCCGGCGCGGGCGCCAGCGAGGGCGCCGATCACGGTGAGCGACGACCAGACATCGCCCCGCGTCTGCAGCGCGTCGGCCAGCAGCACCTCGCTGCCCAGCCGTTCGGCCGCGGCCGACTCGTAGCGGACGACGAGGACGTTGATGGCGACCGTGACACCCATGACGATGAAGCCGGTGGCTGAGATGTCCGGAGGCGCCGAGCGGCCGCTCAGCGTGTTGAACGCGTTGCGCAGCACCTCGAACATCACCACCGCGAGGAAGCCGACCACGCCCACGGCGGCCACCGTCTCGTACTTGCGGTGACCGTAGGGATGGTCTTCATCGGGCGGACGCCGCGCGGCGTAGACCCCGACGAGCCCGACCACATTCGACGCGGTGTCGGTCAGCGAGTGGAACCCGTCCGACAGGATGCTGATCGCGCCGCTCGAATAGCCAAAGGCGATCTTGGCGATGGCGACGATCAGGTTGAGGACGAGCACGCGGGTGAGAACCCGCGAGACCTCGGCGTAGCGTTCAGAAGACACGCGCGGTCGGGACGGGCCACCAGCGCAGTTGCACCTTGCCGATGATGTACTTCTTGGGCACCATGCCCCAGTGCCGGCTGTCGGAGCTGTTGTTCCGGTGGTCGCCCATCACGAAGTAATAGCCCTCGGGAATAATCTGCGGACCCCAGTCGTCGTGACTGCGGAACTCGGCCGAGACGTAGTCGTCCTGCAGCGGGATGTCGTTCACGTAGACGCGGCCATCGACCAGGCGGACGCTGTCGCCTTCCTCGGCGATTACCCGCTTCACGAACGACTTGTCCGGGTTGAGCGGGTAGTAGAGCATCACGATGTCGCCGCGCCGCGGCTCGTTGATGCGGTAGACCAGCTTGTTCACAATCAGCCGGTCCTGATCTTCGAGCGTGTGCGCCATGCTCTGGCCTTCGACCCGCGCCACCTGGAAACCGAAGGTGACGATCAGGATCGCGTAGACCGCTGCCGAGAACAGCGTCTTCAGCCAGGCAATCAGTTCGTCCTGCACCTGCTGCAGCTTCGACGGCTGGTGCCGGGTGGCCACGTGTGGCACGCTCACCAGCGCCGGCAGCGGCGCGACGCTCAGATCTTCAGGTACTCCCTGAGACGGCGGGTCTGCGAGCGGCTGACCGGAATCTCGGTCGCCTTCTCGTCCTTCATTCTCAGGATGTAGTTCCGACTGAACCACGGGACGATCTCCTTGATCATGTTGATGTTCACCAGGTGCGACCGGTGCACGCGCCAGAAGACGCCGGGATCGAGTCGCGCCTGCAGTTCGTCGAGCGTGCGGTAGTTCGAGGTGCCCGAGAACTGGCTGGTGACGATGGTGATGATCTCATCGGCGAGCGACGCGTGGATAATTTCTTCGGCCTGCACCAGCAGCAGCCGTTCACCCACCTTCACGGCGAGCCGCTCGCGCCGGCTCTGCCGCTCGCTGACCAGCTGCAGCAATTTCTCGAACTGCTCCGGGACCAGTCCAGGTGCCTCGGCCGTGTCGCGCTGTCGATCGGCGGCGATGCGGCGACGGGCGCGCTGCACGGCCGTCTCGAGCCGGGCCGGGTCGACCGGCTTCAGCAGGTAATCGACCGCATTCACCTCGAACGCCTCGATCGCGTGCTGGTCGAACGCGGTGACGAACACAATATGCGCGCCAGCGTCGACATCGGCCAGGCGTCGCGCCAACTCGAACCCGGTGAGTCCGGGCATCTGGACGTCGAGGAACACCAGGTCGGGCTGCAGCCGATCGATGGTGTCGACCGCTTCGAGCCCGTTGCCGGCCTGTCCGATCACATCGACGCCGCCAAGCTGGCCCAGCAGGTAGCTGAGTTCCTCCCGTGCCAACTGCTCATCATCGACGACAACGGCGCGCAGGTCGGTCATGCCGAGATGCGCTCGGAGAGGGCGAGGTCGGGGATCTCGACGCTGACGGTGGTGCCGCTGCCGGTCACGCTCGACAGCTTCAGCGTGCAGGCCGTTCCGTAGATCGTGCGCAGGCGTTCGTTCACGTTGCTCAAGCCGATCCCGCCCGACAGGGCGTCCGCCAGCCGTTCCTCCGTCATGCCGAGGCCGTCATCGTGTACCTCGACCAGGGTCCGGTCGCCGCGGCGTTCGGTCCTGATGGTAATCCGGCCGCCCCCCACCTTGCGCGTCAGCCCGTGCTTGATCGAGTTCTCGATAATCGGCTGCAGCAGCATGCTTGGGACGATCAGGTCGAGCGTTCCGGCGCCAACCTCTTTCACCACCTGCAGTTGCGGGCCGAAGCGCACCACCTCGATGTCCAGGTACTGGTCGATCGATTCGAGCTCCTCGCGCAGCGTCACGAAGTGGTCGGTACTCCGCATGAGACGGCGGAGCAGGCCGGACAGCTTGGTGATGAGCATCCGGGCCGTGTCCGGCTGGGTCCGGATGAGCGACGAGATGGATGTCAGGGTATTGAACAGGAAGTGCGGGTTGATGCGGTTCGAGAGCGCCTCGATACGCGCGGCGAGCAGCAGCTTCTCCTGTTCCTCGAGCCGGTGTTCGATGCGGGCGTTGTTCCAGATCTTGATTGGCGTGGCGACGGTCAGCACCGTGGCCAGCAGGATGACCGCGAGGGTCCAGAACGGCTCGGGGTGCAGGTAGAACAGCCGATGGTGGCTGCTCCAGCGGAAGCCGAGTGCCTGGCGAATCAGCTCGAGCGCCACCGGTGCGAGGAGCAGGACGATCTGCCAGTCGATCTGCTGGCGCCGCAGCATGTCCCACACCCGGACGGGCAGTCGCGTGACGATGAAGGGCGAGAAGTGCCAGATGGCTTCCTTGGGGCACAGTTCGCGAAGGCCGCCGCCGGCAAAGCCGCACCCGACAGCAAAGGGCAGGGCAATGAACTCGCCGTTGGCCAGTGGCGGCAGCCCGACGAGCACGCCGACGATGGCGCCGGCATAGGGGCCGGCGATGAGGCCGACGACAAAGGCCCCTTCGAGGGTGAGATCGGCCGCGTTATAGTTCAGGAGGAGCCGCGAGGCGATGCCGGCCGTGAGCGGGAGGGCAAGGGCCATCGCAAGCAGCAGGCGGTCGGCCCAGCCGCGGCGTTCGAAGATGAGGATGTGCCGGAACCGCCGGTAGCGGACCAGCATCGTGGCCAGCGTCGCCATGACCGCCAGCTTCACGACCAGTGTCGTGAGCAGCACTTGCTCGGCTGAGAGAAACTGTGGGCCGGGCATCCTTGATTTACTCGATCTTATCGGCGGGGTACACTGAGAGCAATGGCTGTGATTCGTCCCTTCATCATCGGGTTCGCGACCACCTTCCGGCACATGTTCAAGAAGCCGATCACGGTGAACTATCCGGAGGAGAAAGTTCCGGTATTCCCGAAGTATCGCGGCAAACAGGTGCTGATGCGCGACGAGAACGGTCTCGAGAAGTGCGTCGCCTGTGGCCTGTGCTCGGCGGCGTGCCCCGCTGACGCGATTTACATGGAACCGGCCGAGAACGACGGAACCGTGCAGGCGGGACCGCGCTACGCGTCGGTGTACCAGATCCACAAGACCCGGTGCATCTTCTGCGGCTACTGCGAAGAAGCATGCCCGGTCGGCGCGATCTTCATGGGTAAGGACTACGAACTCGCCGTCTACAGCAAGGACGATTTCGTCTGGGACAAGACCGACATGCTGGTGCCGTCCGCAACCGGAGCCACCAGCAACGGCTAGGTCAGGCGGGGACGCGCCGACCACCTGTGTCTGACGATTCCGCCCCACAAGCCCTCACCGCCCTCATCCGCCATGCAGATTGGTGCGTTAGGCGACATTCACGGTGCGTTCGACGCAGTCGCCGAGATCATGGCGCGGCACCCCGACGTGACGCTGTGGGTGCAGGTGGGCGACATGGCCAGCAACGAAGGCGCCTACTTCACGCCGGCGCAGCCGATCTACTGGATCAAGGGCAACAACGAAGACTTCGACGTCGTGGCCAGCGCCATGGCGGGGCAGCCGCCCGCACCGACGCTGCACTATCTTCCGAACGGCGGTCCGCTCGAGGTCGGGCCGTGGCGAGTCGCCGCCCTTGGCGGCACGTTCGCACCCAGCTGGTACCACTCGCCGGTGTCGCTGCTGCCGCCCTCGCGCGGCAAGCGCGCCGGCACCAGTTCGATGAAACTCGGCAAGAGCCGCGACGACAAGCGCCGGCACTTCGTGCGCGAGGAAGTGCTCGCGTGCAAGGCGCTGACGGGCATCGACGTCTTCCTGACCCACGAAGCGCCGCGCCCCTTCTATCCGGCTGGCCGCCGCATCGACGCCGGCAAGACGGTGATCAACGAAGTCCTGACCTCGATGCGGCCGCGCCTGCACCTGTTCGGACACCACCACGAGTTCACCGACTCGGTGCGGCAGGGCGTCCGGTCGATCGGGCTCGATGTCGTGAACAAGTCGTACCTGCTCATCGATGCGGAGAGCTTCCGCTGCGAGCGGCTCGACACCTGAACGCAGATCAACGACTGAATCAATGACGAAATTCATGGACGCGCTCGCCGAGCGCGTACTGGTATGTGACGGCGCGATGGGCACGATGCTCTACTCGCGCGGCGTGTTCATCAACAAGAGCTTCGACGCGATGAACCTGACGCAGGCGCCGCTGGTCGAGGCGGTGCATCAGGAGTACGTGCTCGCCGGTGCCGACATCCTCGAGACGAACACCTTCGGCGCGAACCGCATCAAGCTGGCGTCGTTCGGACTCGGCGATCGGCTGCGCGAGATCAATATCGCCGGCGCCCAGATTGCCCGGCGCGCCGCCGGCGACCGCGCCTACGTGGCGGGGGCGATTGGCCCGCTCGGCATTCGCATCGAACCGTGGGGCAAGACCGGTGTCGACGAAGCGCGCGAGTACTTCCGCGAGCAGGCCGCGGCACTCGCCGACGGCGGCGTCGACCTCTTCATCCTCGAGACCTTCCGCGACCTGAACGAGATTGGCGCGGCGATCGACGCGGTGCGGGCGGTGTCGGACCTGCCGATCATCGCGCAGATGACGACGGAGGAAGACGGCAACACGCTCGACGGCACGCCGCCCGAGCGCTTCGCGCCGGAGCTGGAGAAGCGGGGCGCCACGATCATCGGCGTCAACTGCGCTGTCGGACCGGGGCCGATGCTCGAGACGATCGAGCGCATGGAGGCCGTCACGCCGCTCAAGCTGTCGGCGCAGCCGAATGCCGGCAAGCCGCGCGACGTCGAAGGGCGCAACATCTACCTCTGCTCGCCTGAGTACATGGCGTCATACGCCCGCCGCTTCGTGCTGCACGGGGTGCGGGTGGTCGGCGGTTGCTGCGGCACGACGCCCGAGCACATCCGCCAGATGAAGGCGGCCGTGCGTGGCGCGCAGGCCGCGCACACCGAGGTCAGCACGCCGCGCGTGGCGGTGAAGTCGTCAGCGGTCATCGTGGCGCCGCCGGTGCCGCGCGAGCAGAAGTCGCATCTCGCCCGGTCGCTGGCCAACGGCACCTTCGTGCTCGGCGTGGAACTGCTGCCGCCGCGCGGCTTCGAGGCCGAGCCGGCCATCCAGCGCGCCCGCGAACTCAAGCGCTACGGTGTCGACGTCGTGAACATCCCGGACGGGCAGCGCGCCGGCGCCCGCCTGAGCGCCCTCGCGCTGGCGCTGCTCGTCGAGCAGCAGGCCGGCATCGAGACGGTGCTGCACTACGCCTGCCGCGACCGGAACCTGCTCGGCATCCAGTCGGACCTGCTCGGTGCCCACGCCATCGGCCTGCGGAACCTGCTGCTCATCACCGGCGACCCCGGCCGTGTCGGCGATTACCCGGACGCGACGGCGGTATTCGACGTCGACTCGATCGGCCTCACGAACCTCGTCACCCGCCTGAACCACGGTGGCGACATCGGCGGACAGCCGATCGGGGCGCCCACGGCCTTCCACGTCGGCGTGTCGGTGAACCCGGCTGCGTCGAACATGGACGAGGAACTCCGCCGTTTCGAGTACAAGGTCGAGGCCGGCGCCGAGTTCGTCATCACGCGTCCGGTGTTCGATCTGGCGGCGTTCGAGCCGTTCCTGGCGCGTATCGCCACGGCCGGGCTGCCGGTCATCGCCGGCATCTTCCCGTTCGACTCAGCGCGCAATGCCGAGTTCGTCGCGAACGAAGTGCCCGGGGTGCGCGTGCCCGATGCGCTCATGGAGCGGATGCGCAGGGCGGACGGTCAGGACGCGGCGCTGGCCGAAGGCATTGCCATCGCCCGCGAGATTGCCGCCGGGCTGCGGCACTTGGTGCAGGGAATTCAGGTGTCGACCCAGACCGGCAACATCGACGCGGCGCTCGGCGTCCTCGATGGACTTCGCTGAGGAACAGGATGTATAGTCGCTCGACATCGTCTACGCGGCCAGGGGGCGTCTGTATCGACTGACCTACGGAACCCTTCCGCAAACGCCGAGGCTTTTGATGCCGCTATTCGAGTCGCCGCACTCCGAACACGACGAGATCGTTGGGTCCGATATCGCCACCAGGGCGCTCTCGGTCACCGTCGTCGAAAACGACTTCGTCGCGCGCGTCTACGAAAAGCTCGCCTCCACCTACGACTTCACCTTCGGCCCGGCCCTGCACCCCGGGCGTGTCCAGGCGCTGCAACGCATGGGCATTCGCAGCAACGACGCGGTGCTCGAGGTCGGCGTCGGCACCGGCATCAACTGCACCCTGTATCCGCGCGATTGCCACGTCACCGGCATCGACCTGTCCGATTCCATGCTGGAGAAGGCGCGCGAGCGCGTCTCGCGCAAGGGCATCAACAATGTCCGCCTGCTCGAGATGGACGCCGCGCACATGAAGTTCGCCGACGACACCTTCGATATCGTCTACGCGCCGTACCTGATCAGCGTCGTGCCCGACCCGGTCGGGGTGGTGCGTGAGATGGTGCGTGTGTGCCGTCCCGGCGGCAAGGTCATCGTCCTCAACCATTTCCTGAGTCCGAATCCGCTGCTGGCCTGGATCGAGCGCGCGATCTCGCCGTTCACCGTCCACATCGGCTTCAAGTCCGACCTCGACCTGCCGGCGTTCCTCGCTCAGGCAGACCTCAAGCCCGTCTCCATCGAGAAGATCAACATCCCGAGGATCTGGTCGCTCGTCACTTGCATCAAGGCCTGAGGCTGAGCCGGCTGTGGCTGGCCTTCATCCTCGTCGCCTTCTGCCTGCCGCTGTTCGTCGGCCTCGGTCGTCCCGATCTCGAAACCGACGAAGCCATCTACTCCTTCGCTGTCGAACGCATCCTCGAAATCGGTGACTGGCTCGAACCGAAGAGCAGCCCGAGCGAGACGGTCGTCTTCCTCGAAAAGCCGCCGCTGAAGTTCTGGCTCGTCGCTCTGCCGATGAAGGCGGGTGTGCTGCCGCATTCCCTCTTCGGCATGCGCGCGACGGACGCCCTGGCGGGAAGCCTCGCGTTCGTCTACGTCTTCGCCCTCGGCACGCTGCTCGCCGGGCCGGTGTGCGGCGGCGTGGCCGTGCTGCTGCTGTTCATCAACTGGCCGCTGGTGTTCGAGCACGGGCTGCGCACGAACAACATGGAAGCGTCGCTCGTGCTCAGCTACTGCGCGGGCGTCTTCCACTTCCTGCGCTGGACGGCGCTCGACGACCAGCACGGACGCCGGCGGCATGCGCTGTGGGCGTCGCTGTATTTCGTCCTCGGCTTCATGACGAAGTTCGTTGCGGCACTCTTCCTGCCGTTCACGC
This sequence comes from Vicinamibacterales bacterium, assembly GCA_046596625.1. Taxonomy (GTDB): domain Bacteria; phylum Acidobacteriota; class Vicinamibacteria; order Vicinamibacterales; family CAVVIG01; genus CAVVIG01. Next base: position 4,420 of record JBKJMH010000025.1, on the reverse strand, counting down.
TCGGCCTCATCGTGTTCGGGTCGTCGCGGCTTCGGAACCGCCTGCTGATCGAGTGGCGCCTGTGGCTCGGGCTGGCCGGGCTCGTCGTCGCGCTGGTGGCGCCGTGGTTCATCTACGCGCACGTGCGCTTTGGCTGGCTGTTCTGGGACACCATTCTCGGCGAACACGTGCTGCGGCGGCTGACCGGCACGCTCGTGCCGGCGCACCTGCACCCCTGGTATTACTACCTGCAGGCGAGCTGGGACGAGTTCGTGCGGGAGAAGACGCAGTGGCTGATGGTGACCGGCCTGCTCGTGCTGCTCGCGCAGACGCTGCGCCGCCGCTGGCTCGAAGGTTCTGTCGTCCTGCTCTGGGCCGCCGTGCCGCTGGCCATCATCTCGGCCGGCACGTCGAAGCTCTATCACTACGCCTATCCGTTCCTGCCGCCGCTGGCACTGGCGGCCGGGTACGCAGTGGCACTGGTGGTGATGCTGGCGCCGGTGCAGCTCCGCAAGCTGTTCGAGTGGGCTGAAGACGTCGTCGCGCGGCCGATGCCGCGGGTGGCCTCGCTGTTCCGGAGTCCGACGGCGAGAGGCGTCGCATCGGCGCTGATGGTGGGAGCCGCGGCGGTGGCCATCTGGTCCGGCGTCTTCGGCGGCGTGCGGCTGCGCGGCGACGGCGTCACGCTGCTCAAGAGCGCCGGCGTGTTTCGCCCACTCGCTGTGGTGGTGCTGCTGGCGCTGCTCACCCGCACTGGCGCGCGGGTGACTCGCCTGGTGGTGGCGCTGCTGGTGCTGAGCGTCATGCCGCTCGAGTCGTACCGCGGGCAGCTGGATCGCCTGTCGTCAGGCAAGTCGCCGATGCGCGACACCGCCTCCTGCCTGGTCGACGTGCAGCAGCGGCTCGGCAAGCATGTCGGACTGTTCGTCGATATCCCACAGGGAATCTGGCACCCGCTCTACTACAACTTCCGGCGTGTGCAGCCGTGGACAACCGGCGCCGTGGCGATCGATCCGGCGATTGCCCGTCACCTCTACGACCCGGCAGCACTGCGACCGTTGTTGTTGAGCGACGCCGTTTGGGAGGAATGGCTGCGCTCGCGCGGCGGCCGGCTCGCTTTGCCTGGCGGCGTCGCACCGCCGATAGTGACCTTCCTCGACACCGTCCTGCTGCTGCCCGGCCCGTTCGCCGCGTGCAGTCCGGAGTCGCGGCTCAGGGCGATGGACTGAGGGGCGGATACGATGGATCTGGTCGAGGTGAAGTCCGGTGGGTCCGCGCAGACGTCGCGTCACCCCTGGGAGCGCGCGCGGCTGGCGCTGGTGTCGCGCCTGATTGCGCGGCATGCGCCGCTCGGCGATGGCGACGTCGTGCTCGATGTCGGCTGCGGCGACACGTTCGTGGTCGAGTCGCTCGCGCGTGTCTATCCGCGCGTCCAGTTCTACGCGGTGGATAGCGCGTTTACGCCCGAGCTGATCGAGACGTTCGCCAGCCGCATGACCGTGAGCAACGTCGCGCTGTTCGCGTCGACCGGCGAAGTGCCCGCTGCACGCCCGGCGTCGCTGGTGCTGCTGATGGACGTGCTCGAACACGTCGAGGACGACCGCGGCATGCTGCGCGGGCTGGCGAGCGGGCCGCTCGGCACTGCGGCCACACGGTTCCTCATCACCGTTCCCGCCTACGGTGCGCTGTTCTGTTCGCACGACCGCTTCCTGGGCCACTACCGCCGCTACTCGTTTGCCGAGTTCGGCGCGTTGCTCGATTCGGCGCGACTCGCACCGCTGTCGGCCGGTCATCTGTTCACCAGCCTCGTGCCGCTGCGCATCGTGCAAGTGGTTCGCGAACGGCTCGCGCCGCCGGCGCAGTCGCCGCCGACCGGGCTGGCGCGCTGGCGTGGCGGCGAAGCCGCTGCTCGCGTCATGGCCGCGGTGCTCGAACTCGATGGGCGGCTCTCGCTGACCCTGCTCGCCCTCGGCATCCGTCTGCCGGGTCTGTCACACTTCGCCGTATGCCGGACGTCTGTCTAGTCGTTCCCTGCTACAACGAGGAGCAGCGGCTGCCGACGACGGAGCTGCTGGCATTCCTCGACTCGCATGCGCACGTCTCGCTCTGCCTGGTCGACGACGGCAGTCGGGACGGCACGCTCGCGGTGCTGCAATGCCTGCAGGCGCAACGGCCCGATCGCGTGCTGGTGGTGCCGGTCTCCCCGAATGGCGGCAAGGCTGAAGCGGTTCGTGCCGGTGTCCGGCACGCCTGCGACGCTGGTCCCTGGCCGTTCATCGGCTATTGGGACGCCGACCTCTCCACCCCGCTCTCCGAAGTCGACCACCTGCGTGCGGCGCTGCTCGAGCACCCGAGCTGTCGCCTCGCCATGGGGTCGCGGGTGAAACGCCTCGGCTCGACCATCGACCGTCGCATATCGCGCCACGTCCTTGGCCGCCTCTTCGCGGCGTGCGCGAGCGGCATCCTCGGGCTCTCGGTCTACGACTCTCAGTGCGGCGCGAAGCTGTTCCGCCGTGACACCGTCGATGTCTTCTTCGGGCAGCCGTTCCTCACGCGCTGGCTGTTCGACCTCGAGATGCTGGTGCGGCTTCGCAATGCCATCGGCCTCGACGGCATGGACGCCGCCTGCGAAGTGCCGCTGTCGCGCTGGACGGAAGTAAGTGGGTCGAAGCTCGGTCTCGGCGCGATGATCGCCGTGCCACTCGAATTGCTGCGTATCAGGGCGGGGTATAACAGGTAGTCGCAAGTCGTCAGTCGTAGCCGCGCACCTTCAGGTGCGCCTCGCGCCGCCCGCCATCTCGATCATCCGCGTCGCCACCTCCTCGGCACCATCAGCGCTCGGCGGGCGCGGCGGTGCCGGCTGGGCGAGCAGGCTATCCACCGACTCGGCCCATCGGCCCTCGCGCAGGTCGTCCGTGCTGATGTGCAGGCTGCGCATCACCGCCGGCATCTCGCGCATGAAGGTGTCCTGTTCGATGAAGCGTCCGCGGAGCGTGTAGAGCAGCGCCACACCGTTCATCAGGCACTCCGACACGATGCCGTACCCGAGTTTCGTGGCGACGACGTCCGACGCGGCGAGGAGGTCGGTGTAGGTCGCGTCGCAGCGGCGCATCTCTTCGGCAGACACCACACGCAGGTTCGGGTGCGGAGGGACGTGCGCGCCAACTTCGTAGTCGGTGGCTACCAGCTGGAAGCGGTCGTTGTCGGCCGCGCGTTCGAGCGGGATGTTGCCGCCATGCCCGCCGAACGAGGCCAGCACGATCCGCCGGTCGCTGGCCAGCCCGAGGCGGCCGCGAGTCTCGGCCTTCGCGAGCGTCGCGCGTCGCGCCACCAGCGGCACATCTTCGACGTTCCGCATCGACGCGAAGCCGCCGGCGAACGGAAGCCGCAGTGTGTGCGTGGCCAGTGCATTTGCCTTGACGATGAGCGCGCGCACGCCTGGCGCGAGCGCGTCGAACCCGTGGAAGCCGCCGTAGATCCAGTCCCAGGTGAAGTTGCTGATGGCGACGGAGGGGACACCCGCGGCAGACGCCGCCGCAAACGCCAGCGGCGGGATGTCGCCCGCCACGAGCGACGGCTCGAGCGTGCGGATCAGCTCCACTTCTCGCGCCACCCGCTCGTCGAACCGGGCATAGAACGCCGCGGCGCGTCGTGCGGTGGCGGCCTCGTCGATCGACAGGCTGTCCGGCTGCACCACGCCGACGTCAGTGTCGCCGGCGATGATCTCGACGGTCGTCGTGAGCGACGAACGCAGGAACCATTCGGGCACCATGGTGCGCAGCACCACGCGGAGGTTCGGCTCACGCCGTGCGAGCGCGTTGATTATCTGGATGTCGCGTGACGCGTGGCCGAAGCCGTGGCCCGAGATGTAGAAGATCAGGCGCGATCTCACGATCCTTTGGGCAGCGCGACCTTCAGCACGTCGTCGAGCGTGGCGGCGGGCACGAACGTCATCTGCGCCTTCACTTCGGGCGGCAGTTCGGCCACATCCGCGCTGTTGCGCGACGGGTGGATGAGCGTCTTGATGCCGAAGCGTTTCGCCGCCAGCGCCTTCTCGCGGATGCCGCCGACGGGAAGCACGAGGCCGCTGAGCGTGATCTCGCCCGTCATCGCCACGTCTTCACGCACGGTCTGGTTCCTCAGCGCTGAGACGATGGCGGTAGCCATGGTGACACCGGCCGACGGCCCGTCCTTCGGGATGGCGCCTGCCGGCACGTGCACGTGCAGGTCGTGCTTGTCGAGGATGTCGGGGTCGATGCCCAGTTCCTTCGAGGTGGCACGGACGTGACTGAGCGCGGCGCGAGCCGACTCCTGCATCACGCTACCCAGCTGACCGGTGAGGATCAGGTTGTGGTGTCCGGCCGGAAGCAGGCTGGCTTCGACGAACAGCACGTCACCCCCCGCCTCGGTCCACGCCAGCCCGGTGGCCACGCCTGGCCGC